>CAYQWK010000185.1:0-11217 GCA_964420805.1 uncultured Bifidobacteriaceae bacterium | reverse complement strand
TTGGAGCGGGTGAAGGGAATCGAACCCTCGTTTCAGGCTTGGGAAGCCCACGTTCTACCATTGAACCACACCCGCGTCCGGACGGGACTTCTTCTATCAATCCAACCCCCGCCTCCGCAAGTGCGCAACTTGTCTTTGTGGGCGCGCTCCGTCCGGCATCGCCGTCTTCGCCGGTTTGCGTGGCTCAGGCCTCGTCGATGCGGCGGAGGGCGTCGCGGACCTCGGCGGCCTTTTCGTAGTCCTCGCGCGTCACGGCCTCGTGCAGCGCGAGTTCGAGCTTCTCGCGCTTGGTGAGGGGACGACGGTTGTTGAGGTCGTTCAACCAGGTTTCGAGGTAGGAAATCTCCGCGCCATTTTCCGCGCTTTCCGGCCGCCCGTGGTCGGCGAAGAAGCGCTTGATCTCCGCGATGCCCCGGTCGATTTCGGCGATTCCCGCTTTGAAGTTCTTTTTGGCCAGCTTTGCGGAGGCGCGGGCGCGGATTTGAATGAGCAGCAGTTGCGGGCGGAATTGTTGCAGGGCCCAGGATAGTTCCTCGGATTCGGTGTGCTCGGCGACGAAGTCGAAGACGGAGAGGTTCCGGCGCGTGTCGCGCAGCACCGCATCGAAGTCCTCGAGTTCGAGCAGGCAGATGTAGCGGTGATGGTATTGGAGCGCCTCGATCTGCAGCTTCGAGCAATCTTCGGAACTGAGGGTGAAGCCCGCCGCGTCGCCACCGTGCGCGGCAAGGTGTTTCTCCAGGCGGGCCTGATGAAATTCGAGGAGCGACTCGTGGCCCATGGGTCGTTTGCCGTCGGGACGGCCCTCGGCGTTCATTTGGAGCAGGCCGAGGTCAACACGCAATTGAATCTTTTCCTGACCGTCGCGCCCTTTGAAGCGCCGCACAGAAAGCTGACCCGGATGATAATCCCAGTTCTCAAGCAGTTGGGAGATGTCGAATTTCATCGGCGCGCAGTATGAAAACCAGGCGCGCGTGAAGTCAACGCGGGCTCTCGGCAAAATGCGGTCTGCTGGACGATGACGCGGCCAGTTGTCGCTTAATACGGCGCGATGATTCGACTCCCGGTGCCCCAGGACGGTTCAGGTTCACGAAGCGGCCGGGGAACTTCGCGGGCAGAGCGCTGCCTGGTAGCCGGTCTGGTCTCACTGATTCCTTCCCTCGCACCGCCGCGGTCCTTAATCTTCGCGCCGTGCCGTTCGACAAAATTACCTTGGTGGGCGCGGGTTTGCTCGGCGGGTCGCTGGCTCTGGCGATCCGCGAGCGCGGACTGGCGCGCTTGGTCACTGGCTACGTGCGGAGGCAAGGTTCGCTGGCTGAGTGCGCTGACGCGGGGTTGAGGGATTTTGCCATGCTTGATCTTGCGGCTGCGGTGCGCGACGCGGATCTGGTCGTTCTCTGCACGCCGTTGGCGCAAATGCGCGCGCTGGCCGGGCAGTTTCTTCCCTCGCTAAAGCCAGGTGCCATTGTGACTGATGTGGGCAGCGTCAAGGGTTCCGTGGTGCGGGAGATGGAGGAAATTGTCGCCCAGGCTGGCGGGGAATTTCTCGGCGCGCATCCGATGGCCGGCGGGGAGAAGATGGGGGTGAGCGCGGCCCACGCGAATCTGTTCAACGGTGCCGTGTGCATCCTCACGCCGACAGCGCGATCCAGCGCAGGCTGCCAGGAAGCGGTCGGAGATTTCTGGCGCGCGTTGGGGACGCGGTTGTTGAAAATGTCCCCGGAGCTGCACGACGAACTGGTGGCGCGGTGCAGCCACTTGCCGCACGTCGTGGCAGCGGCGATCGCCTCGCAGGTGCTTGATCCGGCGCATCCCGCCGAGCAGCCCGCGTTGTGCGCCAACGGTTTTCGCGATACCACGCGCATTGCCTCGGGTTCACCGGAGATGTGGCGAGACATTGCCTTGGCCAACCGCACGAACCTCGCGCGCCTGCTCGGCGAGTTCATAGGAGATCTCGCCAAGGTTCGCGAGGCGGTCGAACGCGGCGATGCCGGGGCGGTGGAGCAGTTCTTCCAGACGGCCAAGCAACGGCGCGATGCGTGGCACGCCCATGCCTCATCACCGTCGCCAGAATGACCATGCAAGAACCGTCCGCACGATCCAGCAGCGGCAATCCCATCTACCGCTACAAAAAGCCGGCCAAGGACTTCGAGTTTGCGCAGGGCGATTCGGAGAACATCGAGGCAATCACCGCGCACTTCGAGAAGTTCGCCGGCGAGCCGGAGACGGTCTTTCACGAGTTGGTTTCCGACAAGGTACACATCGACGTGCATTTCATCCCGCCACAGCCCGGCCGTGACTTCCACACGCTCGTGACGAGCGGAATGAGCGACCGTCCAATGCATGTGCCAGAGGGTTGCGAGGAAATGCGTTTTGCCGAATTGCTGCTTTGCCTTCCGCCATCGTGGAAGCTCACGCAGGAGGACTTCAAGGACGAGCGCAACTTCTGGCCGGTGCGGATGCTCAAGTTTCTCGCCCGGTTCCCGCACGAGTTCGACACGTGGCTCGGCGTGGGGCACACCATTCCGAACGGCGATCCGCCGGAGAATTTTTGCGACACGAGATTTTGCTGCTCCTTGATCGCGCCGCTGCGCCTGTTCGCCCCGGAGTTCGGTACGCTGCAAGCCGCGCCGGGCAAGGTGGTCCATTTCCTCGCCGTGCTGCCGGTCTTTCGCGAGGAGATGGATTTGAAATTGAACAAGGGCGCGGACGCGCTGTGGGAAAAGTTCGACCGGCACGGGGTGACGGAACTCATCAATCCCGGCCGCAAGAACACGGCGAAGAAGTTCCTCGGCCTGTTTTGATTCATGCCCCTGCCCGATCTCATCGAAATCGTTCCGCTCCCCGAACCGGTCCACGCGGAGATCACCGTGCCCGGCTCGAAGAGCATCACCAACCGCGCATTAGTTCTGGCCGCGCTGGCGGATGGCGAAGTCACGCTCGAAGGCGCGCTCTGGAGCGAGGACACGCAGGTGATGGCTGAGTGCCTGGAGAAGCTCGGCTTTGAGGTGCGCGTCGAGCCGGACCCAAACGAGTTCTGCAACCGGACGATCACCGTGCGGGGACGCGGCGGGGAAATTCCGCGCGCGGGCACGGCGGAGCAGCCGCTTGAATTGTTCGTTGGCAACGCTGGAACGGCAGCGCGATTTCTCGCGGCAATGGTCTGCCTTGGGAACGGTGTTTACCGCCTGAGCGGTGTGCCGCGCATGCACGAACGCCCACAGGCCGCGCTCTTCCACGCGCTGCGCGAGCTTGGCTATCGCGTGGACGCGGCGAACGACAAATTGCCAGCGGTGATCCATGGGAATGCGGAATGCGGAATGCGGAATGCGGAACGAAGTTGCACGGTCAGCATCGAGGAGAGCTCACAGTTTGCCAGCGCGCTGCTACTCGCGGCGGAACACGGCGGATGGAAGGTCGGAATCTCCGGAGAGAACGCGGATGAATCGCCTTACGTGGCGATGACGGCGGAGATGGTGAAGGCGTTTCCGAAGAGCGGCGGAAAGTTCCAGATCGAGCCGGATGCGAGCAGCGGGAGTTATTTTCTCGCCGCTGACTGGATTCAATGGGTCTCTTTCCGGGGAACAAGAACTCCACAAGACACGTTGGACTGGATCAGGGTGAACCATTGGCCAGCATCAGATTTGCAAATAGATGCTCGCTATCGCGAACTGCGAAAACTCGAAAAGGAGACGATGTCCCGCCAAACCGAGATCGCGGATAGCATCATGATTGCGATCACGAAAGCCCCGCTGAATCCGGCTCCCATCAAATCGCAGTTCGCATACCCAAATCAATCGACAGACGGTCCCGGTGTTGAGCCTATTCCTGGAGCGAGGGTTTTTAAGGACCTGGGACGTCTTCGGGTTCAAGAATGCGAGCGAGTGGTGGCCTTGCGGACTGAATTGCAAAAATGCGGTGCGCGTGTTGATGAGCATGGGGACACGCTCACGGTCCATTCGAATTTCGCGCTCCACAGGCCTTACAATGACGACGGTTCTCCCGGGTGGATCGAAACCTACAACGACCACCGGATGGCGATGTGTTTCGCCGTACTCGGCTTGAAGGTGCCGGGCATCAGGATTCGCAATCCAAGCTGCGTGAAGAAAACGTTCCCCAATTTCTTTCAGAAGCTCGCCGCCCCGCCGCCGCGCGGATTGGGTGCGCGGATTCACGAAGTCGCGGATGGCCGGCGAGGCCGTCTGCTCAATCATGAGGACTTGTTTGCCGCATGAGCATTTCGCTTCTACTGTTTATCGGCGTGGTGGTGGTCGTTGTCGGCCTGGTGTTGCTGCGCGTTCTCACCTCGAAGTCCGACGATTGACTCCGAACCGGATGGAGTTCCGGATCGCCGCGCTTTGCCCCTCGCCGCCGATGTCGAATCAACCGCCCAGGTAAGCGCTCTTCACCTTCGGGTTCGCGCGCAGTGCATCGGCGGTGTCTTGCAGGATGATGCGGCCGGTCTCCAGAACGTATCCGAACTGGGAAATCTCCAGCGCGAGATTGGCGTTCTGTTCGACCAGCAGGATGGTGATGCCCTGCTCGCGGTTGATCTCCACGATCTTCTCGAAGATCGTCTTTACCAGCAGCGGCGCGATCCCAAGTGACGGCTCGTCGAGCATGAGGAACTTCGGCTTGCTCATCAGCGCGCGGGCGATGGCGAGCATTTGCTGCTCGCCGCCTGACAACGTGCCCGAGACCTGCTTCTCCCGCTCCTTCAACCGCGGAAAAACGGTGAACACATAATCGAGTTCCGGCGTGAAATCGTCGCGGCGCAGATACGCGCCCATGCGGAGGTTCTCCATCACCGTGAGATTGGCGAAGACCATCCGACCCTCCGGCACGTGCGCCAGTCCGCGCGCGACGATCTGGTGCGCGGGAAGGTTGGTGATGTCCGCGCCGTCGTGGCGCACTCCGCCTGCCGCCGTCTTCACCAGGCCGGATATGGCCCGCAACGTCGTCGTCTTGCCCGCGCCGTTCGCCCCGATGAGTGTGACGATGTCGCCGTGCTGGATGGAGAACGAGACGTCGTGCAGCGCGCCGATGACGCCGTAGTTGACCGTGAGGTTCCTCACTTCGAGCACGGGAGTGGGTTTGAAAGCGGGAGAACTCATTCGGTCTTGGGTTCGCCCAAATACGCCTCGATCACCTTCGGGTCGCGGCGAATCTGCTCCGGCGTGCCCTCGGCGATCTTCACGCCGTAATCCAGCACGGCAATGCGCTGGCAGATCCCCATCACAACCTGCATGTCGTGTTCGACCAGCAGCACAGCGATGCGGAATTTGTCCTTCACGAACTGGATCGTCTTCATCAACTCGACTTTCTCCGTCGGGTTCATTCCTGCGGCGGGTTCGTCGAGCAGGAGCAGTTTGGGCTTCGTGGCGAGGGCGCGCGCGATTTCGAGCCGACGCTGGTCGCCGTAGGGCAGGCTTCGGGCGTCGCTGTGGCGAAAGCGGCTGAGGTTGAAGACGTCGAGCAGTTCGAGCACTTCCTTCGCGACCTCGCTCTCTCCGTCGCGAAAGCCGCGTCCGCGCCAGAGTGCATTGATGATGCCATGCGGGCGATGCAGTTGGACGGCCGCGCGCACGTTGTCGAAGACGCTCATGCTGGCGAAGAGGCGGATGTTTTGAAACGTCCTCGCGATGCCGCGCCTGGTCAGGTGGTGAGAACGGGAACCTCCCGTCGGCTCGCCGTTGAAGTGGATTGCGCCCTCGGTCGGTTGATAAACACCGGTGATGAGATTGAACGCCGTGGTCTTTCCCGCGCCGTTGGGACCGATCAGGCCGACGAGTTCGTGGCCGCCAATGCCCAGGCTCAACTCAGAAACAGCCGTGAGCCCGCCGAAGCGGATGGTCACGCGGTCGAGTTGGAGCAGGTTCTCAGACATCGGGCCTCAACAGCATTGCCACGTAAGCAGTGTTTCCTCGAAGCGCTGCGCTCGAAACGCTGACTCACGAATTCCAAAGTAAAGCATCCCGGCATCACCCCACATCACATTCAGATCATCATCGCTGTCGAACTGGAGCAACAGCTTCCAGTCCGAATCATCGTGTGGCCGGCCCAGCTTCGTTTGAAACTCCTGCCACTCCTCCTCGACGGGGCCTTGGATCGAATCAACGTGACCGAGCGTTTGATGCGCGGGTTCAAACCTGCCATCGACCATTCGTAGTTCAGAGCACAGCTCGTAGTAACTATCGAATTCCGCGTCGCTGACCTCGCCGGACAACGCATCGGGCAAAGTGGAAAACCTGCGCAAACTGATCGGGAAGGCGGGAAGCAAGTCGGCGGCGGTCAACCCTGCCGGCAACTCGGCCAGACGCAAGGCGTCATTCTTCACGTGAATCACGGCCCAACTTCTGGCGAAGTCCGGGTCGTCACCCCACGGGCAGTCGGCAATCGCGTGGAAGAAACAAAGCGAACCGCTCTTCGGCCAGAGATTGTCCGAGTCGAGCGCGGCGGCTTCCGCGCAATTGATTTGGGCCAGGAAACCAAGCGCCTTCCCATTCCACTGCGGCCATTTGAAATCAGGGCCGACATCCGGCCTGCCTCCGAAGTGCGAGGCTCCACTGCACAAGGGAGCCGCGACTTGCACCTGCTTTTGCGACCCAGGCAGCAGTCCAAAGAAGCGTCGCTCCGGCACGACCGCTTCCGTGCGCGCCTGCTTTCGGATGTGAATGGCTGGGAGAATGGAGTTCTCAATTTCGGTGCCGAACCGTTGAAGACCGTGCCTGGCGATCAAGTTTCGAAGTTCATCTTGCGAGTTCATATCTTGCCTCCCTTCACTTTGCCCAAGGTGAACAATCCCTGCGGGCGTGCCATCATCAATCCGATGATGAGCAGGGAATAAAGAATCATCCGGTAGTCCGCGAAGCCGCGCAGCAGTTCGGGCAGCAGCGTCAGCACGATGGCGGCAGCGATGACGCCCGCCGTCCGCCCCATGCCGCCAAGAATCACCATCACCACAATGTCGATGGATTTCATGAAGTCGAAGCCGCCGGGGTTCAGGTATTGCTTGTGGTGCGCGTAGAGGCCGCCGGCCACGCCCGCGAAGAACGCGCCGATGACAAAGGCCGTGACTTTGTAGCGCACGGGATTGATGCCCATGGCGCTGGCCGCGACCTCGTCGTCATGCACGGCGATGAATCCGCGCCCGTAAGTGGAGTTCACCAGAGCGGCGACGACAAAGACCGTGATCGCCGCCAATCCCCAGGCCCAGCCGAAGTTGGTGAGGGTGGCGATGCCCTTCATGCCGCTGGCGCCGCCCATGTTTTCGAGCAGGCGCGCGAGGCCGCCATTAGGATCGATGTGCCAGTTCCGCACCATCGTGTCGGTGGCCTGGAGAATGACGCGAATGATCTCGCCGAAGCCGAGCGTGACAATGGCGAGGTAATCGCCGCGCAACCGCAGCGAAGGCACGCCGACCGCGAGACCGGAGGCCGCAGCCATCAAGCCGCCGAGCACGAGCGCACACAGGAAGATCAGACTTCCAACCAGCGGTGAAGCCTTGGCTGCCTCCAAACCCCACGTCAGCGACGCCGCCGTGTAAGCGCCCACCGCCATGAAGCCCGCGTGGCCGAGGCTGAACTGACCCGTGTGGCCGTTGATGAGGTTGAGGCTGACGGCGAGGATGATGTTGATGCCGATGTCGATGGCGATTCCGAGGTAGTAGCGGTTGAAATGGGCGGAGAAATACGAAACCAAGGCCGCAATGAGAATTGCGGCGAGCAAGAAGCGTTTGGCTCCGAGGGTCATGAGAGGGAATGACAGATGACGAATGACGAACCACCAAAAAATGACCAAGCTGGAATGACCACATCGCAGTCGGGCATTGGGACTTCAATGGTCATTCGACATTCGTCATTCGACAGCGTCATCAAACTTTCTCCGGTTGCAACCTGCCGAGCAGCCCCGCCGGGCGAAACAGCAGGATCAAAATCAGAATCGCAAACGCGATGCCGTCGCGATACGGTGAGATGACGGGAATGCCGCCAGCGATGGTTTCGACGAGGCCGAGCAGCGCGCCGCCGAGCGCAGCGCCGGGCAGGTTGCCGATGCCGCCGAGCACGGCGGCGATGAACGCCTTGAGGCCCGTCTGCACCCCCATGAGCGGGTCGATGCTTTCATAGCTCATGGCGTAGAGAATTCCCCCCGCAGCCGCCAGCGCCGAGCCAAGGCCGAAGGTGAACGAGATGATAAAGTTCACATTGATGCCCATGAGCGCGGCGGCCTTCTCGTTAAACGACACGGCGCGCATGGCGGTTCCGACCCTGGTGCGCTGGACGATGAATGTCAGCGCCACGAGCAGCAGCAGCGTGGTGACGAGGACGATGACCTGCGCGGAGCTGACGGCCAGGCCGCCGAACTGCCAGTTTGCGGTGGGAATCAGATTTGGGAAGCTGCGCGGTGCCGCGCCGAACACCGCCTTGTGCTGGCAGGTGTATTCGATGAAGAGCGACACGCCGATGGCGGTGATGAGCACGATGAGCTTGGGACGGTTGCGCAGCGGACGGTAGGCGAGAAATTCAATCAACATGCCGAGCGCGGCACAAATGAGCATCGCCAGGACTAGAATCAACGCTCCGCCCCAATAAGATTGAGTTGGGATTACCAACCATGACGGGACGATCCGCTGGCCCAGCAACGTCCATGTGTCCATGCGGCCCAGGAAGAAGCCCGCGAACCCCCCGAGCATGAATACGTCGCCGTGGGCGAAGTTGATGAAACGCAGGACGCCATAGACCATCGTGTAGCCGAGGGCGATGAGCGCGTAGATCGCGCCGAGCGCGAGGCCGTTGATGAGTTGCTGGAGAATCTCGGCCAAGCGATGCGGGGTTCAGGGCGTGACCGTTTCGAGGTAGGCAAACTTGCCACCCTTCACCTGGAGAATCACCGCCGACTTGGTGGCGTCGCGCTGGGCGTTGATGGTGATGCGGCCGGTCACGGCGTCGAAATCCTTCGTCGCAGCAAGGGCGTCGCGCACCTTCTGTCCGTCCACGCCCCCTGCGCGTTTCATGGCGTCGGCGAGGACGATCGCCGAGTCATAGCCGCACGCGGCGAGCGCGTCCGGCATCTTGCCGTTCCAGCGCTTCTGGTAATTCTCGACGAACTTCTTGCTCAACGGCGAGCCGACATCAGGATGGTAATGCGTGGAAAAGTAGTGGCCCTCGACCGCGTCCTTGCCGATCTCGACCAGCTTCTCGGACTCCCAGCCGTCGCCGCCGAAGAGCGGCACATTCAGCCCGAGTTGTTTCGACTGGATGGCGATGAGTGCGGCGTCGGTGTAATAGCCCGGAACGAACACGCCGTCAGGATTCGCGGCCTTGATGGCGGTGAGTTGTGCCTTGAAGTCCTTGTCGCCGCCGTTGAAGTCCAATTCCGCGACAATCTGCCCGCCGTTCCTGGCGAACTGCTCCTTGAAGAACTTCGCCAGCCCCTTGCTGTAATCGCTCTTCACGTCGGTGAACACGGCGACCTTTTTCGCCTTGAGCGTCTTGGTTGCGAAGTTCGCCATCACCGTGCCCTGGAACGGATCAATGAAGCAGACGCGGAAGATGAAGTCGCCCGACTCGGTGACCTTGGGGTTGGTCGAAGACGGCGAAACCATCGGCACCTTGGCCTGCTGGCAGAGCGGCGCGGCCTCGAGCGAGCGGCTGGAGGCGACTTCTCCCAACATGGCCACCACGCCGTCGCGGGAAATCAGTTTGTTGACGACTGTGGCGGGCTCGCCGGGCTTGGACTGCGTGTCTTCGGTGAGAAGTTCGAGTTTGCGACCCAGCAAACCACCGGCGGCGTTTAACTCCTCGATGGCCATGAGCGTGCCTTCGTGCGACGAGATGCCGAAGGTGGCTTCCTTTCCGGTCAGCGAGGCGAATTCGCCGATCTTGATCGTGCCGCCGGACGGGGTCGAAACGGCGGGCTGACTCGTGCCGCCCTGCTTGTCACATCCGACCACGAACACGGCCGCGCAGAACGCAGAAATCCAAAAGAGTTGTTTCATAAAATTGCCGGGCATTGACTGACAGGGCGCGACGGTAGGCAAAGCCAGCGGCCGTTTTCAACCTTCATCACGCAGCCCAGCGCATACGCCTAAAACGGTGGGAACGCTCGCGCTGCTAGCCGGCACGCCTCATCAGGAGGCGCGACCGCAGGGGTTGAAGCCGGCTTCCGGGATGATCAAGTAGCCTTCTGAACGCGGCCTTGTCCGGTCGCAGCGCACCCGAACCTACCTCTCGATTTCATTGGGGCGTTTCGTCCCAATGCGTCTGCCAGTTGCGCAGCCAGAAACGCCTTGAACCCGGTCGGAAGGCGCGGAAAGACTGCGCAGCATCAACCACCGAACAACCTGCACATGCACAACACCATCAACCGGAAGCAGCGTGTTCTCGGGTCCGTGCTGGTCATGGCGGCCCTGGCCGGGTTCTTGTGGGTCAATGACTGGTTCGCCTTTGGCGGGCGGTCGGAGCGGGACGGTTTCGGGTGGTTCGAAATGCTGGTCATGGGTCTCACGGCGGTCAACCTGCTCAATTGGATTCTGGAAAGTGGCCCAAGCGCAGAGACTGGCCGCTGCATCGCGTGCGGCCGAGAGCGAATGTTGAATCCGCCGTTGCGATGTGATTGCGGAAAGCTGGAGTTCGGGATGCCATGGTTGAACCGGATCGCTCTTGCCCTGGTGGTGGTGCTCTTGGGCGGCCTCGGCCTGCGTTTTCTCTTCGCCCTGTGCAGTGAGCCGGAAGTGCGGGGTAATGTGAAGGGATGGGTAATCACGATCCTGCTCATTTTTCTGGCGGTGCTGGTGGCAATCATGGGCTCGGGTGTTCGCCTGCCGCAGTTTCTTGATACCGACGCGCTGGCGGACTTCCGGGCGGAAACTCAACGGCTGCGCCTGCAACGCAATCTGGCGGTGCGGGTGATCCTGCTCGTGTCAAGCGTCGCGGTTGTGATCGGTGCGACCTGGTTCCGCCTGAAGAACACCTGAATCCAACCCCGCGAATGCACGCCTATGGAAGGGAATAGGCAGGCTCAGTCGGGCTTTGATCGAAGTGCAGGCGACGGGGTCTTCTCCAACGGCGGTCGGTCGCGTTGCGCCGCGGCCGATCCAGGTCATTCGCGTCTATTGGCGTCCATTCGCGGTTCGACGTCGTCCGCCTCGCGGTGGAAATGGAAACGGGGGGCGCGGGGGCGCCGCCCCGCACCACCACCCACACGCCGGCGCGTAGCCCC
>CAYQWK010000184.1:0-11342 GCA_964420805.1 uncultured Bifidobacteriaceae bacterium | reverse complement strand
CAGTTGGATAGAGCAACTGCCTTCTAAGCAGTGGGTCGTGGGTTCGATTCCCGCCGAGCGCACCAAATTCGCCTCGTGTTCGCGGCGCGCCGTTGTTAAGCCAGCACCACCATGTTGACGCTCGAAGCGCTCGCCGAACTGGCCGCCAGCCATAAAGACGTTCTTTCATCCAAGGTCCGCGAGTTCGACCTGGGCGGCCGCAACTTTGGTTTCAATTCACATCCGGAAATAATGGGGGTGGTGAACCTTTCGGCGGCATCCTGGTATCGCGAAAGCGTGTGTCTTTCAGCCGAGGCGGCGATTGAACGCGGCCGCGTGCTGCACGCGCAAGGAGCAGCCATCGTGGATGTCGGGGCTGAGTCCACGCTGGCGCACGCGCCCCGCGTGGATGAAGCCCTGCAGCAATCGATGCTGTTGCCGGTGGTGAAAGGCCTGCGCGCCCACGGGGTGCTGGTTTCGGCGGAGACTTACGAACCCGCCGTGGCACGTGCGTGCCTGAAGGCAGGCGCAAACGTGCTGAACCTCACTGGGACGCGAAACGCGGCCGAGATGTTCCGACTGGCCGCCGGACACGGCGCGGCAGTGATCGTGTGTTATGTGGAGGGAGACCATGTGCGTGCAGTTGGCGATTTCGATCTCGGGAGTGACCCCGTTCCACGCATGTTGGAATACTTCGCGCGGCAGCTCGAACTGGCCGAGAGTGCCGGGCTGTCCCGCGTGTTCCTCGATCCCGGTCTCGGTTTCTATTACCGTAACTTGCAAGACAGCTCCGTCCGCGTGCGGCACCAGATGAACGTCTTCCTGAACACGTTCCGTTTCCGCGCGCTGGGAGCGCCGGTTTGCCATGCATTGCCACACGGCTTCGAGTTCTTCCGTGAGGAAGTGCGGACCGCGGAGCCGTTCTTCGCCGTGCTGGCCGCCCTTGGCAGGACGGACCTGTTCCGCACGCACGAAGTCCCCAGGGTGCGCGCGGTGCTGGAGACGCTGCGCACCTTTTGATGCCTCACCCCGGCCGTCCGCAAAGAAAGACCCCTTCCTCGCCGGACCTGCAAAGCCAGCGATCAAGAACGGAAACTCCGCGGGCTTTGAGCAGCATCCCGACCGACTCCGCGGTGTGGCGATACGAAAAGAAGAGCCGCACCGAATCGCCACGGCAAAACCTGAACTCACGCCCATCGGCCCAAACCACACTGGGCAGTTGGAAATGGAACCGCGCCACGAACCGCTGCAACGCTGGCCGGCCGGGAACAGCCTCGATCTCAAACCGCAAGGTGCCATCGCGGCGTTCAACTCCGAGGTCGAGAAGGAAAGTTGTTAACCACTCACGGGTTAGCGCGTTGTCGTATTGCGGCAGAATTCGCCGCATGGAACGCGCGATATCCAGGCCGGGAACCAGATTGGCGCTGATGAGCAACCGGTCTCCCGATTCAAGCAACGAGGAGATTCGGTGCAGGATGCGGCGCGGCTCGAAATTCGGGATCATCCCGAAGAAGGTGAACAGCCGCGTTTCACCACGTTCCCGGGGAAACAAATCCGCGCCGGCATCCAGGTCGTCGAGATCGCAGGCGATGCATTGTATCCGCTCAGGCGGGATGATTCGACTGGCGCGCCCGCGAGCGGCGAGCACCAAGGGCACACTGACGTCGCACGCCGTGTAGTGAACCCGGTGCCGGGCGGAAAGCAGCCGCAGAAGCCGCGCGTCCTTTTGGCCGCCACCGCAACCCAGACCAATGACGCGGATGTTCTTTGATTCATCCCCTCCGGCCACCGTCGCGAACGCCCGGTCATAAGTCGCGGCAACGTCCCGGTCCCTGCGCGCCGGGGAGTGGGCCTCATGCAAGGCAAGCCACTGACGCGCTTGTTTGTGCGTGGCGTAGTGGAACTGGTGGTTGATCTCACGCCGACGGAGGGACGCATGGAGCCTCGCGCGTACGCGGCCCGGGAAAAGGGAGCTGTGGATGAAAACAGAAGCGCCGGACATGCCCGCAGAGCGAACAATATCCGGCACCGGAAAGGCAATCTCGATGTCCTTGAGCGCGGCGGTCAGACGCCCGCACCCGCGTGGACGTATTGGAAGGCGTGTTGCACCAGTTCGGTGCCGTTCTTCAGATTAAGCTTCTCCTTGATGTACTCTCGGTAGGCTTCGACGGTGCGGATGCTGAGGCGTAGCTCCTCGGCGATCTGCCGCGTACCGCGACCTTCGCCGATCAATCGAAACACTTCGAGTTCACGATCGGAAAGACTGTCGATCGAGGTGCTGCCCGCCTTGATGCGCCCACCGACGAGCTGGCTGATCAGGCGGGATTTCATCCGATCGCTGAGGAACATCTCGCCGGCGATGACCTGCCTGATGGCGGTCAGGACTTTTTCGAGCGCTTCCTCCTTCATCACGTAACCGAGGCTCCCGGCGCGAATGGCGCGCTCGGCGTAGAGCGTCTCGTCGTGCATCGAAAGGACTAGCAATGGCAGATCGGGATGACAGGCTTTGATGTTCTTGATCAACTCGAGACCGTTGCCACCCCGCAACGAGATGTCCACCACGGCGACATCCGGGTTGAGGACTCCAACGGCTTCGAAGGCTTTCGGGGCTTCTTCAGCCTCGCCGCATACCTCCATGTCCGGCTCCTGATTGATCAACTCGGCAAGACCCTTTCGAAGGATCGGGTGGTCGTCCACCAGTAAGACCCGGAATTTTCCACGACGCTGCGCTGCGGCCGCCCGCTTGGGGGCCGGAGCATCTGGAACCGTCTTTGTGCGGCTAGTTCGATTCATACTTCTTGCGGAACGAGCACGAGATCCGGGTTCCTCCCTTGGGAGGTGTTGTGACCTCAAGGGAGCCGCCGATCTTACGTGCTCGATAATGCATGATGCGCATGCCCAAGCCATCCATTTTTGCATCTGGCGCAATGCCGACTCCATCGTCGGTCACGGTCAACTCGATCCGATCCCCGACCGGCTTAAGCGTCACTTCAATCACCTTCGCCTTCGCGTGCTTGACGGAATTGTTGATTGCCTCCTGAGCGATGCGGAAGACCTGTGCCCTGATAAGGAGATCGTCGATCTGAACGGATTCCGATCCCTCAAAAAGGCACCGCACTTTGCAGGTGCGTTCAACGCGCGCGGCCAGTTCGGCGATGGCGGGAATCAGGCCATTACGCTCCAGCTCGGCCGGAACCAACCCGCGGGCGAGATTGCGCGTCTGAGTCAAGGCCTGCATGACCAACCGGCCAATCTCCGCAGCCTCCTTTGCCTCATCCAGCGACTTCGCGGCCAAGCGGCGCTCCAACGCGCGGGTGAGGAAGGTAATGGCGGTCAGATGCTGGCCAAGGCCGTCATGCAAGTCCTCCCCAATGCGTTGCTGTTCTCGGCTGCTGACCTCGACAATCTCGCGTTCGAGACGCTTGCGATCAGTGATGTCGTGGACAACCGCCAGCACCTCGTCATGGGCGCATGAAACACCGCGCACCTCGAAATCCCGCACCTCGTCCGTGACAAGGTACTGACATTCGAAGGTCCGGACCTCGCCGGATTTCAACGCTTGCACAACATTGCGCATCGTCTCGCCAGCCAGCACCGCTGGCAGCACCTGTTTGATGGTTTTCCCCAGAACACGGGCCTCATCAAGGAATAGCTTGGGATCGGTTCCAGGTTTGAACTCAAGGATGGTGCCGTCACGCCGCACGCGAAAAACCATGTCCGGCGAAACGCTGGCAAGGCCGCGCCACTTCTGCTCGTTGGCAACCAGCGCCTCGCGCAATTTCTTCGCATCGGTGATGTCCTCGGCAACACCGAGAATCCGGATCACCCGCCCTTCCTCGTCACGGATCGGGAACATCCGGTCGCGAATCCACCGCACCGCACCGTCCGGATCCGCGATTTGATAGAACTCTTCGTGCGGCATGCCGGGCCGGTGGCGCCGCGGGCGGCCGTTGCGGAAGTTCTCGGTCCACGCCTCTGGAGTGATGCACTCGGTTTCGCGCGTGCGCGCCCAGACCTGCTCGTAACCGGGGGAGACGTAAAGCAATTCGTTGGTCTGGGGATCGCTCACCCACATGAATTTCCCGGCGTGCTCGCTGATCTGGCGGAACCGTTCCTCGATCTCCCGCAACTGATGCTCGGCGTGCAGGCGGCGCGCAACCTCGACATCAAGGCGGCTCACCGCCTCTTCCATGGTGGAAGGCGGCGCGTCCATTTCGCCGTCGGACACGGACGCAGGAACTTCGGGTCTTGTGAACTCGTCAGCCATATACTTCTGATAACTGCGATCCAGCTTGAACATTTTCCGTACCAAGGCCGGCTTTCGTTCCGTCACAGTGCCCGGAATAAGACGCCCCTAAGCCTCAACGGCGGCAACGGAACAACGAAACTGTGCCATTTCAGGGCGCATCCGCGTGATCGAATGCGGCGGGAAAGCCGGATTCGCGGCATTTCATCGGTGTCAAACCAATGTCCAATTGTTGGAAGGGAAATCAGGACACAGGCGAAAACCGCCTGTTCCAAGATCACCGGCCGCCAAATAGCCGTTCGTGTTCAGCCATTGCGAACCGGTCCGTCATGCCCGCAAGGTAATCGCACACCGCGCGATGCCAACCCAGCCTCGTGCCTCGGCGCCGCGCGAACGCGGGCAACTCACGCGTATTTGCCAGGAAATGGCGGAAGAGCTTCTCCAGCATTCGAACCGCGTGCGTGTTCGGGCCGTGAACCTCCTCGCTGTAATAGAGGTTCTTGTAGAGATAGGCGCGCAACTGAAGATTCAGCTTCTTCCGCCGCGCACTGTACTGCACCAAGGGACGGGCGCAAAGGCGCACCGCATCCGCCGAGTCCACACCGGAGGCGGCAATGCGTTCTTCAGTGGTGAAAACAACATCTTTCACCTGGCTGTCGATCAGGCAGCGGATGATGAAGTAACGCCGGCACTCGTCCGGGAGCTTGCCGTGCTCACGGCGGACATCGCGGTCGGCCTGCGCCCAAATCGCCACGTTCCGCCGCAACTCCACCTCGCTCAACAGTCCGCAACCGAGGCCGTCATCCAGATCGTGGCTGTAATAAGCAATCTCGTCCGAGAGGTTCGCCACTTGCGCCTCCAGGGATGGTGACCGGAAATCCCGGCCGTCCACGCGGCCAGGCGCGGAATGTTTCATCAAGCCCTCGCGCACTTCCCAGGAGAGGTTCAGCCCGGGGAAGCCGGGATACTTCTGCTCCAGTTCCTCGACGATGCGCAGGCTCTGCCGGTTGTGCTCAAAGCCGCCCTGCCCGCGCATCAGGCGGTTGAGGGCGGCCTCGCCGTTGTGCCCGAAGGGGGAATGGCCGAGATCGTGCGCCAAAGCAATCGTCTCGGCAAGATCCTCGTTGATGCGGAGGGCGCGGGCAATGTTCCGCGAGATGCCCGCCACCTCCATGGTGTGGGTAAGCCGGGTACGCAAATGATCCCCGGTGCCGTTCAGGAAGACCTGGGTCTTGTACTCCAACCGGCGGAAGGCGCGCGAATGAATGACCCGGTCTCGGTCGCGCTGGAAATGCGTGCGCCATTCCGGTGGCGGCTCGGCGTGAACCCGGCCGCGAGTGGCGGCGCTGAACTGCGCATAAGGCGCGAGGAACTGCTGCTCGCGGGCTTCGAGATCAGTGCGGGTGACAGGCATCGGGCGTCGTTGAAAAAAGAGGCCGGGCTTGCGCCCGGCCTCTCTGACATCTGACCAGACCGCTTACGGATATTGCAGGCGGTAGAACCGCGCCGCCGCCGTGGCCGGGATGGTCACGGAGTAGCGGCCGTCGGCGTAATCCACCGTCGCGGACACCGTGGTCCACGAGATGGGCGAGTTGAGGTCATCGGTGCGCTTGAGCACGTAAGGCGTGCAGCTTGCCGGCCACGAGATGACCACATTGGTGCCGCTCTGGACGACTTCGAGAACCGGGACAACCGGGTCTTCGACAACGACCAGGAAGGCGCAACTGTTCGTGTTGAGCCGTGAATCCACGGCCACGCAGGTCACCACGTTTGTGCCCGTGGTGAAGGTGGAGCCGGAAGGCGGCGTGCAAACCAGCGCCACCGGGCCATCGACCAGATCCGTCGCGGAGCCGGTGTAGGTCACTGTGGGGCCGTTGGTGCCGGTGCATTGCACAACCTGGTTGGTCGGGCAGTCGATGGCCGGCGGCGTGGTGTCAACGACAACCACCAGGAACGAGCAACTGTTCGTGTTGCCGGCATTATCCGTGGCCACGCAGGTGACCGAGTTGGTCCCAAGTGCAAACGTGCTGCCAGAGGCCGGCGTGCAGATCACGGAAGCCAGGCCGCTTTCAGCATCATTAGCCGTGGGCATGAAGACCACTGCCCGGCCAGCCGGGCTGGTCGCCTCGCCGACGATATCCAGCGGGCAGGTGATGCTCGGCGGGTTCGTGTCGATGACCGTGATGGTGAACGAGCAGGTGTTGCTGTTACCACTGGCGTCGTAGGCCACGACGACCACCGTGTTGGTGCCCAGCGGGAACGTGCTGCCAGAAGCCGGGGTGGCCACGACGATCGGGCTGCCATCGCAGTTATCCAGAGCGGTGGCGCTGAACGTGACCACAGCTCCACCAGGTCCGGTCGCGCCAGCTTCGATCGGCGCCGGGCAGGCCACTGACGGAGCAGTGGTATCCACACCAGTAGCCGTGGCGGCGCAGGTCACAAAGTTACCCTGACTGTCCGTGGCCGTGAACGTGACGGTGTGAGCGCCAATGCCAAGCACCGTGCCAGGCAGAGGGCTCTGCGTGACCGTGACGCAATTGCCAGAGGCACGAACATCGCCGGTCATGTCAGGCAGGGCGAACTGGCAGTTCGTGTCCAGCAAGATGTTGCGGTTCGGCGCGCAGACGCTGATGGCGGGCATGATGCCGTTGGTCGGCACGATGGTGACCACCACGTTGGTCCAGACCGATCCACCCGTCTGGCCGTCGGTAACCCGGTAGTAGAAGCTGTCCGTGCCGCAAGCGTTGTCCACCGGGTTGTAGATAGCCACGCCATTGGAGAGCACCACGGTGCCAGGGCCGCCAGTGTTGAAGTCCTGCGAGTAGCTGCCAGCAGGTCCGGCTGTGCCAACCGTGATGGCGATGTCATCCACCCAGTGGTTTTCGTTGGCGCCGCCGGTGCGGGCAAAGAAGCCGAAGCGACCGGCAACCGGGTTGTAACCCAGCGGAATGCTGGTGAGGACGTTCGTGCCATCAATGTTGACGGTCAGGAGGTTTCCGGCCGCGAACGTGATGTTCACGGGGATCCAGTTGGTGTTGTTCCATTTCGGAATCAACGCAAATCCAGCCAACACCCCGTTCGTGCGCAGCTTGAGCGACGGCGAGTCGGGACCGCCAACCGGATAATTGTCAATGGCCAACGAGATGCCCGTGCCAACGCCTTCTTCCGACGCGCCAGCCACTGGGAAGGTGGGGACAGCGCCGTCCGGCAGGTCACCGGCGAAGTTGAAGCTGAGGCCATCCGCGCCATTAGTGTTGGCTGGGTTGTTAATGCGCAGCTTGAAGCTCGCAGTGAAGGTCTGCATCGCGTAGCCCGGCGTCAGGTTGTTGATGATGTAAGAGCCGTACTGGGTATTGAGATCGTCGGTCAGGTGCAGGAATCCGCTGTTCGGAATTCCAACCGTGCCGGCGATGTAGGCGTTGCCATAGTTGGTGGCGCCAGGGGTTGAATAACCCAACGCCGTATCGAGTGTTCGCGCAGTGACGCAAAGTTCGTCGATGGACAGCGACTCGTATGAACCACCTGTGCGGCTGTAGATGCCGAACCGGCCCAGACGCGGAGTCCAACCCGGCAACACCAGGCCCGGGAAGACGTTCGTGCCATCAACCATCACGGTGACCGCGCCGCTCTCGGCGACATCAATGCTCACCGGCACCCAACGCAAGGCATTGGTCCATTGCAGAGTCTGCACGCCAATGATGTTGGTGCCACCGAAGATGATCTTGAAGCCGGAGGTGTTGGCCGTGGCGCCGCCGGGGGCGTTGGCTGGTGAACCCGGTCCGGCGAACGGCGCAAAACGGTAGGCGTCATAGCAGAACGAGAAGCCTGTGCCCGAGCCGTTTTCAGCACCGCCGTTGACCGCCAGCGGAATGTCCGCGCCGAAGCTGAAGTTCATGCCGTCCGCAGGTTCAGCACTCCAGTCCGCGACCTTCATGTAGAACGAGGCGGAGAAGGCGGAGACACGCTTGTAAGGAGTCAACTCGTTTAGAACGAACGCGCCGCTGAGGCTCGCGGCACCCGCATGGAGATTCAGGTAGCCACCATTGTCCACCGCGCCGCCAGTCGCCGGGTAGTTGGCGCTGCCGTAGGATGTTGCACCAGCCGGGACAGCCCCGTTGGTGAACGACGAGCAGAAGCTGGCCGGATACACGCCGCTGACGGCGGTGACGGTCAACGGATCCAGTTCAGGATCGGTGTCATTGCCGATCAAGAAGCTGTCCGGGATGTTGGTGATCGAACCCTGGTTCACGGTCACAGAATCCGTGTTGGCCACGAGGATGCCGTTGGTGACCACGAGCACGCAGTTGGAGCTGATGGTCGCGCCGCCGTTCGTGCCGGCCAGCAACGTGTAGGTGCCGGAATGCGCCACCGCGGTGTTGGCGATGATGATGTCCACATTGGTTTCGCCAGACAACCAGACGCCGTCCTTGCGCCACTGGTACCAGTTCGCCCCCGGAACCACCGCGCCGGTGAAGGAAACCGACTGGTGAATTCCAATCTCGACGTAAGCGGGACCGGGTTGGCTGCTGAATGGAGGCGGAACCGGGTTGTCGATATCGCGGAATTCCGCCCAGGCATTGTTGTTCAAACCACGGGTTTGATCGTGGGATGCAACCGCCAGACCGAGATAGAACGTGTCCGGGAAAATGCCGCCGATGTTAGTGGCGGTATCGAGGCTCCAATAGTTGAACCAATCTGTTCCGTTCGTGCTCGCATAGGCGTTGAAGAGGCCGCCCACGCGCTGCAACCGTAGCCACGCGCTCGGATACGCCGGAGCAGTGTTACTGGAGGCGGTCTGGAAGTTGAGCGGCGCGTTGCCATCCCGCAGACGCCACTGGGCCGCGTAGGCGTTGACCGGTGCCTGGGCGATGATGGGAGACGCAGTCGGTGTCACGCACGCAAACAGCATGCGGGCGTTGTTGGTCAGGTCAGGCCGCACCATGAAGCCGGCCTTGGACCATTGATCCGCGCCGTTGAGCGTTTGCACGCGGGTCTTCACGTCGAAGTTGCCGCTCACCTGGCGATAGACGTAGAAGAAGCCGTCCGCCGCGTTCCAGATGTCCCAGCCGTTGCCGGAAATATCGATGCCGTGGTTCGTCCGCGCGATGGCATAGCTGGGAACAAGGTTGTTGTAGCCCCCGACACCCACCAAGCCGGCCACGCCGACATTGTTGGTGCTGACATACTCCACGATTCCGCTGGCGACGCTGTCACCTGCCAAAGGCGATGCCGCCTGATTCATGATGCCGTACGCCTCAATCTCATACGGAATGGTGGTGATGGGCGTGTTCAACAGGAAGACAATTGTCTTCTGATCCGCCTGCAGATTGCCCAAGCCGATGACGTCGAGACCATTGAAATCAATGGTGTAGCTCAACGGATCGGTGGACGTGCCGGAATCAACGGGCTCGTCGTAGGTCACGAACAGGTCGTAGCCATTGAGGCTGCCCACAGACACGATATAAGGCGGTGTGGCGTCAGCGGTTACGTGCAGGGTGGTCACATAGGCGTTGGAATAGCCCGGATAGGAAACCAACAGGCGGTATTGGAATCCGTCATCTGCCATGAAGCAGGTGAAGGTCAGGTTGGTTCCCGTGGCGCCGGCGATGTTGGTGTAGTTGCCCGAGCCGGGGCCGTCCGACTTCTGCCATTGGCGTGCGCCGTAGCCGGAAATGTAGGCCGGAATGTTGGCCACCAGGGTGAAGCTAACCTGGCTCAGTTCCTGGGTGGTGAAATCAGTCGGCGGGAAGGACGTGATCTGGACCAGATCTGGGTTACCAGGCGATCCGCCGAAGAAGGCGAGGCCAATGTTTTCCGCCAGGACGTTGTCCACCGGATTGCCCGTCGTGGAGGTGCCGTTGGCATCGCAAGCGCGGAAGGTCATCTGGAAGTAGTCACCGCCGGTTCCTTCCTTGACGAGACCCTCCATGTAATAACGCTGGCCTTGGTTGAGCGCAACCGGGAGCGAGAAGGAGTCACGCGAGTTAATGTTCAACCCGGAGGACGGGACATGGACCAGCATCGTCTTGCCAGCAGGATTCTCGCTGTCCGTGGCGTTGATGTTCATCCACAGCTGTGAGGCGTCGTCGCTGCGAACATAGAAGCGGTAGAGACCGGTGTTGGTAGGCACAAAGAAGCCGGAGATGCGTGCTCCGTAATTCTCCAAGCCGGTGTTCGCGGCCGGTATGATGCCCACGCCGAAGTTGTTCGTGTAATAAACCACATCCGGTTTGTTTGCCATGAACTTGGGCGCCGCCGTGAGTTCCGCCACCGTACCGCCCACGATGTTCGTGAACAACTCGACCATGATCGCGGTGCCGCCGATGGACCATGTCGAGAAGGTGCAGGTCGTGCCTGCCATGATCGGAGTAGCCGCAGAAGAGGCATCATTGACTCCATTGATTGTCACCGTGTAGGTGGTTCCAACCGCCTGCGGAGAGGTGACGAAGCTCACGCTCCGTCGGGACACGTCCAGCGTCGCACCAAGCAGGCGCAAGCCCCCGCTGATCGAGTAGTTGCCCAAGGCCGTTGCAGTGACGGCGTCCACCGGCTCGCTGTAGGTGATGGTGAAGCTGTCGCGCGTGCCGGTGCCCACGCACCGGATAACCGTTGGGGCGTTGGTGTCGGGAAGAACCGTTATAACCACCGAGTTGGTCACAATGCTGAAGAGGTTGGAAACCACCAGCGAATAGACCGCGCCATTGTCGGCCATAGTCAAAGGCGGTGTGATGTTGGTATAGGCACCGTCAAACACCCGCTGGCCGTTCTTAAGCCACATGTACCCGTAAGGCATGGTGCCCTGAATGTTGTAGGCACTGAGGACAATCCGCGATCCGTCCGCGACCACCGGGCTAGCCGGCACAATGCCGAAGCTGACCGGACCCACCCGCGCCAGCCCCACCGGGAGCTCGAGCATGCTGCCGGGTATCGTTTCAGCCTTCGGAGTAGTCGGCGGAGTGGCGGGATCATTGTTTGCTCGCACCGCCATCGCAAATCCATCACCGCCGGTGCCTTCCTTCCAGAGCACCTCGGTGTAGTATTTCTGGCCGCCGACCAATGTGATGTTGGATGCAACGAGCTGGAAGTTGGCGTTTCCAAACGGGGTGGTGGTCTGGCC
>CAYQWK010000183.1:0-11476 GCA_964420805.1 uncultured Bifidobacteriaceae bacterium | reverse complement strand
TATTGGTGCATGGAGGTGTTCCCATCCGGCGGCAAGGAACACATGTTCGCCGTGCGCTGGCCCGAAAGCTCGCCGAAGGGTCACATGACGTGGCCCAGATCCAGCGTCGTCCACGCCGTGGCGGACAAGCCGACCGGGCCGTTCAAGGTCGTACAGGAGATCGGCCCTGGCCATAACGTCCGCTGCTACCAGGCGAAGGACGGCACCTATGTGATCTACGTGATCGACGGCGCCTACACCTCGAAGTCGCTCGATGGTCCGTGAACGCGCTACAAGCTCGAATACGACCTGCGCGGCACGCCGAAAGTGAGCATGTCCAACCACACCTTCGTCCGGCGCGAAGACGGGAGTTACTACATGATGTCGCGCGACGGCCATGTGTGGATCAGCGAGGACGGCTTGAAGCCCTACAAGAAGATCACCACCCGGAGCGCCTACCCGCCGATCAAGGGACGGTTCGAAGATCCCGTCGTCTGGAAGGACGAGGTGCAATACAACCTCATCGTGAACGACTGGTTTGACCGCACCGCGTACTACCTGCGCTCCAAGGACGGCGTGGATTGGGACTGGGACCAGGGCAAGGCTTACGACGTCAACATCGCGCGCCATCCCGACGGCAGCCTGGAGCGCTGGTACAAGTTCGAGCGCCCGGCGGTTCGACAGGATGACAAGGGGCGCGCCACGCACATTTATTTCGCCGTCATCGACAGTCGCAAAGACCTCGACCTCGGTAGCGACAACCACAGCTCGAAGATCATCGCGCTGCCGCTCGTGTCGCCGCGCCGCCTCGAAATCCTCACCGCCCAACCCATCAGCGCCAGTGCTGGCGAGGTTCGCGTGGCCATCAAAGCTGAGGAAGGATTCGATCCGCACACCGAGGTGGATGTCGCCTCGCTCTTCTTTGGTGCGCCAGCGTCGGTGGATTTCGGCAAGGGCAGCAAAGCGGTGAAGTTTGAGACGCGCGGCAAGGATCTTGTCGTGACGTTTGACGCCACTTCCACCGGCTTCAAGACCGAAGACTTCGCCGGCAAGTTGCTCGGCCGAAATCGCCGCGGAGAATTGCTGTTCGGCTACGTGCGGATGCCCGGCCATCAGGCCCTGACGCCGCTTCTTTCGCAACGCCCGGCTACCATCGCCAAGCCGGGGTCGTTGTCGGTGATGGTCGAAAACTTCGGTCTGGTCGCCTCGCAGCCGACGCCGATGAAAACGACCGTGCGCAACGCGGCTGGCAAGGAGCAAACGATCGATTCCACCATCACTGCGCTCGCGCAGTATGCTGGGAACACCGTGAAGGTGCCGCTGCCGGCTGGGTTCCTCGAACCTGGAACGAAAGCCGGCGTCAAGACAGTCATCACGCCTATGAGTTCGCGGCCGGTGGAGATCCGCTCTTCCGTCGAGGTTCCCAAGTAAGGCCCAGTGCCACGACCATGAAACGTCAACTCCTGCTCTGCATTCTTGGTGCGGCTCTCGCTGCCTATGCCGCGCCACCATCGGTGGAGTGCTTTGAACTTGCGCGTGTCCGCCTGTTGGACAGCTCGTTCAAGGAGCTGCAGGAGCTGCATCGGACGGGACTCGTCGGTCACTTGGAGCCGGACAAGTTGCTGTTCGGCTTCCGCAAAACGGCCGGGCTCCCGCAGCCCAGTGGTGTGAAGGGCGGCTACGGCGGTTGGGATGCCAGCTTCATCGCCGGACATTACGGCGGTCACTATCTCTCGGCGGCGGCGCGGATGTATGCTGCGACGGGTGACTCGTCGTTCCGCGACAAGACCGCCTACATGGTGCGCGTTCTAGCCGAGTGTCAGGCGAAACTGGGCGGCGGATACTTGTCAGCGTTTCCATCGGACAAGTTCGACCAACTGGAAAGCAATCCGCGCCAAGCGTCCGTCCCCTATTACACCATTCACAAGATTCTGGCCGGCCTGCTGGATGTCCACGCGCTCTGCGACAACACCCAAGCGCTCGAAGTGGCCGCACGCATGTCCGACTATTTCGCCGCCCGCATCGCCAAGCTCACGCCGGCACAGGTCGAAGCGATGTTCCGCACCGATTACCTCGGCAATCCGGTCAATGAATTCGGCGGCATGGCCGAAGCGCTGACCGACCTCCATCAACTCGCGGCAAAGCGGGGCGATGCCAACGCCGGGCGGCATCTGAAGCTTGCCGCCGTCTTCAATCGCGACTGGTTCATCGAGCCGCTGCTGCAAGGAAAGGACAAGCTGAGTGGCTTGCACGGCAACACGCACGTAGCGCAAGCGTGTGGGCTGGCTCGCTACGCGCTGGCCACCGGCGACGCGCGCACCGGCCAGGCGGCGGAGACATTCTGGAAGTTGCTGGTCAACGAGCATTCGTTTGCCATCGGAGGGAATTCCTTCGACGAGAAACTGCGCGCGGCCCGCACGGAGGTGGCGGGAAATGGCGATGCCGCCTTGTCGCCTAAGACCGCGGAAACCTGCAACACCCACAATGTGCTGAAGTTGTCGCGCCATCTCTTCCAGCGCGAGCCGCGAGCCGACTACGCCGACTACTGCGAACTGGCGCTTTATAACCACGTCCTGGCGACCATCGCGCCGGACAGCGGACACGTGACCTACTTCACGCCGCTGAGGCCGGGCGATTTCCGCACGTACCTCGATGCTCCCTTCTGCTGCCAGGGGACTGGCATTGAAAACACGGCGCGCTTCGGGGAGGGCATCTACTTTCACCACGCCGACACGCTTTGGGTGAACCTCTTCATCGCCTCGACGCTCGACTGGCGCGAGCGCGGGCTGAAACTCCGACTTGATACCACCTATCCGGAGAACGGCTTGATCCGGCTCAGTTTCGAGGCCGCCGCGCCGACGAACGCGACCATCCATCTGCGCATCCCATCCTGGGTGAACGGCCCGGTGGGCCTGGCCATCAACGGAAAGAGAGAATCCGCCGACGCACGGCCCGGCACCTACATGCCCATCAAGCGCCGATGGCAAGCCGGCGACGTTATCGAGCTTCGCCTGCCGCTCGGACTGCGCGTACGTCCCAGCATGGATGATCCGACGACAGTCTCGTTGTTCCACGGTCCCGTCATCCTTGCTGGCGAGTTGGGACGCGACACGATGCCCGCCAGTGACATCGCCAGGAAAGACGCGTTCGTAAAGGCGCCGACGTGGCCCGTCCCCGTCTTTGTCAGCGCGACGCCTGGCCAGCCATCGCTGCCGGTGCAACCGCTGCCGGACGCGCCGCTGCGGTTTGAAGCGCGCATGTTTGACCCGGTGAACCGCCGGGACGTTCGCGTGCGGCTGGCTCCGCTGCATCGCGTGCATCATCAGCGTTTCGCGGTTTACTGGAAAGTCGTTGCGCCGGAGCAATTGAAGCCGTCGAAACCAAATCCGTGAATCGCCTGTTCATCATATTCACCGCCGGTTTGTCCCTGCTGGCCACGTCTGCCACCTCCGCGGTCAATTCCACGCTAGCGCGCCCCTCCTGGGGCGGTTGGCAATCGTGGGGCGACCAAAGCGACGGCACTTACCGCAATCCCGTGTTGCCGGCGGATTACAGCGATATTGATTGCATCCGCGTCGGCGCGGACTACTACGCCATTTCGTCCACGTTTCAGTTTTCGCCGGGGATGGTGGTGCTGCATTCGCGCGATTTGGTGAACTGGCGCATTCTCAGTCATGCGGTCGCGGACCTGACGCAAATCGGACCGGAAATGAACTGGGATCGGATGGACCGCTATGGCCGGGGCATCTGGGCGGGCGCGATTCGCCATCACGCTGGGAAGTTCTGGATCTACTTCGGAACGCCGGACGAAGGCTACTTCGTGACGACGGCCACGAATCCCGCCGGGCCATGGGAGCCGCTGACGTGCGTGATGCAGGCGGCCGGCTGGGATGATTGTTGCCCCTTCTGGGACGACGACGGGCAGGGTTATCTCGTCGGCACATGTTTCAAAGACAATTACAAGATTCACCTCTTCAAGCTTACGCCGGATGGGAAGGGCTTGTTGCCCGGCTTTGACCACGTTCTCCATCAGGCGCAGGGCCGCGAGGCGAGCAAGCTCTACAAGTGGAACGGCCTCTACTACCACTTCTTCAGCGAAGTGAACCGCGAGGGCCGCGTGCCGATGATGGGCCGCGCGAGGAACATCACCGGCCCCTACGAGCGCCGGCAGTTATCTCACGTCAATCCGCGCGTGGACCGTGAGCCAAATCAGGGTGGGATTGTGCAGACCGAGAACGGCGACTGGTGGTTCGTCACGCATCAAGGAACCGGCGCGTATGAAGGCCGGACGATGTGCCTCTTGCCGGTGACGTGGCGCGATGGCTGGCCAATCATCGGCGAGATCGGGGCGGATGGCATCGGCAACATGGTCTGGCAGGCGAAGAAACCCATTGCTGGCTCGCCGGTGGTTGTTCCCCAGACGAGCGACGAGTTCAACGAGCCCACGCTCGGCGCGCAGTGGGAATGGAACTATCAGCCGCGTCAGGACAAGTGGTCGCTCACCGAGCGTCCCGGTTGGCTGCGTCTGCACGCCTTTCGTCCGCTCCAGCGCGGCAATCTGCTTAATGCCGGCAACACGCTCACGCAGCGGCTCATGGGCACGGGCGGTGGTGAAGTGACGATCAAGCTCGACGTGTCCCTCATGGCCGATGGCCAGGCGGCCGGGCTGTGTCATTTCGGCAAAGGCTATGGCTGGATCGGCGTGACGCAGACGAACAACGTCCGGCGCATTTGTTATTCCGCGAGCGGGAAGGAAACCGCCGGCCCGGAAACCAGCACCGCGGAGGTCTGGCTGCGGTCGGTCCACTCCGCCAACGGAGAGTGCACGTGGGCCTTCAGTCTGGATGGCACGAACTTCACCGCGTTTGGAGAGCGCTACAAATTCGAGTGGGCCAACTATCGCGGCGACCGCCTTGGAATCTTCTCTTACAACAACGAAGCCGACGCCGGCCAGATTGACTGCGACTGGTTTCACTACGAGTTCAACAACCCAGCGAGCCACGCTCGCAGCACAACGGCCAGTGCGCGGACGAACGACGACGTTCTGTTGTTCACCTACTTTCGCGACAATGGCCGGGACGGCGTTCACCTCGCCACCAGCACGAATGGACTGAACTTCGTCGCGCTGAACGACGACAAGGCAATCTTCACCCCGCCGCCGTGGCCCGGCCAAAACCTGACCCGCGACGCCTCGGTGCTGTTTCATGACGGCAAGTTTCGCATGGTCTGGACGAGTGGATGGAAGGGACGGATTTTCGGCTGCGCCGAATCGGAAGACCTCGTTCATTGGTCCGAGCCGCGTCAGGTGAAGCCCTTTCCCGAAAGCCTGCCGGCGGAAGATCAACCCGACAACATCTGGGCGCCAGAGATTCACTGGGACCCGGTCACGCAGGACTATTTCATCCTCTTCGCCAGCACCACGCTGCGCGAGCGGAACGATGATGACGACAGCAACAACAATGGGAAACGTGGCTCCCAATACGACAACCGCGTGTTCATCACCCGCACGAAGGACTTCCGCTCCTTCACGCCCGCGCAGAAGTTCTTCGACCGGAACTTCGCCTCCATTGACGCCGTGATGCGCCGCGACGAGGCAAACCAACGCTGGGTGATGGTCATCAAGTGTTCCCGTGACGAAACGCTGAAGACCATGCCAGGCCGCAACCTCTGGCTTACCTTCACCGGCCTCGACTTGGACCACCCCGATTTCTCGCCACTGGAAGGGCCGATTGCCGGCAACCATTCGCCCATGTTTAGCAACCCCGAGCCTCGCAAGTCCATGGCGGAAGGCCCGTCGCTTCTGCACTGGCAGGGTCGCTGGCTACTGGTTTGGGACGAACCGGCCGGCGGCGGAATGCAGCTCGCCACCTCGGCGGATCTCAAGGCGTGGACCCACCTCAAGCAGGCCAAGTTTCCACCGCACGCCCAGCACGGCACACTGTTTCTTGCTCCGAAAAGCGCGGTCGGTTGGCTGACACCACTTTCGCACAAACCATGAATCTCAAACACTTCGCCACCATCGTTGTCTTCAGCGCGACCATCGCACTTCGAGGGCAGGATTTATCGCTCTGGTATTCCAAGCCCGCGACGAAGTGGCTGGAGGCGCTGCCCATCGGCAACGGCAGCTTAGGCGGCATGATCTTCGGCGGTACGACGAACGAGCGCATCCAGTTCAACGAGCAGACGCTCTGGTTGGGCAACGAAATCGAGATGGGCAGCTACCAGCCGTTCGGCGATGTGTTCGTCGAATGGCAGCACGCCGCTCCGACGGATTACCGGCGCGAACTGAATCTCTCCGACGCGACTCATCGGGTGAGTTACCGCGACGGCAGCGTGGCATTTCAGCGCGAGGCGTTCTCCAGCTATCCCGACCAGGTGATGGTGCTGCGCTTCACGGCGGACAAGCCGGGTGCCTACTCCGGGGTTGTCCGGCTCACCGACATGCACAAGGCCAGGATTTCCGCTGCGGGGAATAAGCTGAGCTCTGTTGGAACGCTGACCAACGGGCTCGATTACGAAGCCCAAGTGTGGGTCCTGAACGAAGGCGGCCAGGTCTCCGCAGGTGACAACGTCATCACCGTTAGCAAAGCCGACAGCATGACTCTGCTGCTGGCGGCGGGCACGGCCTTTGCCAATGACCCGATGAAAAACTGGCGCGGCGCGCATCCGCATGAGCGCGTCACGCAGCGATTGGAAGCGGTGGCGAAGAAAACGTTCGCCTAGCTTCAGGCCGCGCACGTCGCGGACTACCAAAAGCTGTTCAACCGCGTGAGCCTTGACCTCGGCCCGGTCAAGTCCGACGCACCGACCGACGAGCGGTTGGCTTTGCGGAAAGCGGGGCAGCCCGATCCGGCGCTGGAGGCGTTGCTCTTCCAGTATGGGCGCTACCTGCTCATCAGTAGTTCGCGTCCCGGCGGTTTGCCGGCCAATCTCCAAAGCATTTGGAACGCCGACCTGAAACCCGCTTGGTATTCGGGCTACACCGCCAACATCAACGTGGAGATGAATTACTGGCCCGCCGAACTGACTGGCCTCTCAGAGTGCCATGAGCCGTTGTTCATGTGGATTCAGAACATGGCCGTTGTTTACAAGCGCACCCAGGACGAGCGCGTCAAAACGACGAAGGGCCGAGGTTGGTCGAGTTACAGCACAACGAATCCGATGGGCGGCACTTCGCGCTGGGGCGTGCATCGTCCGAACAGCGCGTGGCTGGTGCAGCACCTGTGGCTGCATTACGCCTTCACCGGCGACAAGGAGTTCCTGCGCCGCACTGCCTACCCGGCGATCAAGGAAATCGTTGAGTTCTGGGAGGACCGTCTCGTCGAAGGGCCCGGCGGCAAACTCATCACGCCCGATGGCTGGTCGCCCGAGCACGGCCCGGTGAAGCAGAACGGGAAAATCATCCTCAAGGAAGGCGACCGCACACCGCATCCCGGCGTTTCCTACGACCAGCAGATCGTGTGGGATTTGTTCAGCAATTATGTCGAAGCCTCCGAGGCGCTCGGCGTGGATGCGGACTACCGCGCGAAGGTCACGGCGATGCGCGACAAGCTGCTCGGCCCGCCGATCGGCAAGTGGGGCCAGATTCAGGAGTGGATGGAGGACGTGGACGATCCGAACGATCACCACCGGCACACATCCCATCTGTTCGCTCTCCATCCTGGACGTCAGATCAGCCCGCTCACCACGCCGAAGCTCGCCGAAGCCGCCAAGGTCTCGCTCAACGCCCGCGGCGACACATCCACCGGCTGGAGCAAGGCGTGGAAGATCAACTTCTGGGCGCGCCTCCACGACGGCGACCGTTCCCACAAACTCATCAGCGAGCTTTTCAAAGTCAGCATCCTGGACAACCTCTTCGACACCCACCCTCCGTTCCAGATGGACGGCAACTGGGGCTACACGTCCGGCGTCGCCGAGATGCTCCTGCAAAGCCATCTCACGGAAGGCGATGCTCATCTGCTCCACCTCCTGCCCGCGCTGCCCAAGGCATGGCCCGACGGCAAAGTCACCGGCCTCCGTGCTCGCGGCGGATTCGAGGTCAGTCTCGAGTGGAAGCAGGGCCGACTCACCACCGCGACGATTCGCTCGCTCAACGGCAACTCCTGCCGCCTCCGTTATGGCGGCGAGACGCGTGCGGTCGCCTTTGCGAAAGGAGAGACCAAACGTGTTCACTAACCTCCTCCGCATGGCCGCGCTCCTCAGCGTGAACGCACTCGCGGCGTCCGGCGCGTTTGTTCCCGACTTCCGCGTCAGGACGGACGATTACACCGTGCTGATGGCGGCGGATGCGCAGCGGCCACCGGAACTCAAACCTTTTCAAGCGGGAGCACATGGCAAGTTCCACGTCACCGGCTGGACGCGGCCAGAGCAGGCTTTGGAGTGGGAGATTGTCGTGCCGGAGGATGACGCTTATTCGATCAACGTCCTGCTGCGGCGGCATGGAAGCCAGGCGTTGCGTGTCGAAGTGACCGGCGCGACCCAGACGGTGAGCGGCTTGGTGCCGGCTTCGCTGCGTGGATGGACTCGGCTGACGCTAGACGGCCTGCTGCGACTGCCAGCCGGCGAACAGCGGCTGGTGCTGAGGGCACGCTCATCGAACGACACCAATCGCTTCAAGGCCGACGTGTTCTCCATCGAATTGGTGCGGCCAGCCGTGCGCGAGCGGCTGCACGCGGCGGCGCTCAAGCTGCGCTCCGACACCCGCTGGCTGCAGGAATGCCGTTACGGGCTGATGTGCCATTGGACTTCGCAGAGTTTTCCGCGCCGAGGCGAACGCAAGCCCTACGATCAGGCGGTGCAGGATTTCGAGGTGGGAGGTTTCGCCGGACAGGTGCAGCAAACGGGGGCTGGTTTTGTCGTCTTCACCACTTCTCACGCGCAGCATTTCTTTCCCGCGCCGTTGGAGTCGCTCGACCACATTCTGCCGGGCCGAACCGCCCGCCGTGATCTCGTGGCGGACTTGGCGGAGGCCTTGGGGCAACGCGGGGTGAAACTGTTTCTCTATTACCATCTCGGTGCGAGCAGCGACCCGGCGTGGCTCAAGGCCACCGGCTTTTGGGACACTGACACCAGCCGCCTTTTCAACAACTGGACCGCAATGATCAGCGAAGCCGGCCAACGCTACGGCGACCGACTGGCGGGCTGGTGGTTCGATGACGGCGCCATCAGCTACTACTATCGGAGCGCGCCATGGGAGCGTTTGGCGACGGCGGCCAAAGCGGGTCATGCAAACCGCTTGATTGCTTTCAACCCGTGGGAACTTCCAGCACCCACAGCTTTCCAGGACTATTTCTGCGGCGAAGGTAACACCGATCCCGGCATGGGCGGCTTGGTGGCCATCGGCAGAAACGGCCGCATCGCCAGTGGCTCACACCGAGGTCTGCAAGCCTGCGCCACGCTCATCACGGAGCAGGACTGGGTTCACGCGCGCAAGGACACCGACATTGGCCCGCCGAAGTGGGACGCATCCCAACTGGCCGCGCTGCTAAAGGAGTTCATCTCCCGGAAGAACGTCCCCATCTTCAACCTGGAGATTTATCAGGAAGGCGCGCTGTCGCCGAGGAGCGTGGACCTCTTCAAGCAGACCGCCTCCCAACTTCCCCCTCGCCGATGAAAACCGCACTGTCCCTAAGACTCGAAACCACCATGAAGAACACCGCACTTCTTTCTCTCGCTTTGTTGCTGGCCAGTCACTCGTTGGCCGCGACTTCGGAACAACTCGCCCCGTACACAATTGCCTGGGACTCGCCTTCCAAGGACTCACTCGACTCCATGCCGCTCTCCGGAAGACTGGGCGCGGGCGCTAACGTGTGGGTGCAGGACGGCTCGATCTGGTTCTACCTCGCGCACAACGGCGCTTACGACGAGCAGGGGCGTCTGCTCAAGCTCGGCTGCGTCCGCATCACGCCGGTGGATTTCAAGCTCGGTGAAGCGGGGTTTCGTCAGGAGCTTGATCTCGCCACGGGGGCCATTGCCATTCAACAGGGCGATTTCAAGGTGTCGCTCTGGTTCGCCGGGGAGACGCTGGTGGTTGAATCCACGTCCGGCAGGCCGCGCGAACTGGAGTTGGCGTTCGGGCCTTGGCGTGACCAGAAGCGCGAGGGTATTCGCTGCGACATGATGGGCGCGAAGGGAACCTTCACGCCCGACCACATCGAGGCCGGCACGAATGGCGTTGTGTGGTTCCATCGCAACGCCGACTTTCCGGTGGACGTGATCAAGAAAGCCAAGGGCCAGGGCATCGCGGCGGAGGCGGTGTTTGACGCGACCACGAAGCGCGTTTTTGGCGGCGCCATCGTGGTGGACGGTGGCTTGTCTGCACCGGTGGAATCCGTCACGCAATGGCAGTTCTGGGAAGGCAAGGCGTGGACCGGTCGCACCGCCGCGCGAGCAAACCATGTGATCGCGATGCGGCTCGGCGCGAAGTTGGATGCTGACCCAAAGCAATGGTCCGCCGAAGCCAGGGCTTTGCTCGCTCCCGCCGCCCGCCAAGCCGCCAAAGCAGACGAGTTGAAACGCTGGTCCGAGTTTTGGGCACGGTCGCATGTCGTGGTCAATCCCACTGCCAAGTCCGACGACGCTGGTTGGCGGATCGGGCGCAACTACCAACTCTTCCGCTACATGCTCGCCTGCAATCGCGACGGCGAACTCCCGCTGCTGTTCAACGGCGGCATCTTCACCACCGACAACAACGGCCGTATCAAAGGCAACAACAATGACGAGTTGCCCACCTACGAAGGCCAGCCCGTCACGCCGGATTTCCGCCGCTGGATGGGTTGTCACTTCATGTCGCAGAACCAGCGCTGGCTCGGCTGGCCGGCGTTGGCGGGCGGCGATTCTGAATTGCTTGCGCCGTCGCTCGCGTTCTATCGCGACCGGTCCAGCACGGCCGCCTCACGGGCCAAAATCAATGGCGCGGAAGGCGTGGTCTATCCTGAGCCGCTGGACGTTTGGGGCCTCTGCTGCGTTGGCCCGCGCCCCGACGGCCTCTGCGGCGCGGAGCATCTCACCTATCATTTTTCGATGATGCTCGAACACGCCTGGATGGCGTTGCAGGCGCGCGACGCGCTGGGCATTTCCCTCGCGAAAGACTTGCCGTGGATCGAGGGCACCATCCTCTTCTACGACAGCTTCTATCGCGCCCAAAACAAGAAGCGCACCGGCAAGGAACTCAGCGACGCGGGTAAACTCGTCATCTATCCGGCGTGCGGACTCGAATTCGCGGGCGGCGCCACCGATCCCATCGAAGTCGTCTGCGGCCTCAAGCGCATCACCGCCGGATTGCTTGCGTTGCCAGATCTCGCGTCCGTCTCGCGCGAACGTCTCCAGCGCATTCAATCCACGCTGCCGGAGATGCCCACCGGAAAGCGCCAGCGCAGACTCTCGCTGCTGCCAGCAAGGAAGTGGGAACGCGACTACAACAAATGGGAACCCATCGAGATGTATGCGTATTGGCCGTATCGCTTCGTCGGCATCACCCAGCCCGACACCCTGCAAC
>CAYQWK010000182.1:9145-11616 GCA_964420805.1 uncultured Bifidobacteriaceae bacterium | reverse complement strand
TTTTCCCTTTTCCGCCTTCCGCTTCTCCCTAAACCGCATTCACCGTCCCAATGTCGCTCGCCACTCCCGGCCCGCCGTTGTTCGTGCCGACCAGCCGATACTCAAACACCCCCGATCCCGGCAGCGTGTCCGTATAAATATCCGGCCCCCAATACTGCAACGTCGCCACCGTGGGCCACTCCGTCTCGCCCTGATAACGTCGCTGCACCAGCACTGTGTTCGCGCGGCGGTGCCGTCACCGTCATCGGCACGTCCAGCCCGCCGGCGTATTGCAACGCCAACGTCGGCTGCCCCGGCGGCACCGAATCCAACGCGGCAAGCAGCCCCGCCACCTGCCCCTGCAACATCGCGATCTCCGCCCCTTGCGCGTCGATCAACGCCTTCAACGAATTCAACTGCTCGCGCATCTCCGCCGAGTTGGTCGGCGAATGATGCGCGGGTTTGGTCGGGTCAAACATGAGTCAAATGCGGAACGCGGAATGTTGAATGCGGCATTTGGAACACGCGGCCTGCATTCCGCACTCCGCATTCCGCGCTCCGCGTTGGCATCACCGCGCGCGATGATTGGCCAGTTCGCTCGGGTTCGAGCGCATCTGGTTGCGTTCGACCGTCACGCGGAAATAATACATTTTGCCCGGCACGCAGTTCTTGCAGGTGCATTTCGAGCGCGGTCCGGCATAACACTGCACGAAAGTGCCGTTGGGATCGTCCGAAATCTCGCCGATGTAGAGTGCCCCGCGCCCCATGCCGTCCCATTGGAAATCGACCTCGCCGTTCATGTCGCCATAACTGCCCCGCACGTTGGTGGGCGCGTCCGGCGACTGCGTGGCGGGCGCGCCGATCTTCCGCAGTGGAATGTTCATCTCATCCATCTTGGTGCGGTCGCCGGTCACCGCCGTCTGGGCCGCCTTGCAAGTGTCCGTGAGCAGCCCATCCAGATCCCCCTCCAGCCCTTGCAGCACGTTTTGCTCGGCGACCACCTGGCTCTCCGCGCTCGACAACACACCCTTCTGCGTCGTGATGGCCGCGCGTTTGGCCGCCAGCGCATCTGCCAGCGCCACGCCGGTGGACACGTACGATGTGGTCTTCAGCCCCTGTTCGATTTCGATGGAGATCGTCTCCTTCTCCTCCAACGTCTTCTCCTGAAGTTTCAATGCGAATTCATCCATAAGTTTTTTGCGGGTTGCGGCGCTCTCCGCGGCGGGGTCATCCGACCAAAAGCCGCCGGGACTGTCCCAGCTTCCCTCATCGAAATTTCCCACCATGCGTCAAGGCCAGGTTTTGTTGTGATTCGCCGTCCGTTTTACCCCGGTTCCGCGCCGGGGCAAGGCGCGCGGAGTATCCCAGAGGGACAATCCCCCCGGCCTGCCCGCAACTCCGGAAAAAACGCGGTTCCTTTCCGAAAAACCGCGGGTGCTTTTTGAAAAAGCGCGTACAGGTTTCCCCAAACTGCGGGTGGAATTGGCCAAAGCAACCGCAGGCCGGCCCAAACTGCATGCGCGCCGAAGAATCTGCGGACAGCTTTTCCGAACCTGCGTACAATTTTCCCAACCCTGCGGGTGCTTTTCAGAAATCTGCGTACAGGTTCTCCAAAACTGCGGGTGCGTTTGAAAACTCTGCGTACAGGTTTGCCAAAACCGCGTACAGTTTTTCCGAATCTGCTGTTGGTTTTTGAAAAAGTAACAGCCCTCCGGCGGCGAAAACGGGCGTTTTTTGCGTAAAATGTGGCTTTTTTGCGGTTTTTGACCCGCTTCGGCCCCTGATCCGATGCCAGGGCCGGCACGCCGCCCACGTCCGGCGACGGGGTGCAAATTGGTTCAGCCGCTCATGGCGCCCGCCGAAACCGAGGCATGGATACCCCGCTTTTCCCCCGCCTTTCCCGCACGTTCAACTGGCGCGCACTGGCACAAAAGGCGGGCTACCGGATCGAGGTCCTGCCGAAACATGCCGGCCTGGGCGCCAAAAGCCTGCGCCGCCGTTTCCGCGAACAACTGGGCGCCACCCCCGAGCCGTGGCTGAACCGCCTGCGCATGGAACTGGCCCCGGTCTTCCTCTGTGCCCGCTGGCCGGCCAAGGAAGTCGCAGCCCATCTCGGCTACAAGCGGACGACCCATTTCCGCCGCCACTTCCGCCGGCATCATGGGATGACCGCGCGGGAATGGCTGCGGGCGCACGACGCCCGGCAACGCTCGAAGGCAAACCCAGCCCCGCGCCCTGCGGCGACATCCCGGCGACATTGGGAGCAATGGACGCAACTGCGCCTGCGGCTGTGAGGGATCAGGGCTGGCGGACGCGGTAGAACTTGCGGGGCGCGTCGGTGAAGCGCACATCGTAGTCCACGAAATCGAACGGCATGGTGGCGACGTTGGTGGTGATGAGCGGCGTCCAGGCGATGGGGGCGTTGAGGCAACCTGCAATTGGTTTGTTGCCGCGTTCACCCAGCGCTGAAGCGCTGGGCTATTGCCAGGGCA
>CAYQWK010000182.1:0-9045 GCA_964420805.1 uncultured Bifidobacteriaceae bacterium | reverse complement strand
ATTGGTTTGTTGCCGCGTTCACCCAGCGCTGAAGCGCTGGGCTATTGCCAGGGCAGCCCGTGCGCTCCGTTGAGAATAGCCCAGCCATTCATGGCTGGGACCACGGCGGGGCGAACGTCCCGAGTCCCGTCAGGGCGTGACGCTGATGCGGCGCGCTCCACGGACGGCCGCACGCCCTCCGTTCCGCCCGCTCTGCGCGGACGGGGTTGTCGCAGCGCGACAACCGCTACCTGCGGGAAAGTGAGATGCGCCCTGATCGCATCCGTTGCGTCCGCCAAGCTTGACTCATTGCTTCGCGACTCGGCTAATGGCGCGTACATTCGCACTTGAATCATGGGTGATCTCAAAACCGTCCTGCGCTTCGCCTGGCAATACATGCGGCCTTACTGGTCGCGGCTGGTTGCGGGCATTGTGCTGGGCTGCCTGTGCGGGCTGACGGCCGGTAGTTTCATCTGGGCCACGCGCACGCTGGTCGAGCGGCTCCAGCCCAAGAACGCCGAACTGGTCACCTGCACGCAGTGCGGCACGAAGTTCGCCCCGCCGGAAAAGGCGAAACATGCCAAGGCCCACAAGCCCGCCGAGGCGCTCTTCCCGGCGCTCGACGCCCGGCTCAAGAACATCGACCGGCGGGTGAACGAGTTCATCGAGCCGTGGCTGCCGCGGGCCGGGGCGGCGTTTGACTGGCAGCGTGTGCTGGGGGGAATCCTGCTGCTGCCGCTGCTCGCCTTCGCGCGCGGGGCCACGGATTACGTGAGCAATTACTGCATGGGCTGGGTCAGCGAGCGGGTGATTGCCGACCTGCGTTTCAACGTGCTGGCCAAGCTGACCTCGCTCTCGCTGGATTATTTCAACCGCGCCACCACGGGCGACATGCTGACGCGGATCAACAACGACACGGTGAACCTGCACCGGGCCATGCGGCAGGGTTGCTCCGATCTGGTGAAGGAGTTGTTCACGATGGTGAGCGTGTTCGCCGTGCTGCTGTTCATCGACTGGAAGCTGACCTTGTTCACCATCGTGTTTCTCCCGGCGGTGGCGCTGCCGCTGTTTGTCCTGGGCAAGAAAGCGCGGCGCGCCGGGCGCGAGGGCCGCAAGGCCAACGTCGGACAGACGAGCCTGCTGGTCGAGGCGCTCGGTGGCATTCGCGTGGTGAAGGCGTTCAACCTCGAAAGCCGGCAACTGGCCCGCTTCCGTGAATTCGCCAACCGGATGGTGCATCACGGTATGAAGGGTGTGCAGGCCAAGGAACTGGCCAATCCCATCATCGAGGTCATCGCCGCGCTGGGCATCGGCGCGTTGATTATCTACCTGTTCTGGTCGCAGCAGACGCTGGAGGATCTCGTCACGTTCGTGAGCGGTCTGGTGTTGTTCTTCACGCCCATCAAGAAGATCGCCGCCGTCCACATTCTCTTCGAGCAGGCCGGCGCGGGCGTCGAGCGGCTCGTTGATTTGTTGAAGGAGAAGCCCTCGGTGGTCGAGCCGGCGCAGCCGAAGCCGTTCCAGTCTTTCGCCAAGGAGATCGCGTTCGAGAAAGTGAACTTCTCCTACGGGCATGACTTGGTGCTGCGCGACTTAAACCTGCGCATCCCGCGCGGCTTCAAGCTCGGCGTGGCCGGTGAAAGTGGCTCGGGCAAGAGCACGCTGGTGAACCTGCTGTTCCGCTTTTACGACACCACCGATGGCGCGGTGAAAATCGACGGCGTGAATGTGCGGGATGTTTCCTTCGCCGACCTCCGCGCCCCGATGGCGCTGGTGAGCCAGGACGTTTTCGTGTTTCGCGCCACCGTGGCCGAGAACATCGCGACGGGAAAACCCGACGCCACGCGCGAGGAGATCGTCGCCGCGGCCCGCGCCGCCAACGCGCACGAGTTCATCACCGCGCTGCCGCAGGGTTACGACACGTTGATCGGCGAGCGCGGCATGACGCTGTCCGGCGGCCAGCGGCAGCGACTGGCCATTGCCCGCGCCTTTGTCCGCAACGCGCCCATCCTCGTCCTCGACGAGGCCACCGCATCCCTCGATTCGCAGAGCGAGGCGGAGGTGCAGGCGGCCATTGAACGGCTGGAGGAGAACCGCACCGTGATCTGCGTCGCCCACCGCCTGAGCACGCTTAACGCGATGGACGAGATCATCGTGCTGTCGAAGGGCCAGGTGGTGGAGCGTGGCAGCTTCAACCAGCTTCTTGCGGCGCGCGGGACGTTCGCCGCCATGGCGGCTCGGCAGGGGATTTTCGCGCCGGGTTGAGCCACGCCACAGGCCGCGCGGAATGCCGGTTATTCCAGCAACGCCGCCGGAGCCACCTCGATCTTGTCCGCGATGGCGCGCGGAATTTCCACGGCCTTCATCGCGCCATCGATGTGCGCCACGCACACGGCGGTGATGATGCCGCGGGCGACCTCCTCGCGTTCACCGTTGAGTTTGTGGAAACGGAAGGCGTAGGTCACGGCCTTGGCCTTCTTCTCCTTCACCAGCATGTGGACCTCGACCAGGTCCTCGAACCGCAGCGGCTTCGAGAAGTCGCACTCGGCGTGAACGCGCGGCCAGCCCAGCGGGGGATCGACGTTTGTCATCACCACCGAATGGCCGATGGCGCGGTAGAACGCGTGCTCGGCCGTCTCCATGAAGCGGAAATAATTCGAGTAGTGCATGATGCCCGCCATGTCCGTCTCCGAAAACTCGACGCGGCGCTGGATTTTGAACTCGTAAGGCATGGCGGGATTCTGCGGTCGGGGGCGGCCGTTGACGATTCAGTTTTTCCGGCCTGCGTCGGTGAAGGCCGCGAGCGTTTCCGTCGCCATCGCCCGCACACCGAAACGCGCCATCACTGACTGGCGGCCCTGCTGGCCCAGCGTCTGGCGGCGCGCGGGGTCGAGCAGCAGGTTTTCGATGCCGTCCGCGAGCGCGCCCGCCTCCGGCGCGCAAATCAGTCCGCCCTGTGTTTCCTCGACGATCTCGGTGAAACCGCCGTGCCTTGGTTGCACGACCGGGACTCCGGCGGCCATTGCCTCGATCACGTATAGGCCGAACGCCTCGCCATAGAGCGCCGGGGTGGAGAACACATCGAGCGAGCGGAGGAATTCGATCTTTTCCGCCCGGCTGAGGTTGGGGGCGAACTTCACCCCGGCCAGAACCCCGGCGCGTTCGAGCTTCGCGCGTTGTTCCGCCACGAACGGTTCGTCGCCCGGGCCGCAGCCGCCGCCGACGTGGAATTGCAACGCCGGGACTTTCGCGCGCCGCTTGAGTTCGATGAAGACGTCCACGGCGAGGTCGAGGCCCTTGTCGCGGCACATCCGGGCGAAATAGCCGAGCACCGGCGGAGTGCCCGGCGGCTTCGCGCTGCACGCCGTGACCGCGTAGCCGTCGAGGTTGATGCCGTTGTGGACGACGCGCACGCGATCCACCGCGATGCCCAACCTCCGCGCCATCACCCCGGCAAAATAGCGCGACGGCGCGATGAACAGGTCAACGTCCGCGCAGCGCTCGCTCAAGGTGCGCCACGCCGTCTCGCGTTGCGCCGGCGGTAGCGCGTCGAGAAAGGCGTCCTCGCCCTGCAACATGCAGACCACGGGCGCGGCGAGTTCCCGCTTGAGCCGCCGCGCCATGCCGATGAGCAGGGCGTTCGACAGGGAGATGACCTCCGGCGGATGTTGCGTGCGGAGCCATGCGGCGAGTTCCTCGACCTCGCGCGCCTGGTTGCCCTCCTCGCCGCGCAGCATGGACACGGTGAGTTCGCCGACATCCGAAGGCCGCGTCTTGGCTGCGCGTGTGCCGACAAGTTTCAAAAGGCGGGGCGACTCGAACCAGCGCCGGACAAAATCCGGCGCGCGCCGGAACCACGGAAATTTCTGCTCCAGATAGACGTTGATCCCGCTGAAGAAGATCGGTGTGCCCGCGCTCTGATCGCCCTCGTCGAGCGTGAACGGCAGGTAGAGCGGGATCATGAGCGTGTCATGCCCGAGGCGGCGCAACTCCGCGACCAGGGCGTTGTCGCGAAAGCAGCCGCCGCAAAACATTCCTCCGGCGCCCGGAGTGATCTGCACAATTCTCACGCGCGCGCAGCGTAGCAGGAGCCTTTTGGCGGGAAAAGCCACGGAATGCAGCGAAACATCAGGCAGGATTGGGCGCATCCGACTTTCTTGGAGGTAGTGGTTGTCGCGCTGCGACAACCCCGTCCGCGCAGAGCGGACGGAAAGGAGGGCGTGAGGCCGTCCGTTGCGCCGCTGGACGCGGCGCCACTCGTCGCAGCGCGACGAGTCCCACCGCTCAGAAATACGTATCGTGCATGAAAGTGAAATGCGCCCTGCAGGATTCCGGCGCGAACACCCGGCTCGACAATCCGGAGCGTCAGGAGCAGCTTCCGGTCAGAACAACGCCTCCAAAAAATCATGCGCAACCATGTCATTGCCTTGCCCCGCCGCGGATTCGTGCGCGGACTCACCTTCGGCGCCATTGGTGCCGCCTTCTTCTGCACGCCGGGACTCTTCGCCGAAGAACTGGTCCGAACGCCCGCGCAGACCGAGGGACCATTTTATCCCGACCACCTGCCTCTCGACACGGACAACGACCTGCTGGTCATCAACAACGGCATCACACCCGCCGTGGGCGAGGTGACCTTCCTGAGCGGACGAGTGCTCGATGGGCGCGGTGATCCCGTCCGCAACGCCGTGGTGGAAATCTGGCAGTGCGACAGCGGCGGCGCCTACCTGCACACCGGCACGGGCAACAAGGACAAGCGCGACAAAAACTTTCAGGGGTTTGGGCGGTTCCTCACGGGATCGACCGGGGAATACCTTTTCCGCACCATCAAGCCGGTGGCGTATCCGGGCCGCACCCCGCACATCCACATGAAGGTCAAACGCGGCGGCAAGGATTTGCTCACCACGCAATGCTACATCAAGGGCCATGCGCTGAATCCGACCGACGGCGTGCTCAAGGGAATTCGCGACGACAAGGCGCGCGCGTCCGTGCAGGTGCCATTCGAGCCGCTGAAGGGATCGCGCGTCGGCGAACTGGCGGCGCGGTTCGACGTGGTGCTTGGCCTGACGCCTGAGGCTTGAGCTTGGTGCGGGCGGCCCGCCGGTCCCGGCTTTTTCCTTTTGCCGTGCGCCGGACCGTGATTCAGTCCGCGCATGAGTTTCGTTCAGCAATACATCGAGGAAACGCAGAAGGTTGTGGCCGGCCTCAACGCCGCCGCCATTGAATCCATGGCCGACGAATTGGCCCGGGTGCGTGAGCGCGGCGGGCGTTTGTTCATCCTTGGAGTCGGCGGCAGTGCGGCCAACGCCTCGCACGCGGTGAATGATTTCCGCAAAATCTGCGGCTTCGAGGCCTACGCGCCCACTGACAACGTCTCCGAACTCACCGCCCGCACGAACGACGAGGGCTGGGCCACCGTTCTTTCCGAATGGCTCAAAGGTTCCCGCATCAACGGCAAGGACGGCTTGCTCATCTTCTCTGTCGGTGGCGGCAATCTGGAAAAGAACGTCAGCCCCAACCTCGTCGCGGCTGTCCAGTTGGCGAGGCAAGTCGGCGCGACCATCACTGGCATTGTTGGACGCGATGGCGGCTACACCGCCAAGGAGGCGAATGCCTGCGTCATTGTGCCCACCGTGAACCCCGACCACGTCACGCCGCACTCGGAGGCCTTTCAGGCCGTCGTCTGGCACCTGCTGGTCTCGCATCCCAAGCTGAAGGTGAACCGGACCAAGTGGGAAGGAACGAAGTAACGCGGAGCGCGGAATGCGGAACGCGGAATTGAAACGCGCCGTCTTCCTGGACCGCGACGGCGTCATCAACGAGCCGAAGGTGATCGACGGAAAGCCCTACCCGCCGGTCACGATCGACGAGTTCATCATCATTCCCGGCGTCGAGGAAGCCTGCCGGCGGCTCAAGAAGGCCGGCTTCGTTCTCGTCGTCACCACGAATCAACCCGATGTCGGGCGCGGCACGTTGAAGCAGGATGTCGTCGAGTCCATTCACGCTCACATGTGTCGCACGCTTCCCATTGACCGCGTCGAGGTTTGTTACCATCCCGGCAAAGGCGCTTCGGACTGCGAATGCCGCAAACCCAAGCCGGGGATGCTGCTTCGCGCTGCGCGCGAATTGGGTATTGATCTCCGCGCAAGCTGGATGGTCGGCGACCGCTGGCGGGACATCGACTGCGGCCACGCGGCCGGCTGCCGGACGGTGTTCATCGACTACGGCTACGACGAGCCGTTGAAACAGCAGCCGGATTTCCGGGTGAAGAACCTGGTTGAGGCGGCGGAGATAATCATCCGCTTTTGAAACTCCATTTGATGCCTGGGAAATCCCTGCTACTCTCGCGGCTCCAATGAAATCGTTGTCAGACCTCAAAGTTCATATCTACGCCGATGGCGCGGACAAGAAGGGCATGTTGGACCTCTACGCCAACCCTTTGATCAAGGGCCTTACCACCAACCCTTCGCTTATGCGCAAGGCTGGTGTTTCCAACTACGAAGCCTACGCGAAGGAAGTGCTCCAGACGATCAAGGACAAGCCCATCTCCTTCGAGGTGTTCTCCGATGATTTCCCGGAGATGAAGCGCCAGGCGCTCAAGATCGCGGCGTGGCAGCAGAATGTTTACGTCAAGATTCCCATCACCAACACCCGCAACGAGTCGTCGCTCCCGCTGATCGCCGAACTGGGCAAGGAAGGCGTCCGCCTGAACGTCACCGCCATCCTCACTCTGGATCAGGTTCGCGGCGTGGCTGGCGCATTGAATCCCGCCGTGGCCAGCGTGGTGTCCGTTTTCGCGGGCCGCATCGCGGACACCGGCATCGATCCGGAACCGATGATGGTCGAGTGCGGCAAGATTCTCCAAGGGCAGCCGAAGGCGGAACTGTTGTGGGCGAGCGTGCGCGAGGTTTTGAACATCTTTCAGGCCGAGCGCACCGGCTGCCGCATTGTCACGGTGCCGCACGACATTCTCGCCAAGGCGCTGAAGATGGTGGGCACGGACCTCGGCCAACTCTCGCTCGACACCGTGAAGATGTTCTCGGTGGACGCGACGGCGGCGGGCTTTTCGGTCTGATCGCCTCGCGGGCGATGGCGTCCGCCCACGATCATCAATCGAACCGCCAGCGGCCCAGTAGGTGCAGGTCATCGAGGAGAACCTCGGCTGACGCCGGCCCGGTGACTTCAAACTCGATCCAATCAAGCGACTCGCGCGGAAATTCCGGAAACGCGCTGAATAGAATGGCCACCCGCTGCCAGTTTGTGCCCAACGCTGTTGTGTTGGTTTGTGTGACGGCAACTTGATCCGGCGTGTGCGCGTTGGCGCGCATCGTGACGCGCACTTCGCCCCGCCCGCGGCGTGCCGCTGCCCAGAACGCGATGCCCGTCGCTCCGTGTTCCTGAATGGACCATCCGCGAACGCGGGTCGTGCCAACCGCGGCTCGGCGCCCGCCTTTGGGAATGACCACGCGCAACGCCGCCTTTCCGTTCCTTGCTTCCGGCGAGGCTTCCAACCGCCCGCCGCGCGTGACGAGTTGCCAGCCCTCGATTCCCTGCTCGAAACCCTCAATGAACGGCCAGAAATAGCGCGATGGTTCCGTGACCTCCAGCAGGCGTGGCCGGCACAAACGCATGGGTGACACGTTCGTTGAACCGGCGGAGGTCGCGGTCACGCAATACGCCACCGGCACATCCACGCTGTCCAGCGGCACGACGGCTTGAAGCGCGTTGCCCCGCCGGTCCATCGGCAGATGCCGCCAGTCTCGCGCCGGCCAATGCCCCGGATCATCGGCGCTGAAACTAAGCGTCACCGAATCTACGTTCGCACTGGTTGGCCAGACGATTTTCAGGCGGCCGGCCACGCCCTCGGCATGGAGTTCGGCGAAGGGCGCGCGGGCCGGTGTAATGCCGCCGGCGGGAGCCGGGTAAATCACCTGGTTGGTGATCCACGCATCCGGCGCGTTCGTTTGCGCGGCGAAGGCGAGGCGCACGGTGGCAAACAGAATTCCAAGCGGCTTGAACAATCTGCCGCACCGTACGGGAATGCCCTTGCAGCCGTCAACGTGCCCGCCTTTGATGCCCGCGAAACAACACGAGGACACGACCATGAGCATTGCAACAAGGACAGGCGACAACGGGACCACCGGGCTGATGTACAACCGGCGCGTGGCGAAGACGGACGCGCGGGTGGAAGCCTACGGGACCGTGGACGAATTGAACGCCGCTCTCGGGTTGGCGCGATCGCTGGCCCAGGACCCATGGCTGCATGGCGAGCTTCTGGCCACACAAAAGGAATTGATCACCATCATGGGCGAGTTGGCCACGCACCGTGACGACTTCGACCGCTACGTGAAGGACGGATACCCGATCTTTAAGCCTGAGTTGACTGCGCGGCTTGACGCGCTGGTGGACCGGATCGAGGCGGAGAAGGTTTCCTTCCAGGGCTGGGCCACTCCCGGCGCGGTGCCGCTCGCGGCGGCGCTCGACATCGCTCGAACCGTCTGCCGCCGGGCCGAAAGGCGCGTGTGCGGCCTGGGCGAGACGGGCGAGTTGCGGGACGCGGTCATGATCCACTACTTCAACCGCCTCTCGGACGCGTTGTGGCTGCTCGCCCGCCGGGTCGAGACACGGCTCGCGCCAACCGGGGGCAGCACGGAAACTGAATAGCGCGCAAACGCGTCACGTCAGCCGTCCGCGAAACCCGATGACGTCACGCCGCCGTAAAATGTCCGCGCTTTCCGCGAAGCGGCTTGTGCCCCTTGTTGCAACCTTGTAAGAACCGCCCCAATTTCATGAGCACCCAAAGCACCGTTGCCGATCAGGACATTCAGGCTGTCGAGCAGTTGAAGTCCGCCTCCGCACAAATCAAAACCGAGCTGGCCAAGGTCATTGTCGGCCAGGACGAGGTCGTGGAGCAGGCGTTGATCGCCATCTTCACCCGCAGCCATGCGCTGCTGGTCGGCGTGCCCGGCCTCGCCAAGACGCTCCTCGTCTCGACGCTCGCGCAAACGCTGCATTTGTCCTTCAAACGCATCCAGTTCACGCCCGACCTCATGCCCAGCGACATCACGG
>CAYQWK010000181.1:0-11712 GCA_964420805.1 uncultured Bifidobacteriaceae bacterium | reverse complement strand
GCATGTGCTCGCTATGGGCAAGGCTAAACGGCTCTAAACTGGCGGAAACTTTCCCAACTCTTTCACTACTGCGCCGCTGGCAGTTTTGCTGGCAGCCGGCCAGTGTTATGTCCTTTCCGTCACGCGGAAAGGCGCGCGAAGCGTGAAGGCCAGCGCAGCGGGTGAAGGAGTCCAGAGGCCTCGCCTCTGGCGCGGGTCCGGGGCGGCGCAAGACCCGGCACCGGTTTGGAGCCGATGCCGGGTGTGTTCCACGGTCAGGAGTAGAAGTAGCCAAGTTCGCGCAAGCTGCGATGGTCAGGCTTGCCAACAACGACGTGGTCGAGCACTTCCATCTTGAGAAGCTGCCCGGCCCGGATGAGGTCGCGCGTCACCTTGATGTCAGCCTCGCTTGGCGTGGCGTCCCCGCTGGGGTGGTTGTGGCAAACCACAATGGCATTGGCGGCGGTCATCAGGGCCAGCCTGAACACTTCGCGGGGATGAACGAGAATCGTGTCCTGAATCCCCACGGACACGAAGTAATGCCCTTTCACGCGGCGGCGGGTGTTGAGCATGAGCACGGCAAGGCACTCGCACTCCGGGTTGAAGAACGGGTGCTGTTCAATGTGCATCCGCCAGTAGGCGGCCACCTTGTCCGGCGTGTCGCACACGGCTAGGGCGAGCGGTGTTGGGCATTCACGCAGGGCAACAACCTTGTATTCACAGGGTTGCGCCTTGAACGCGAACGGCTGCACGATGGCATCGAGGCCGGGAAGATGGGGCGTGGCATTCATGCGCGTTTGGTTTCGGCGGAGGGTTTGCGCTTCTGGAACAGGTTGCGCTGTGCGGTTTCGGCGGCGCGGCGGGCTGCATCAAGCTCGTCCCGCTCGCGGGCGATGCGCTCGCCGTCGAGCGTGGTTTCGGCAAACAGGTTGAAAGTGTCCGTGCTGAAGCCGAACTCGTGCTGTGGAATCGGCAAACGAAGTTTGTTTCGTTTCATGGCGAGTGCCCTTTCAGGCGGGTTTCACGTCGGCGGGGAAGTAGCTGCCGTATTTGATGCGCGGGTCACGCGGGGTGCGCTCGGCCAGCGTGCCGCAAGGGTGCTGCCACGCCTGCCGGGTGTTGTTCCAATGGAAGCCAAGCTCGGCCAAGACCATCGTCACTTCACGCGGCTGCTTCTCGGTGAAGGTGATCCAGACCCACTTGCCAACCACTTCGCACACTTCCCAAAAACGCGGTGCCTCGGTGTGCAGGAGATTCAGAACCTTCTCAGTGGGCAAAGCCCGGTTATGACGGCGCAGCTTGAAGCTGATACGCGGCAGCGGTTTCTGTTCAATGGTCTGAGTCTGAGTGCCAGATTGTTCGGTCTGAACCAGAGCCTTCTTCGAGTTTTTTGATGTAGTTTTCATGGTCTTTTTTTTGTGCTCTGCTTGTTCGTTCCATCCGTCGCCTTCATCCGAAAAGCCCGCGCCGATGGGCGGCCCGTGGGAGTAGTCTTCAGAGGGCACCACGAGGCCCCCGGAGGATGAAGCGGGCCGGTGAGGCGATGGATGGAACCTGAGGCAGAGGAAACCGGACCTGAAAACGGAGCGGAAACGATGAGGAGGCTGCCGCCGACGAACCAATTGACACACCAGCCCGGCGGCGACTGAGCCACTGTCCCACGAACTCAACACGCGCCAGCGGGCGAGGATCGAGAGCGTCAACAGCCCGCGTGCCTGTCTCCGAATTTCAGCGAGTGGAACGGAGCGAAGCGAAGAAGCGAGGTCGCGGGGCCGTTCGCGATCCGGCTTTGCAGCGGCGTCGGAGTGAAGGGAGTTGAAAGGTCGGAGTCAGGCGGGACTCCAGGCGAGAGTCTTCGCTCTTTGGGCAGGAGGGCGTAGCAATCCAGCGTAGCGGTGAGCAAAGGGCGATGTCTCGCGCCGATGTAGGCTGCAAGAACCATCCGTTCTCAAATCCTCGAACCGCAACAAGTATGATGCTAAGGTGTTGAGCGACAGTATGCAGACACCCAGCAAGCCAATCTACATTCCGCCCTTCACCGGGGTGCGGTTGGTGGAGTGTCGGGACCACTTTCAACTCGTGCCGGTGCGGGATGTGCGCACTGTTTACGGCTACGGGAAAGTTCGGGCTTTTGATGCGACTGTTGATCCTGATGATCCGAAGTCGGCGCCTCTCTGGGATGACCTCGGCCCCGACGAAGAAGTGTGGGCGGTGATGCAATGGTTTCGTTATGCGGATGGTCACGAGGAGAAAGGTAACATCGCCTTTGTTAGACCGGACGTGCCCGAGAGTGAAATTCGCGAATGCATGAACGACATGGCACGGTTTGCCGAATGCACACGCGGGGATTTGCTGCGTTTGACGCAATGCTTTGAAGCAAAGGAAGAGGATGCCGACTACATCGATTCGGTTCGCCCCAATTACCAGGAAGAACCGGACCCGCAACGAGTGGACGAGTACGATGTGTATCATGCCCGGCTGAAAGTAATGAGTGAACTGCAACCGAAGACCGTTGAACTCCTCAAGATTGCCACCCTTACAAAGGACCCGTCGAAGCGGGCGTTTGTAGAGCGGGAGGCGATTCAATCGTATTTTGCAGAACTGGCCCATTACCTGACGGAGCCAGAGGTCTTGGCGTGGCAGCGAAGCAATCCGGTTGGCACTGGATGGATGTGTGCGTTTGGAGAAGTGATGCGAGAGCCGAGTCGGACTATTGATCCGGTGAGCCATGAGCTGGCGTTGAATTGGCTGCGCGAGCGATACAACCACCAGAGTGCACAGCAGCTAGCGGACTCCATTTTCAAACGCTTGTCCCGGCGATTCACCCCCGGTGCCATCAAGAAACGTCGTGAACGCTTGGGACTTACGACAAAACGGAAGCCGGGTTCCCCGCCGAAATAGCCAGGTCAAGCCTTTGGGACGGGATGCGTACCGGCTCCGTCCCAATGCATTCCTTCCCCACTCACAGGCGCGATAGCGTCGCCGTGTGAAATCATTCTTCACCGTTCTGGTTCCGCTCGGCACGACCGGGAACGCAACTCCAGCCGAAAGAAGGAAGCAATACATGCAACTCAAAGTAGTAGTCACATCAGATCGCCCGGACGAGTACGTCGGGAAGAAGGGTTTGGTCAAAAACCAGGTCATCACCTGCCAGGACGTTGACCCGTCCGGCTATCGCCTGCTCATGCCGTTTGATTACACCCTGAGCGAAGACGAGAAAGGCAAGTTCGCCGGCAAGCTGCTCGACAGGCAGATTGTCATTGGGGTGCGCGAACTCATGCCCTTCGGCGGTCGTCTGCGCGCTCGTGGGGCCATCATCACCGGGCCTGAAGGCAAGAACTAGAACCAACGAATGAACCCCGAGATCTACGCCCTGTCCTTGATCGAATGGCAGTTCTTCGCGTCACTCACCTTCAAGAGTGAGAAGCTGACCGAGGCCGTGCGCATCAAGATGTTCTTCGCCCTGATGCGGAGACAGGCGGACAATTTCGGGGTTCATTTTACCAAAACCATCTGGTGCCTGCGGACGGAACGTGGCGAGGCCACGGCGCGCATCCACCACCACGCACTTATCGCGGGGTTTCCCCATCACGCGCGCAGCACCGCCACCTGTTTTGCTTTCATGAAAATCTGGGAGCAACTCGGTGGCGGCATGGCGCGTGTCACGCTCTATAGCCCGCTGCTCGACGGTGTGGGCTATGTCCTCAAAGGCTGCGACGAAGAGTATCGGCGGGCCAGCGGGGATTTTTATGAGACCAGAAAGTTTGGGGACCGCTGCGACGTCATGCTTTCCAAGTCGATCTTCCGCGTTATCGAAGGCCGGCGAGAAATAGGAAAGAGACGCCGTCGAGGACAACGCCAGGCAGAGTAAGAAGATCTCCCGGGAAGCGGCCACTGTGCCGGCGCTAACGGCGCACACCGCTTCGGAGTTTGCAGTCGGCTAAGACCAGCCCACACGGGCCGTAAACGCTGCGAAACGGGGCCATAGCATCATCTCAGGCTGCGGCAATGCTGCCAGTTGTCACCCAGGCAGGCGGTTCCCTGCCATGTCGCCGCGCGGAGCGCGGCGGCATGGCGGGATTGCTTGAAGATGAAGTGTGTACCGACCCCGAGAACGAGAATTGAACAGGCGCGACGACCAACAACGCTTCCTGAGTCTGGCGGGCCAAATGCCCGCCCGCCTCACCGTCGAGCAAGCGGCCTGGCTGCTCAATTGCCAGCCCCACGACATCCCCGTGCTCGTCGCCAAGCGATTGCTCAAGCCACTCGGCAACCCGCCCGCCAACGGCGTGAAGTACTTCTCCACCCTGCTATTGCTCGAACTGACTAGGGACACCACCTGGCTGGCCAAGATGACCAACGCCATCCACGACTACTGGCGGGAGAAGAACGCGCGGAAGACTTCAACGGCGAACGGACTCGCGACCGACCCGCCGGACTTGAAGGTGTGAGGCAGGCCCGCTGAAGAGGCGGTGTCGCCTTCGACGCTTCTGACGCACACGGCAAACGTGTGCAAATGACACTCCTCCCTTTTTCGCTTCTCACTCCGGGCGTTTGTTGGCAGTTTCCGAGCCGCAAGCTCACTCCGAACGGTTCCCCAAAGGGCCAAGATGAACGAAGCCGACACGTGCCGAAAGTTTGTCGTTCCCCGGCTACAGGATGCAGGCTGGGAAAGCGATCCTCATTCCATTGATGAGCAGCGTACTTTCACGGATGGGCGCATCATGGTGCGCGGGCAAGGAGCCATGCGCAAAAAAGGCAAGCGCGCGGATTATCTGTTGCGCTACCGACGCGATCTGCCGCTCGCGGTTGTGGAAGCGAAAGCGGCTTACAAGAGCGCAGGCGACGGACTCCAGCAGGCCAAGGATTACGCGGCGATTCTGGGGCTGAAGTTTGCCTACGCCACCAATGGCGCCGGCATCGTCGAGTTCGATTTCATCACCGGCAAGGAGCGCGAGATTTCCGCGTTCCCGACTCCGGCGGAACTGTGGGCGCGCTTGTGCGGGGCGGAGAAGATCAGTGACCCACAGATTCAGGACCGGCTGCTGACACCCGCGAATCTCACCACCGGCAAAGAGCCACGCTATTACCAACGCATCGCGATTGACCGCGCCGTGCAGTCCATCGTGACCGGCAAAAAACGCGTGCTGCTGACGATGGCGACCGGAACGGGCAAGACAGTCGTCGCGTTTCAAATCTGTTGGAAGCTCTGGTCCTCGAAGTGGAACGCCAAGGGCGATCCGACGCGAAAGCCGCGCATCCTGTATCTCGCCGACCGCAATTTTCTGGTGGACGATCCCAAGGACAAAACCTTCTCCGTGTTCGGCGATGCCCGGCACAAGATCGAGGGCGGCGTGGTGACGCATGGGCGGGAACTTTACTTCTCCACCTACCAGTCCATCGCCAAGGACGCCAATCGCCCAGGCCTCTACAAACAGTTCGCTCCCGATTTCTTCGACCTCATCATCGTGGACGAATGCCATCGCGGCAGTGCGAAGGAAGAAAGCAACTGGCGCGAAATCCTGGAATACTTTGCGCCCGCGTATCAGCTCGGCATGACGGCGACGCCGTTACGCGATGAGAACCGCGACACCTACCTGTATTTCGGTAATCCGATCTACACCTACAGCCTCAAGCAGGGCATTGACGACGGTTTCCTCGCGCCGTATCGCGTGCATCGCATCGTCACGCAATGGGATGCCGCCGGCTGGCGGCCCAGCAAGGATGACCTTGACCGCTACGGGCGTGAGATTCCCGACGAGGTTTACACCACCGGCGATTTTGAGCGGCGCGTCGCCTTGCGCGCCCGCACACAAGCCGTCGCCCGGCATCTGACCGATTTCCTGAAAAAGACCGACCGCTTTGCCAAGACCATTGTCTTTTGCGTGGATCAGGAGCACGCCAGCGAGATGCGCACCGCGCTCAACAACCTGAACGCCGATCTCGTCCAGCAATATCCCGATTACGTCTGCCGCGTCACCGCCGACGAGGGCGACATTGGGCGCGGCCACATGCAACGGTTTCAAGACGTGGAGACGCGCACGCCCGTCATCCTCACCACCTCGCAACTGCTCACCACCGGCCTCGACGCGCCCACCTGCCGCAACGTCGTGCTCGTGCGCCTCGTCAATTCGATGGTCGAGTTCAAGCAGATCATCGGGCGCGGCACGCGCGTGCGCGACGACTACGGCAAGCTCTGGTTCAACATCCTCGACTACACCGGCACAGCCACGCGCAACTTCGCCGACCCGGCCTTCGACGGCGATCCCGCCTTTGCCACCCAGGAGGAAATCGATGAATACGGGCGGATGATCCGCACTGAAGTTTTAACCACCGAAGAACCGGAGGTCGAGAAGTCAGTCGAAGCCGCCGCAGGCGGATTTGCTGACGCCCCCCTCTCCGCCTCGACCGGGGAGAGGGACGGGGTGAGGTGTCGAAAATTCTACTTCGACGGCGGCCAGGTGGAAATCGCCGCCGAACTTGTCCACGAACTTGACGCCGACGGCAAACAACTCCGCGTCGTCAAGCTCACCGATTACACCGCCGAGAAAGTGCGGACACTCTGCGCCACCCCGGACGAATTACGCACCCGCTGGGCCGATGCCGGCCAGCGCGCCGACATCCTCCAGCAACTGGCCGAGCGCGGCATTGATTTTCCCACTGTTGCCGCGCAGGCGGGCCAGCCGGACGCCGACCCGTTCGACCTGCTCTGCCATCTCGCCTTCCCGCCCGCTGGCCTCGCCGAAGCGCCTGGGCGAAGGCAGGTGCTCACCCGCCGCCAGCGCGCCGACCGTGTGAAACGGCAGCAAGCCGCCTTCTTCCATTATTACCAGCCGGAGGCGCAGGAGATCCTCAACGAGTTGCTCGAAAAATATGCAGCGGACGCGGAGTTGCAGTTCGTCCTACCGGATATTCTGAAATTACAGCCCATTTCACGGCATGGAACGGTGGGAGAAATTGCCACTGTGTTCGGCGGGCCGGACGAATTGCGCTCGGCGGTGAACCAATTGCAAACCCTGCTTTACGCGGAATGAACGCAACCAAATGCTATAGTATAAATGCTAAACGCTAAAAGCATATCGGCCCTGTGGGTTCTGGATTCAACCTTAGAATTCAGCCTTCAGCCTTTGACCTTGTTTTGCCCCGCCGTCAACCAACTCCAATCGCTGCTGTATGCAGCGTGAATAGAACCAAGAACATTATGAACTCATCATTACCACGATTCTACAAAGTCTTCATCAGTAGCACATTCGCAGACCTAGAGGAGCACCGCCAGCAGGCCATCCTTGGGATACTTAAAGCGGGGCACATGCCAGTCGCTCTTGATAATTTCACGCCTGAAACGGAATCCAAACGAGCTGTCATATCGGAAGCTCTGGCAAGCTGCCAATTCTACGTGATTATTCTTGGATCACGCTATGGAACAATTCCAAAAGATCAAGAGCTTCTACCCGAGGAACTGCGAGGGAAGAGCTACACCGAAATCGAGCTCCAATTGGCAATTCAAATGAAACTTCCTATCTTGGCATTTATCATGGACGGCGATGAGGTCACTAAGCAGCGGAAAACCGATCTATGGGTGAACTCAAGCGAACCGGGATACAAAACAAAATATGAAGAATTGCGCCACCTGTTGACTGATGGAATAGGAAAACCTCTTGCCAAGCCATACTCTACGCCAGACCGCATTTATAGTGAGCTCTACGCATATTTCCAGCGAGAACATTCTAGCGTGCGAGGATACATTCTTGAGCCCGAACGCGGTTCAGACATTGATATCGTTCTTCGATTCTCCTCGGGCAATACTGTTGCACGAGACGTTGTTGAGGCGTTAGGCAAGTTCAGCGATGTAGATCCTCGCTTGGCTATAGAAGCAAAGAAAAAGCAAGCCTTGGCAGATGCTTTTCTCGACATTCATGGTGACGACATTGAAACGATTTGCAAACGGGTGTTTTTTGAGTCAGGCAGCACTATTACTTATCTCGCGCGGTCCATAGCCCCCCGGCTGCCAAAGCGCGGAAGAATTTCACAGACTGCCAACAAAGTTGAAGTTCTTACTAATAATGCATTCGCTTACTTGTACTTGTGGCTTTGCTCTGGAGTGATGTGCCATCCAGTCCCGGAAGGCCCACCGGATCATACCTATGGAGGAATGTATGGTCGGTTAACCGGACGCAACAGAAGTCCTGACTACAAGCTGCCTCCTCTTTGGAAGTATGATCCTACAGCATTTGACCTGATCAAAGAACTTAAGGACGAGGTGTTCGTTCCTAAAGGTGAAGAGCACCATTCTATTCTTCTGGCAGCATCCTCAGCCCTCCAACTTTCTGACGACGTCCGTGTCTTAGAAAATGTCGGAGACCCTCATGAGGAAAAATGGGTGGAATCAATAGATACTCAGTTAGTTGAGAGGGTCAAAAAATGTAGAGGATTCCACGTTGGAAGTTACCAAAACATGCTGTTTAAGCGGTGCTATTATCTAACGAATATTCCAACCATTGTTTTTCTTCACGATGAAAAAGTGGACTGCGACGTGAAGATTGGAAAGTGCCATTACCTGTTCGATCAAGGATTAACGTGGGAAAGTGTTGCAACGGATTATCCGTTGTGTTTGTGGATAGCTTGCGAACGCACGACCAGCTACCGTTCGGTTTTGGCCAAGTGCAACGAGCACTTCAAGAACAGTGGTTGGGTATTTGTGCCATACGGCGAATCGAATCCTCATCCGATAGTTATCGGCTACAACAAGCGGTTTGAGGAAGCCTGCGAAAAGACAGGCATTAGGGTTATTGGGCATTAGAGCATCGCAGCATGGGCAAGCTATCATCACACCCACCCACCACCGCCCAATCCCTCGGTGCGCTCCTAAAATCCGCGCGCGACATCATGCGCAAGGATCAAGGAATGAATTAGGCGAATGCACGTCAAACGTTCATCGTTCAACCTCGCTTCGCCCAATCAGATTCGGGCGAAACACAATCTTGAGCAGATTGATCGATGCTTCGAGAACGAAGTTCAGGCTATTGAAGATGAGTTTATTCGGCAGGCCATTTGCCGCTTAGCGAGAAACCTGAATTCCTTCGTGCGCTTCCCAAAACGCGCCGTGCTACTGTGGCAAGGGTGCGACCGAGTTGCTCCAGAAGGAAAAAAACAGAAATACCATTCCTACCCGCTATTCATAAAAGATGCGGCTAGGAAACTGATAATTCCGCTCGATACACGGGCGAACGGACCTGCGATCACCAGCTTCCTTTTTGCCGGGGGCGAGCGCCCAGAACGCTTTGGAAGCACAAACGCATGGAGTATCCACCACCTCTATTCCGGCAAATTCCCTTACCTCGACAGAATGGAATCATTGCACGGACAAAAAGACGGAAAGCATTTTACACAAAGCGCGGGCTTCGTTGCTGTCCACCCGCTGGCAGATGCGTTGTCCGATGAGTTTCCAGCTTTCGCTTGGTTGCTGCGTGTTCATGCGTTCGAAAAGTTTGGCTATGATCCCGACCACGTTTTTACAAATGGAGAGGTTAATGATTTCGGCTTCTCGACCGGCAAGTCCACGGAAAATATTTTTAAAGATTGAAATGGCTAAGACTCAAACAGCTTCACCCACCACCGCCCAATCCCTTGGCGCGCTCCTGAAATCCGCGCGCGACATCATGCGCAAGGACAAGGGGCTAAATGGTGATCTTGACCGGTTGCCCGATGTGCTGAAACTCCCGCCCATTTCCCACCACGGCAAGGTGAACGAAATCATCGGCAAATTCGGCGGCGCAGACCAACTCCGCACCGCCGTCAACCAACTCCAATCGCTGCTTTACTCATAAACCACTAAATATATGGCTTAAATTGATATCCCCCAAAGGCTTATTGATCTAATAAAAGCCCGGAGAATTATTCCGTTCGTTGGAGCTGGTTTTTCCGCAAGCCTCAATCTCCCAGATTGGGACGCCCTTCTGGGAAAGTTGGCGGAAGACCTTGACGGCTCACTTCCGTATCAAGAAGTTAAGAAGCTTTGCAACGGCGATTACTTACAAATCGCTGAATATTATTTTCTCGCCAGCGACCATCGCATTGGCCCATTGAGGCACACTATTTCGTCTGCTCTCCAAAACAATACGAACACCTTGCTTTCCGCTCCGCATGTCGAACTGCTTAATCTGGGTGCGCCGCAAATCTACACGACGAACTATGATGACCTCATAGAGAGGACGTTCAAAACACTCAAGCAGCCTGTGGAAGTCATCGCCTTGCCAAAGGATGTCGCAACATCAAGCGGCGTCAAAACCCAAGTTGTAAAATATCATGGCGATTTGAGGCATGAACAAACATTGGTCCTTACTGAATCATCCTATTACGCTAGGCTAGACCTAGATTCCCCAATGGATTTGAAATTTAGGTCGGACCTGCTCGGAAGGTCTGTGTTGTTCATGGGTTACAGCTTCCGAGACATCAACATTCGTATTATTTGGTTTAAGCTAATGGGCATGATGAAAGATGTTTCCCCGGAAGATCGCCCGACATCATACATCGTCACGTTCGCCTACAACCCAGTTCTCGAAAGGCTTTACGATGAAGTTGGCATCAAGACGATTTGCTTGGACCGGGAAGGAAAAGCGCAAACAGCAGCGGAAAGAACCAAATTATTGAGCGAGTTCCTAACGCGTTTAGCGACGTTAGCCTCCCACGACGGATATATTCCTGGCCAATCGAAAGTCAGGTTATTTTATAGCACCGCATTGACCGATGGAATCCTGCGCGCTGTCGAAGAGAATGAGCAACAAAGTCCTCGACGACTTCCACGCCGACCTTTTCCACAAAGGCTCGAAGTCTTGATCGCTGAAGCCGCACGCCGTTCAATTCCGTCAGTCCATCAATCGTCCATAGCTGACATTCTGACGCGCGCATATTCAGCACTCCCAGGACATTCAGTCGAGCTTGTTGCCCTGGCAGTAAATTATCTGAAACAATTTGGAGCGCACCCAATGGTCACAGCCATTATATCGAGAGCTCTCGAAGGACAAAATGGCCGGGAATTCCTAGCCGACGAGCAAGTAGATTGGAAAGCCGTTTGGACAGCAAAAATTCCAGAAAACACCCTGCCCGCGATCTTGCAGCGATTTGAGCGAGAACTAAGTGGTCACGAAGAAGAGGGCGTCACAGACCACGATCTCGCATTTTGTTGTGATGTGGCAAAGCGCATCGTTCTAGGGCAGATTTTCGATTCGCCATCTAGTTCTAATGTGAAACGAGCGGCAGCCCTACTGGCACAGGCGGGGCAAACATATTCCAGTGTGCATCATCACGCACCTGTGAACGATAAATTTCCCGATGTTGCATCAATCACAGCTGAAATCGATGAACGCGCCAAATCCCCAGCGCAGCCATCGGCCTCAGATGATGTTCCATTTTGAACATTCAATTGGTTCACCGCCGGCTAGTGTAAGCATGTCCAAACCTCCACAACACCAACCCACCACCGCCCAATCCCTAGGCGCATTGCTCAAATCCGCGCGCGACATCATGCGCAAGTACAAGGGGCTCAATGGCGACCTTGACCGCCTGCCGTTGCTCACCTGGATCATGTTCCTGAAATTCCTCGATGACCTGGAACTCCAGCGCGAGCAGGAATGGCAGTTGGCCAACCCGCCGGGGCGCACCTCATCCGGCCTGCGGCCACCTTCTCCCCAGCGCGGAGAAGGGCGCTCCGCTTCTTTCAAGCCCGCCATCGAA
>CAYQWK010000180.1:0-11748 GCA_964420805.1 uncultured Bifidobacteriaceae bacterium | reverse complement strand
GCACGGCGAACATGTGTTCCTTGCCGCCGGATGGGAACACCTCCATGCACCAATACGACCACTTCGGGTCTTCAAGGCCGTTGTCCACGTTGCGCGGCTTGACGTTGTCGCCGCCCCAGACATCGGATCGCAGGCCGTTCTCCACCGGCATCGGCAGAATGCGGTCCATGAACGCGCCGCCACGAACCATGCCGGGCGGGACCTTGTAGTCGGTGGGAGCGTGTTCCCAAGAGGTGAGTTCTTCGGCGGCCAGCGCCAAACTGGCGCCAGCCAGAGTCAGGAATAGGACAAGTGTTTGTGTCTTCATGTATTTCATTTAGAGTTCATGGTCTCATGGCGTTTTTAAGACCACCGGCATCCAGACGCTCATGGCCGAGCGTCCGCGATTGGCCCACGCGAAGTATGGCACCAGGCGGAGTCCGAAGGGCCGCAGTTGTTCCGTCCCCAATGGCCGATATAAGTTCGTCCAAGGAGCTTCCTCGCGCCGGAGTCCGGGGCCTTGCAGGATTTCAATTCTTGCGCCAAGAGGAAGTGTCGTTCCCGGCAAACCCGTGCTGGGTTTGAATAGGGCGTCGCTCGCCAGATGGACATCCGGCACGCGAATCCCGGCGGGCAGGTCGGGCGATTCCACGCAGTAGAGCACGGGGCCACGCATCACGGCGACCTGGTTGCGCGTGGCTTCCACGCGGGGGTCGGCGGCGATGAGTTGCGCCTCGCAGGGGAAGGAGAGCGTGATGGTGTCGCCGGTTTTCCAAGTCTGGTTGAGCGACAAATAGCCGTGTTCAATGCGCGGTTTCTCCACGGCTTTTCCGTTCACCGCTATCTTCGCGCTCCCGGCCCATCCCGGCACGCGCAGACGCAGAGCCACCGGTTTAGCCGGCACCTGTCGGATGACGAGCTTCACATCGCCGCTCCAGGGATAGTCGGTGATTTGTTCCAGGCCAAACGACTCCGTGTCATTGAGGCGGCAAGTAACCTTGTTGCCACCGTAGTGATGAATCCAGAGACCGGCGTCGTCGCGGCTGTAGAAGTAGGCGGCGAGCTGCGCCATCGTGCGCAGGAGGTTCGAGGGACAGCAAATATCCGTTCGTCCCGGCACGCCGCGTTGTGCCATGTCGGTCCAGCCCGCCGGCTTGTAGTTCTCGTCGTAGCGACGAAGCACCGCCCGGTAGAACCAACTCCGGCCATCCAACCCGAGACACGGCAGGAAGCCGTTGAACAGCTCGCGCTCCATGAGGTCGGCAAACGAAGCGTCCGCTTGATTCACGAGCATCCGGTAGCCCCACATGAACACACCGATTTGTCCGCAGGTCTCGTTGTAGCAGGTGCTGTTGGGCAATTCGTAGGGCGCTCCGGCAGCCTCGACCGCAGGAGCGTTGTGCGAAAGCGCGACGGGATGCGCGCTCACCCCGCCGTTGATGAACATCTTGCGGGTGGTTAAATCCGTCCAAAGCCGGCCCAGCGCGTCGCCCAGTTTTGCATCAGCGCGCTCGGCACAAAGGTCCGCCGCCCCGGTGTAGAGGTAGGCGAAGAACACATTGTGACCGACCACGTCCGCGGAAGCGCGCACCGGCACGCGGTCTTGGATGAAGTCCGTGCCGTCGATGCCCGATTGCATCGCCCAGAGTGATTGGCGTCTCGGCTCGCTGCCTCGTTTGTCCACGATGAGTTGGGCGCAGGCGAGATACTTGGATTCGCCGGTCAGGCGCGATAGTTCCACCAAACCCATAATGGCTGACGGATTGTGCGCCATGTAAGGCTTCACGGTGACGCCGACGTTGGCGCAAAGGAAATCCCCGGCTCGTCGCGCGACGTTCAACAAATTGTCCTGCCCGGTCATGCGATGGTGAATGACGCCTGCTGTGAGCAGATGGCCCATGTTGTAGAGCTCGTGGTCCTGCGCGCTCTGAAACCGCGGCTTCTGCGATACCAGCGGCATGGTGGACAGATAGCCGTCCGGCTGCTGGGCTGCGGCGACCAGTGCGATGGCTTCATCCATCCGTCGGGCCAGTGCGGGGTCGCGATTCATGCGCCAGACGCACGCGGCGGCTTCAAGCCACTTGTAGAGCCATTCGTCCTGCCAGGTGGTGCCGGCATATTGGCCGGAGCCGGGTTTCCCTGCGAAACGGAAATTGTCGAGCACATGGCCTGCGCTGGGGTCGGCGAGGAGCTTCCAAGACTCTTCCAACGTGACTTCGCATAATTGCCGATGCCGGTCGGCCCAAAAGCCGGTGGTCCAGTCCACCGCCTCCAACGGCAGCGGTCGCAACCGGGCCTGAGCACTGCGGCTGTGATCCACGACGAAGGCGGGTGGAACGATTGCTCCGGTGCTCGGAGCTGACTTCGGCCTCGCCTCCGCCGCAGGAAGCGATGTGACGACCAGTAGTGAGCAAAGTGGGAGCACGAGTTTCATGACTTCTTCGGGGGTGGATAGAGCCCTTCGCCCATCTTGTTCTTCGGATTCACGTTGATGTAGGTGTCGGCGATGTCGGGCTTGTCTCCGTAGATTCGCGGATCCTGGGTGCGTTTCAGTTCGGCGTCCATCTGCGCGGCGAGTTTCATCTTGGCGGCGGCGTGGTCGGATGACGATGCCAGGTTGTGGAGGCAATCCGGGTCCTTTTGGACGTCATAAAGTTCCTCGGCGGGATGACGGCCGACAATGAGTTCGAGCAGCGCGGCGTATTTCGTGGAGTCGCGCGCCTCCTGGATGAGCCATTGCAGCGTCTCCTGGTCGTCCACGTCGCGGTAGCATCCGGCGTGGAGCGGAAGGAGTTTGCCAGTGGCCTTGTTGATGCGCTGCGGGTCGCCGATGGGCCAGCGGTCGGGACGGAGATTGCGAAGATAAAGAAACTGCGGCGTGCGCAGCGCCCGGATGGGATAGCCGATGTCGTTGTAACGCGTGAGGGTGTGGCGCTCGTGCCCGGCGAAGACGAAGGCTTGATCGGGATTGACGAGGCCCTGATTCGTGCTCGTCAGCAGCGGCAGGAAATCACGGCCCACGGGCGCCAGCGCGGGATTGTTCTTCTCCGGGTGTTCCACCTGCGCGGCGGCGAGGATGGTTGCGTTCAGGTCCACGAAGCCAATGGGGTCGTCCACGGCCCGGTTCGCCGGCACGCGTTTCGGCCACGCCAAAAACATTGGCACGTGCAGGCCGTATTCGTAGCATGTCGCCTTCGCCCGGAGCATCGGCATGCCATCGTCGCCGATGACGATGACCAGCGTGTTCTCCAACTCGCCGGCCTTTTCGAGCAGGTCAAGCATCTGGCCCAGGTGACGGTCGAACCACTCGATCTCCACGAAGTAATCGAGGAAGTCGCTCCGCACCGCGGGCGTGTCGGGCAGGAATCCCGGCACCGCCACGTCCTCAAGCTTCTTGCCCGCCTTCAGACCGCTGCCGCGCTCGTAGCCCCGATGCGGTTCCACGGCGCCATACCAGAAGCAGAACGGTGCGCCGGGCTGCCGCTTCTTGAGGAACTCGGCGAAGTTCGCGGTGTAGTCGTTGTCCTTGATGCCGGAGAGCGGCGGCGTGAGCTTGTGCTTGTTGAACGCCGGACCGACCGGATTGCCCTTGCGGCCCGGCCCGAGGTCACCGGGCGACCACGGCTTGCCGGTGAAGCCGACGTGGTATCCGGCCCGGCCCAGCAGGTCGGGGAAGCTGACGAACTTCGCTGGGTAAAGGCCGTGATGCGTGCTCGCTTCCTCGTTCATCCACACGTGCCGCCCGGTGAGCAACGCCGCTCGCGACGGTGAACATCCCGGTGCCGCGCAATAGCCATTGCGGAACATCACGCCGCTGCGCGCCACACGGTCGATGTTCGGTGTGCGCACGCCCTTGCAGCCGGCGATGGAGGTGTGCGCCCACGACATGTCATCGGCGATGGCGATGAGGATGTTGGGACGGACGGCTTCGGCCGTTGCGCCGCGCATTACAGGCAGGTGCCAACTGAGCGCCGCGATCAGAACGACGAGGAGGTGTCGTTGCATTTTCAGGGTGAGTGTTTTGAGCGCCGGAGAACGTCGCGAGGTGCGAGTTGATTAGCGTGGGCTTCCACCGCGCTTGCGATAGGCGTCCGGCGGATAGACCGCATAGACACAGCAGCGCAGCTTCGTCTTTGGGTCCTCGACGGAACGCAGGATCGAAGCCGGGGATTTTGTTCCGTTGGTGCTGTGAAAATAGAAGTGGGTCTTCCAGTTTTTGGGCAGGGAGTAGTCTTCAATCCGGAGGACTGTGCCGTCCTTGAAGGTCATCACGATTGTGTACGTCGCGTCGAGGTCCACCTCAAAATCCGCCGTGAAGTGGATCTGGCCGGCGCTATTGCCACTTCGGACATACGCCTCCGTCTTCTTCTCGCGGGTGGCACCGCCGCGCGCGGTCACCTTGACCGAGGCGCCCTCGGCAACGGACAGGTCCTTCCGATAGTCCGACGGATCCTCGTTCAACCTCATGCCGGTCACGACGATGATGGCGCGATTGCCTTGGTCAAGTTGGGCCTTCGGTGTCTCTGCAGCCGGGATAGCGAGCGCGGCCAAGAACTGAAACGCAGCGAGCAGGCGAATGGCGGTGATGGTCATTTCGGCTCTCCTTTCATTCAAACACGATCTCCCGCCCCACGGTCACTCCCTTCGCCAAATCGAAAGAGTCACCGCAATTCTGGGCGGTCACCTTCTTGCCGTTGATTACCAGGTTTCGGAACACGACATTCCCAGTGCGCACCTGGTTTCCGGTCGCCGCTCCAAACGGCGACTTCTTCGCGATGTGCGGCGTGGTGACTGTGATGTTCTCGAAGAGGACATTTTCATAAGCCGGTCCCGAATTCTCCGCGCCTATCGGCATCAGGAAGAGCAGCGGCACGAACGGCGCTTCGATGGTGAAGTTCCGGAAGACCGAGTTCTTCACGGTGCCCCGGGAGATGTTGATGGTTTGGCGTCCCGGCCAGGCGTTGAACGTAATCACCTGCAAGCCGTCCCCCACGCAGCCGTCGGGATTGCGAATCCACAGCGGCTCCGCGTTGCCGAGTTGCCAGAGGGTGTAATTTCGCACGCGGGCGGGGCCGCCCACCTTGAGGTTGGTGTCCGCCGCCATGACGAAGCAGTCGTCAACATGCCAGCCCTTGAATGGCTCCGACGCCGGCACTTCGCGGGTGAATCCATCCGTGTTCCCGTGCCAGGCGCCGACGACGGCCACGTCCTTGATGGGAGCGATGGAATGGCTGATGTGATTGTGGGAATCGGTGATTTGGATTCCCTCCATCCGCACGCCCTTCTCGACCGTGGTGACATACGGTTCGCCGCCCCATCGCTGCTTCGCGCCGGATAGAGTTCCACGCCCGCGGACTATCGCCATCTCGTTGATGGCCGGACGGCGCTTGTCCGCGCTGACGACCCCATACACATAGGCTCCGCCCGCCAGATAGAGAGTCTGTCCCGTCCGCAGCACAAGGTAGTGGTCCGGGTCGGTGGGATTGAATTGCGAGTAGTCGTGAACGCCGGGCTCGAAGTAAATGACTTTGGCCTTGGCGAAATCTTCGACCGAGCAGAGCTGGCCGGGATTCACCACCAGAGTCCTGGGCGCGCTCTTGTCGGGAATATCGTTCTCTGGCGCGCGAGCAAACAGGAACAGCGGATTGCGGTAGCCTTCAAATGCCTGCTTCTGCTCGGTGCGCTGGAGCTTCTCCAGAGCCTGAAGATGATTGGGCACCACGGCAATCTTGACGGGCTTGCTCAGGGTGAACCGGATCGTATCCGTCCCAACCACCTGACACTGGATGCCCAGCGTGGACGGAAAAATCGCGCAACTCCGCAACGGCAGCGTCAGGCCGTCGAGGGGCCGCTTGATTTTCACGTCCACCTCCACCGGCCCTCCGGCGAAGTCAAAGCTCGTCCATGAATGCGCGTAGGTGTCGCGGTTGTCCTCAGGGCGCTTGAATTCGTTGGAGTGCAGCGCTAGGAAGGGCAGCTTGATGTAATTGCCGGCCGGGTCCACCAACTTGTCCACGGGCCGGTTGTAGGAATGGTAGGTGAAGGGACTCCAGGACTTGCCGCCGCTGCGCACCGTCACCTCGTAATCGCGAGAAGCTTCGATGTCGCCAACTGGACCACTCCAGGCGACGAGGAATGGGATGTTGGGCTTAGGTGCAGGCGCATCGGCCGCAGGCAGCGCGGCCAGAGGGGCGAGCAGTAGAAGGGAAAGCAGCGCGTGGCCCTGCTTCACTCCTTGCAGCAGGACATCACTCCCACTAATACCCATAATGAGCGTCATACGGCGACGAGATAGGATCATACGTTTTCCATCTGCGCGTGTCTTTGTGAAAGTGTCTGCGACATGCCCCATGGGCGAATTCATGGTTTTCTGTTAAAATCGGGGCGGGGCAGCATGGCAAGGGGTGGGAAGAGATCGAATTGGCGGACCGGCGCGTCCACCACCAGCCGCACGCTTTGCGCGGTCACGGGCTTGAAGCGCTTGCTGTAGATCGAGCCGAAGACTCGCCCTTGGTGGATGGTCTTCCATGGGCCGTCCGCCTGCCGGACTTGGAGTTCGAATGGCTTGCTCTGGCCTCTGCGGTGGCTGGGATTCTCGATCACAAATTCGAGTCGGTCGAAGGTCGCCGGCAGGCCGAGATCGAGTGTCGTCCCCGTCTTTCCGGCAATGAGCGAGTCAGCAGACGCAGCAGCGAGCGCGAGAGGTTCTAGCGCTTGATCGTATTCCACTTTCAGGATGCGGTCGGATAGCCGTTTCGAGGAAACGACTTTGGCCGGGATGGCGGGTGCGCCGCTGCCGCCGTGAACGTAGAGCACTTTGTCACGGAAGACACAGTCCGGCCACGGCGCCCCCTTCACGTGGGTGACGCTCTCGCCAAATTGCTCCAGCCACGGCCCTGTTGCCGGGCCGGGCTTGGGCAGGCCATCGAGCATGGGCGGCAGGCCAAAGAGCCAGTTGCGGTCGGCGCAAGCGACCTCCACCAGCGCGCGAATGCGTTGCTCCGGCGTGCTCAGGTCAACGAGGTCGGCGCGGCGGGATTCGGGGGTGACGTTCAGCGACTGCACTCTGCCGTTCCGATAAACGCACTCCACGGTTGTGTTGAAGGTGGCGGCCAGTTTGAAGGTAACGTCCCAGTCCTCCGGCCAGGCGGGGAGCAGGAGGATCTTCCTGCCGTCGGATTGCAGCAACATGCTCTGGAGCGTGTTGACCGAGTTCGCGCCGTGGTCGTTGTCGGGCGTGCCATCCATCTTGCATTCCCAGAACGCCGGGAAGCGGGCGCGGGGCCGCTGCGGAAACGGCGCGTTGGGATCAACGTTGTCGGTCCAGTGGATGAACTGGTCATTGAAGTTGATGCTGGCCAAGCGCGCGGCTTCACGGGCGAGCCCGAGATAGGCGGCCTGCACCGGAGCCGACTGCCAGCCGCCGGTTTCCACCGCCTGTTTGTCGTCAGTGCCGTCGAGGCTGATGTTCCGCACGTGGAATGACTGGCGCGCGTTGGCGAGCAGTTCGGGTTGGCCGAGCCACACCTGGCGGAAGGGATAGATCGAATACAGTTCCGGACTCTCGCAGATTTCGCGGCCGGAATCGTAGGCATCGCCGACAGCCAGCAGGTCCATCCCGCGAATGCGGCGGAGCGGCACGCCTGGCATCTCCTCCAGCAACTTGCTCCACTTTGAGCGACGGGCAGCGTCAATCTCGAACGAGAGCAGTTTGGTCAGCAGGTATTTCAGGCAGCCGATTTCCGTGCAGGGATTGTCCACGCCTTGATACGTCTCGGCACAACCGACGCCGGCCATCCGCATCTTCCCTTCGGCGTCACGCCTGGTGAAACGATTGGCATAATACTCGATTCCAGCCTCAGCGCAGGGCAGGAGGACATCGTTGAGAAACTTCTGGTCGCGCGTGTGCTCGTAGGCTTCCGCCATGATAGCGGGCAGTTCAACGGTCGCGAGTTGGTGGTAGCGCAGATGCCCGGGCATGCCTTCCCAGTTGAACACACCGACATTGTGCCACCAACTGGCTTCCATGATGAACGCGCCATCCAATCCGAGCAGCTTCTTGCAGCGGTCGCGTCCGATCTCCAGGCCGTCGCGCACGAACTCCATCCCCGGAACGATGGTGTCGTAATCGCCGCGCGCCGGCATGGACCAGTAGGGATGCCGCGTGTTCTGCCACATGAAGGAAAGCACGGCCCAGTCGCGTCCATCCGGCGACACCGGATGCGGTTTGGGTTTGTCGAAACCCATCACCCCCGCCGGCATGTCCATGGTGAAGATCGAGCCGTTGTAAGGCGGCGGCACCGCGCCGCGGCTGGCGGCGGCCTGGGAAAACCGTTCGAGCGCATGGCGCTGGCTGAGTTGAAACGCGTTGCGGGCGGCGCCGATCTCCTTGCGCCCTTCGTAGGCTTTCGAGCCTTGTGGAAACTGGGTGAAGCGGCATTGGTCGAGCTGGACCTTCCCGTCCCCGCAGCGGCTGACGAAAATGTAGCTGCGGTTCCAGAACTCCCGCCAATAATCCTGGTGCGCGGCCCAATCGGACTTCACCGGACGTTCCGCCTCGGCCAGCCATGCTTGCGGCGAATCGGGCTGGTTGCACAGGATGCGGACCGAGCAATCGATGCTCGTCAGCGGCCCCTCGCTCACCAGCGTGTCGGGAGCGGAGCGTTTGAAATTCGCCGCATACAACACACCACCCGCGGTGCGGGACAGAATCGGGTCTTTTGTTTTCGCCACCATCTCCGGCGAATTCTGCGCACGCAACCGCTCTACCCACGCCGAGGACTGGTTGCGATAACACCATGCCAGCCGGTCGTGTCTGTCGTGGAACAACACGCCCACCGTGCCGCTGCCGGGCAGGGGCTTGGTGTCCTCCTGCATCCGTCGCAACGACTCGAAGGCCAGCGTGGCCTGGCGCGGCGTGGCGCTGGCGCCTTGCACGCGGACTACAGGCTGGCGGGCGTCAATCCAGACTCGAAGTTGCACATCGCCAGCCTTCACCTCGATGGCGGCATCGCGCAGCACGAGGGTCTGCCGGAAATCATCCACGTCGAGCGCGGGATCGAGGCGCAGGCGAATGCGCCCCAATTTCGGCAGCAGCTGGCCGGCGTCGAAGGCATCCACCTTGCTGAGGTAGAACACCAGATCGCCGTTGTCCTCGACCCATACGTTCGCGCCAATGTCACCATTGCCGAGCGGCATCGAGCCGAAGGAATCCCCGCCCGGCGAATCCCACGTCACGTTGCAATCGTCGAGCGATTTGACGACCTTCGGCGGCACCGGCCTTTCAGCCACGAACGGCGGCGGCGTGCCCGGCGATTGATCGAGCAGGACCAGCGCGTTGAGTTGGCTGCTGAACCAGTTCCTGCCGTTGAAGAATCCGGCCGTCGGCGTGAACGTCAGCGTCAGGCGCGCCTTGTCGGCGGTGAAGGTGCCAATCACCGACTGCGCCGTTGGCCCTTTGTCGCCGCCCTGCCAGCGGAGCGTGGAAATGTTGCCGTCCTGTGGCGAAGCCTGAACGGTTTGAGCCGCCGATGCGAAGGCCGGCTTCAGGCCGGGCCAAGTGCGGCGATCCGCGACCCAAAGCTGAATCTGATATTTCCGCCCCGGAGTCAGACCCTGGAGCGTGACGCGCTGGGCTTTGGGCTTCTCGAGGCTGGAAGTGTCCTGGATGGCGCCATCGAGCAACTCCTTTGCTGGACCCGCCACATTCCAGAATCCGCTGTAGCGCGAGCCCAATGTCTGCCGGTCGAGCGTTTGCGTCCCAAAATCGCGGAACACAATGCCGTTGACCGTCGGCGTGTTGCCACTGCCGAACGTGTAGGCTTTGATGACCACGCCATTCGTGGCGACGCCGGGATCATCCTTCAACTCCTTGATTGGCTCCCATCTGACCGGTGCGGCGTGGGCGGCCATCGCGAGAACGCTGAGGAGGAATAGCTGCTTCATGGTTTCACTCCAGTGGCCGGCTGGCCCACAACAATGATCTCGCGATAGACGTTGAAACCAAGCGGCCCGTTCTGGAACTCGAATCGCACCGCCACAACACCCTTCGCCTCCGTCTTCACGCGCAACTCGGACGCCCCGCCGTCGCAGCGCAGGGTCGCAGTCGCGAGTCTCTCGAACTTCTTCGGCGCAGCGGCGTGCGCCACGAGCACGGTGTAGTCCTGGCTCGCGCGTTCGTCCGCGTGCCCGGCGAAGGTGCGGATTTCCGTCAGGTCATGCGGGCCGGTGAGTTGAATGGTGAGCACGCTGCCTGCGCCATACCCGCGGAAGGTCTGGCCATCGTCCTGGGTGGCATCCCCGCCGGAGCCGTTCTTCGTCGTGCCGTTGAACAGCGCGCCGGCGTCCTTGCCGCCGCCCGTGTGAGCCGCTCGCGCTTCGGTGATGGACGCGCGCGAAGCCAGCCCGGCTTTCAGCACGTCGGACTCGAGTGCCGCGGGTGAAGCGCCGCTGGTCTTGCGCTTGATGCCGTCAGCGGGTTTCGCGGCCGGCGCGCTGGCGGGGCGCGTCCAATCCTCGGACATGAGGCGAACCGGCCCGAGCAGGCCCGATGAGGTGAGCGGCGAGTCTTTGGTGAAGTAGTTCCAAGTCGTGAAGCAATAGCGGCCCTTCGACGGACGAGGCTGATTCTTTCCGAACCAATCCGGGAACCGTTTCAAATAGCCGCCATGTCCCATGTGCCCCGGCCGCCATTCGCAGTCCGGCGGTTCCTGCTCGTCGCCGATCAGCCGGTTAGCCCAGACGTTTGCGACTGCGACCTCGAGCACGTTGCCGCGCTCGCGCAGCAGGCCAGGAGGCACCGACACGCCCCACGGCGCAGTCCACACCACGCCCAGATCACGGTCATTGAGGCGGACGTGCGCAATGCACTTCACCTGGCCAAGATCAAGATGTGAACCGCCGCTGCCATCGAAAGTCTTGCGATAGGTTGCCGTGCCGGAGTAGTAGGGGATACCGCGTTCGGGGCGCTTGGTCCAATCGTCGAGTTGATCGAAGGTCACGGCTTCCGGCCCGCCCCATTTCGGATCGAACCGCACTTCCCACGGCCCGGCGATTTCCGTGACGGATTTGCGTTCCGGAAAATTGGCGCGCCGTTCCTTGGGCTGAACGACTTTCTTTCGGAAGACAACAAACCAGCTTTGCGCTGGCGCGAACTCCAGCGGCACGGTCGTCTCGCCATCGTCCTGGCGGAAATCGGTGAGGTTGCGCATCGTCCCACGCACCGGGTCCCACAGTTCCGGCTGCATTCCGTCCACGGCGAATGTGCAGAGCGCCTGACCGCCGCTGCCTGGGTGGGCGACGAAGAACACATGGGCATCGTTGTTGGTTCGGTGAATGGACTTCACCGCGAGACCCTCAGCCGCAAATCCCCCCGCCGCGCGCGCTCCCCATTGCAGCAGGGCCTGGCAACGACCCAGATACGCCAGCCACGCGCTGCCCATGTCCCACCACGTTTGCGTCCGTCCGAAGTGCGTTCCCCACTGTCCCATTGTCATGCCAGGCCGGATGTTCTCGTCCCACGGTTGTAGCGGGCAGGTATGGAGCACCAAGCGGTTGATGCCCGCGCAGAAAGCGCCGTCGCCCACGGGCTTCAGCCATGCGGGAGTTTCGGTCCACTTGCTGCGATCCGGCCCGCCGGTGAACGCCTCGGCTTCCAGGATATTGTGCCGTTTGCCCGCGCCAGCGTTGAAGAGGGCGTCCGAGACTCCCCCGCCGAACTTGTCGCCGCTCCAGAACTCGGTCATCACGCGATGCACATACAGTGTGACC
>CAYQWK010000179.1:0-11809 GCA_964420805.1 uncultured Bifidobacteriaceae bacterium | reverse complement strand
AGCCAAACCAAAGTTTCTTTTATTCTTTAATCTTCGCGAAGCAAGGTGATGGCGGCGCAGCCCGCCGTAGCCTTGGCGGAGGCGGGGGGTCTTAGCTCAGTTGGTAGAGCGTCTCGTTCGCAATGAGAAGGTCAGGGGTTCGAACCCCCTAGGCTCCACCACCTCCGGACAAGCGCGGCTTCCCGTTGATTCAATTCCCCACGGATTCGTCTGGGCTCGCGCCCGGCGGTCGATCCTTCAACGGCGTGAAATTCCCGGCCTCGCAGCAGGCCACGAACGTCTCGGTGACCGCCTTTAGTTCCTCCCAGCGGCGGCGGATGTTCTTCGCCTCCTTCGTGTCGATCTGGTTGTCCGCGGCAGCATTGGCGATGACAGCGAGGAGATCCGCGAACTCCTGGACGATCTCGTTCGTGGCCGGGATCAGGAAGTCGGGATGCGCGTTCGTGGTCTTCGGGTTGCGCACGAAGAACCCGCCGGAACGCTGGCATATCCATTGAGGAATGCGTGGGTCGTTGGCGCAGCGCATCAACTGGGCGACGCGTTCGAGCGGGTTGCCCGTGGGCGTCAGGCTCTGATGCGGAGGTTCGGCCCATTTATAGACCAGCGAGAGGGACAGCCCCATTTCGGCGGAGATGGTCTTGGGTGTGCAGTTCTCAAAGACTTCGCGCAGGAGTTCATGGGCTTGCATGGCGGTGAGCTAACAGGAGGGCGGCGACGGTGTGAAGGATGGAGTTGCTGGTGGTGGGACGGGGCGCGTCCGGAATAGGCTCCACAGTCGCAGTCGCGGAAAACGAGCCGAATAGCCGGTGACGCGGGTTGTGGGTAACCTCTCGTTGCGCGGCATGGGGTGTTCGTCTAGCGTCGCCGCCGTGTTGATTTGGCGCGCCATTCTGATCGTGGTCTGCCTGGCCTTGGCCGGGTGCCGCCCCGCCGTGCGCGGAACCAGCGACGAGCAGAAGGAACCTTATTTCCTCGCCGCCAAAAAGCGCGCCGAGGAGCGGGATTACGCCGGGGCCATCGAATATTACGAGAAGGCGCTGGACGTGAACCCGCGCTCGGCGTCGGCGCACATGGAACTGGGCATTCTTTACGAAGGCCAGCAGTCCGATTTTGCTGCGGCGCTTTATCACTACCAGAAGGCCATCGTTCTCAAGCCGGACCTCCCGGTGGTGGACATCGTTCGGCAGCGTATCGAGCAGTGCAAACGCGAGCTGGCCAAGACCGTGACGCAATTGCCGAGCACGGAGAAGATGCAGCAGGAACTCGACAATCTGCGCGCCGAGAACGCGCAAATGAAGGCTCAGCTCCAAGCCTGGGCGAATTTCCATGCCGGCAGGAGCGCCGCTCCCACCGGCTCAGTTGCCGCGCCACGCGTCATGGTTCCTCCGTCCGCCGGCATCGCCGCGCGGCCGCAACCGGCCCCGCCGGTGACGAATCCAGCCGCGCCCGCGCCCGCCGCCACGCGCACGCACACCATTGCCAACGGTGAAACCCTTTCCCGCGTGGCCGCGAAATACGGGATCAAGTTGAGCGCGCTGCAAAAGGCGAATCCCAACGTCGATTCGAGCCGGCTCAAACCGGGGCAGACGGTCGTCATCCCCCCGGCGATGCCCTGATCCGCCATGTGGTCGCGGGCAACCATCGCGTTGATTTCGGTCTTCTGGATCGTGATGACCGTCGCATTGTGGCGTTCGGAATTCGGGGGCGGGCGGCCGGTGGGTTCGACGGTGCCGCCGGGCGTGGTGTGGGAGAAGGTGTTGATGGCCCCCGACTCGTCCGGACTCGAAATCCGCTCCGGCACCAACCGCGTGGGGTATTGCAAATGGCGGCCCAACGTGGGCCAGGAATTCGCCACCGGCGCGCGCATGGATGACACCGAGGAGTTCCTCGAGGGCATGGTTCGCGAGCTTTCGTTTTACACGCTGGACATCGATGGCGGCGTGGAACTGCCGGAGTTGAAGCACCGCGCGCGGTTCGTCAGCGCGATCAAGCTCGACACCAACCGCGTCTGGCAGGAGTTCAGCCTCAAACTGACCATGCGGCCGGACGTGTATGAAATCCAGGCCAGCGCGGTGGCACAAACGGTTCGTATCCATGTCGATGCCGGCGGCGACAAGTTCGACCGCACCATTCAATGGCGGGAATTCCAGAACCCGCAGAAACTGCTCGCCGAGTTGGGTGGTCCGGCGTTGCCGTTGATGATCGGCGCGATGGGCGTGCCGTTGCCCGCCGCCTCGACCAACATGGCCCAGGCCCTTCCGCTGCGCTGGGAGGCCAACAACGACACACTCCAACTCGGCCACAGCAAAGTGCGCGCTTACCGGCTCAAGGGAACGCTGCTGGACCGCTACGGCGTGACCTTCTTCGTCAGCCCGGTGGGCGAAATTCTCCGCGTGGAACTCCCCAACAAGATCTCGCTCGTGAATAACGCCATCGCGGGGTTGCCGCCTGTCACCGATGATTGAACTGATCCATCTGGCCAAACGCTTCGGCGATGTTGTGGCCGTCAACGACCTGAGCCTGACAGTCAACCAAGGCGAGTTCTTCGTCGTGCTCGGCCCCAATGCGGCGGGCAAGACGACCACGATCAAAATTCTCACCGGACTTCTCAAGCCAACGGCGGGCATCGCGCGCGTGGCCGGATTCGATGTGCAGGCGCAGCCGCTGGAAGTGAAGCGGCGCATGGCATACGTGCCGGACTTTCCGTTTCTTTACGACAAGCTGACGCCCTGGGAATTCTTCCGGTTCATCGGCGAGTTGTTCCGCATGGACGGCGTGAAAATCCAGGAGGAGGCGCGCTTGTTGATTGCGCGCTTTGGCCTGGGTGATTTCGTCAACAAACCCATCGAGGGGCTTTCCCACGGCACCCGCCAGCGCGTGGCCATCGCCTCCGCGCTGCTGCACGATCCTGAGGTCTTCGTGATCGACGAGCCGATGGTCGGCCTCGACCCGCACCACGCGCGGGTGGTGAAGGATGTTTTGAAGGAACGGTCGGTGCGCGGCATGACCGTGTTTCTCTCCACCCATCAACTGGCGGTCGCGGAAGAACTGGCGGACCGGGTGGGCATCATCCACCAGGGACGGCTGGTGGCCGTGGGCACGCCAGAGGAATTGAGGAAGCAAAGCGGCGCGGAGGGCCCGTTGGAGAAAGCCTTTCTTGCGCTGACCTCGGTCGAGCAGGCAAAGCCGGCGGCCGGTCGCTGAACGGGAGTCAGTCTCTCGGCAGCCTGGACTTGATCATCTCGACGGTCCGCTCCACCGAACCGAGGTTCTCGTTGATGACCCCGAGGGCGTTGCGGCCAAGCTCCGCCGCGCGAGCCGGTTTCGAGAGCAATTCAGCCAGCGCGGATTCCAGTTCCGCCGCGTCGCGCACCTGCCACGCCGCATCCCGCGAGACGAGCAGCCGGGTGATGGCGTCGAAGTTCTGCATGTTCGGACCGAAGACGATCGGTTTGCCAAGGGCACCCGGCTCGATGGGGTTCTGCCCGCCTTCCGCCGTGAGGCTTTTGCCGACGAACACCACTGCCGCGGCCTCGTAAAAGTAGCGCAGCTCTCCGGTGGTGTTGACCAGCAGCACGTCCACCTCGCCCGGGGCGCGTTGCAGGGCAGGCGTGATTTCGCTGCGGTACATTACCTTTAGGCCGCAAGCTTGGAGGTCTGCCGCCGCTTGTTTGCCCCGCTCCGCGTGGCGCGGGACCACGATGAGGAAAAGCTCTGGCAGGCGCTTGCGAAGGCGCTGGAAGATTTCACCGAGGATTTTCTCCTCGCCGTCGTGCGTGCTGCCCGCGACGAGAATCGGCGCGCCGTCCGGCAGGGCGAGCTGCTTGAGCATGAACGGCACGTCAAGCATCCGGCGCTCGTTGAGACGAGCCGCGTCGAACTTGAGATTCCCAACCACGTGAACCGCATCCGGCCGCACGCCGATGTCGCGCAACCGTTGCGCGTCCGCCTCGTTCTGGCAGCCCACGCCGGCGAACGAACGGAAGATCGGGCGGAAAAGCCGGTGCCAGCGCTTGTAGCCTCGGAAGGAATTCTGCGAGATGCGCGCGTTGACGAGGAAGACCGGCACGCGCGTGTCGTAAGCGCGCCAGAGGAAGTTTGGCCAGATTTCCGCCTCCATCAGCACCACCGCCACGGGGTCGATCGTGCGCATCGCCCGCCGCACAACCTTCCGGCGGTCGATCGGGTAATAAATTTTCGCGATGTGCGACGGCAGCTTCTTCTTCAACTCCGCCATGCCGGTCGAGGTCGTGGTGGAGACGACAATTTTGAGATGGGGCACGCGCGGTTCGAGCGCCTTGATGAGCTGCGTGCAGATGTTGACCTCGCCCACGCTCACGGCGTGGAGCCATAACACGTCGCGGTTGGTGATGGCTTGCTTGAACTTCGCGTCGTAATAGCCGAACCGCTCGAAGAAATTCTCCTGCCATCCTCCCCGGCGCCACATCTTCAGAAAATAGAATGGCGCGCTCAGGATGAACCCGAGGTTGAAGATGACGTTGTAGAGAAAACGGACCATGGCTGCCTGCAATGCGGCCGATGGCATACACGAAAGAAACCCGCGAAGGAAAAGGTTTCTGAGGCGTCCCGGCAGGCCGGCGTTGCTCGAAGGTGAATCGAACTGGCAAGCATTGCGGTCCACGCCATTGATTTCCGGTTTGCCGGCGGCCGGCTTTGCGCGAGATTCGCCGCCGATGCCAGCGACGGACCAGATCCGCGACAAGCTCTCGCAGCTTCCGCACAAGCCCGGCGTGTACCTGATGAAGGACCGCTTCGGCCGCGTGATCTACGTGGGCAAGGCGCGCGACCTGCGCAAGCGCGTGTCCCAGTATTTCCAGCAGTCCCGTCGCATGGGCTGGGACCAGAAGTTCAACGCCCTCGTCGAGGCCATCCACGACCTCGACGTTCACGTTGTGCGCAGCGAACCCGAGGCGTTGCTGCTCGAAGGGAAGCTCATCAAGGAATTCCAGCCGCGCTACAACATCAGCTTCCGCGACGACAAACGGTTTCCGCTCGTGAAGGTCAACCTGAACGACCCGATCCCGCGTTTCACGCTTACGCGCATCAAGCAGGATGACGGCGCGCGTTACTTCGGGCCGTTCCCCAACAGTGGTGCCCTGCGCGGCACCCTCAACCTGATGCGCCGCACCTTCAACCTGCGCGGTTGCCGGCCGCTCACCCCCACCGGAGCGGACTACAAGCATTGCCTCTACGGCCACCTGAAGTTCTGCACCGCGCCGTGCGTGGGCAACGTGACCCGCGATCAATACCTCGAACAGGTCCGCGCGGCCTGCGACTTCCTTTCCGGCCAGTGCCAGGAAATGGAGGCACATCTTGAAACCGAGATGAAGAAGGCCGCGCTGGCGCAGGAATACGAGAAGGCCGCCGCGCTGCGTGACACGCTCGCGGCCATGCGCGCGACCACGAAGAAGAACACGCGCTTCGAGCGCACGCCATGGAATCTGCCCGTCGCCGTCATGCCCGAGCGGGATAATCTCGAACTCGGCAAGGCTTTGGACCTCGAAGGCGCGCCGGTCCGCATCGAGGGCTTCGACATCTCGAACATCAGCGGCACATTCAAGGTTGCTTCCGTGGTCAGCTTCCGGAACGGCCGGCCCGACCGCGCCAATTACCGCCGCCTCAAGATCAAGGGCGTCGAGGGTCAGGACGATTTTGCGTGCATTGCCGAGGCGGTGCGACGGCGCTACGCGCGGTTGTTGCGCGAGCAAAACGCCGCTGGCCCCGCGGTCGGCGACGCGGCGGACGAAGAGGCCGGACGGCCGATCGTAGAGGAACTCCGCACCTTGATGAAAAACCCCGGCGAGGCGTTTCCGAAATTGGCCGAAGATGAGCGCGCGCCGGAACCCGGTGGCCCGAACCTGCCCGACTTGATCGTGATCGATGGAGGCAAAGGCCAGCTCGGCATGGCGAAGTGCGAACTGGAGAAACTCGGCCTCGGGCACATCGCGGTCATCGGCCTGGCCAAGGAGTTCGAGGAGATCTACTTCCCTGACGTGAAGGAGCCGCTGCGCCTGCCGCCGGAGAGCAACGCGCTCAAGCTGCTGCAACGCATCCGCGACGAATCCCACCGCGTTGCCAACAGCTACAACGCGCAGCTTCGCGTGCGGAAAATTTCCGAGAGCGTGCTCGACGAGTTTCCCGGCATCGGCGAACGGCGGAAGGCGGCGCTGTTGAAGAAGTTCGGCTCCGTGCAGCGGCTGCGGCTGGCCACGGAGGAGCAAATCGCCGAGGTGCCAGGCTTCGGCGGCAAGGCGGCTGCGGAGTTGCGTGCGTTCCTGAACGCGCGCTCCAGTGAGTTGATCGAGCAGCGCGCGGCGGACGAGAAGGAGCCAGGCTCCAAGCCGATTTGAAGGCTGTTTGGAGCTTGGTGCCGACCTCGCGCTCCTCTAGCTTGCCGCCCGTTTTTCGCGAACATGCCCAGTGTTTACATCAAGACTTACGGTTGCCAGATGAACGAGCGCGACAGCGAGGCCGTTGCCGCGCAGCTCGTTGCCAAGGGCTACACCCTCGCTCCGTCTGAACATGTGGCGGATGTGGTCCTGCTCAACACCTGTTCCGTGCGCGACATGGCCGAACGCAAGGCCGTCGGCAAAATGGCCAACCTTGCCGCCGACGTGCGCCGCAACCGGCCTGGCGTGGTCCTTGGTTTCCTGGGTTGCATGGCCCAGAGCCGCGGCAAGGAACTGATCGACAAGCTGCCCGACGTGGACCTGGTCGTCGGCACGCAAAAGTTTCATCGCACCGCGGATTACCTCGATGAAATCCTCGCCGGCAAGCGCGACAAGATCGTCGATACCGAAGCCGAGCGCGGCAGCGAGGCGGAAATCCGGCAGCATTTGCTCGGCGGCGCTGCGGCCCGGTCCGTCGCCGCGTTCGTGTCCATCATGCAGGGCTGCAACCAGCGCTGCACGTTTTGCATCGTCCCCTTCACGCGCGGCGAGGAACGCAGCCGGACCATCCCGGACATCGTCGCCGAATGCCGCCAACTCGTGGAGCAGGGCGTGCGCGAGATCACGCTGCTCGGCCAGATCGTGACCAGTTTCGGCCGGCGCGACCTTCCCGCACGCGATGGCCGCAGCGCCTTCGTGCAACTGATCGACGCCGTCCACGAAATCGAGGGGCTGGAACGCATCCGGTTCACTTCGCCGCATCCCAAGGGATACGGCGACGACCTTGTGGATGCCTACACACGGCTTCCCAAGCTGGTCGAAAGCGCGCACATCCCGGTGCAGAGCGGCAGCGACCGGATGCTCAAGGCCATGCACCGCGGTTACACGCGCGAACGTTTTCTCGGCATCATCCGCAAACTCCGCGGGGCCCGGCCGGACATCGGCATCACCACCGACGTCATCGTGGGCTTTCCCGGCGAGACCGAGGAGGATTTCGAGCAGACACTGTCGCTGTACCGCGAGGCGGACTTCGACAACGCGTTCATCTTCCGCTACTCGAAGCGCAAGGACACGCCGGCCGCAGAGATGCCGGACCAGCTTCCCGAGGAAGTGAAGGAATCGCGCAACCAGCGTTTGCTCGAGGTTGCCAACGAGATCGGCGCGCGGCGTTACAACGCGCTGGTCGGGCAGCGTGTCCAGATCCTTGTCGAAGGCCCAAGCAAGCGCCCTGAGCGCATGATGGGCCGGACACGTTGCGGCAAGATCGTCGTTTTCGACGGAGGCCCGCGCCATCGCGGCCAGCTCATGGACGTGCAGGTGACCCGCGCCGGCATGTTCACGCTTTACGGTGATCCGGCCGTGGTGGGACTTGGTGACGGCGAATAGGGCGCGCTCGGCGTCAAGGAACCGCAGGCGTCACCACGCGAAAGAATCGCATCGCCTCTATCGCCGGCAGATTTGTCACCACGAGCACACCGGTGGCGGAGGAGGGAACATCCACGATCCGTTCCCAAGGACCGGTCACCGGATTCGTGGCACCAAGAATGGAGTAGGTGCGGTTGGACACCGCGAGGAAGTGGATTGCCAGGGCGTTGGTGCCCGGCTCGATTCCCACCGTGGTGATGCGCAGGACGCTTTCAGCGGACTGAGGGTTCGTTCCGGCCAGAAATTCCTGGAGGTTGTTCAGGCCGTCGTGGTCGGGGTCTTCGGCGCCGTCGGCGAGCAGCGGGTTGGTGCCGTGGTTGAATTCCCATTGGTCGGGCATGCCGTCGCCGTCGAAATCGCCGGGACCGGCCACGGCGAGGACGGGAGTTGAAAAATTGTTCGTTGGCTCGGGATCGTAATCCGCCGCGCTCGCGAAAAGCCGGTTCGTGAACCAGCCGGGCGGGGATACGGCCAGCGTGATCGTGACCACCGTTGATGTTCCGGCGGCGAAGAACGGCCACTGGCAGACCACCGCGCCATTGGAGGTTTCGCAAGTGGCGGCTTCGGAATTCACGAATGCGATCGTGGCACTGTCCGGGACGAGGTTGCTCAACACGACGGCGCTGGCGGCATCGGGGCCGGCATTGGAGACGGTGGCGGTCACGAGCAGATTGGTGCCGTCCCAGTTCATCGCTCCCGCAACAGTCATGTCGGCCACGGGCAGGATGGTGAGCAGGAAGGTCGTTTGATTGGTGAGTTCGCCATCGGTCACGGTCACGGTGATGAGGCTCGCGCCGGTCTGGTTTGTGGACGGGAAGACGGTGAGGGTGCGATTCGAGCCGGACCCGCCGAAGACGAGTCCTTCCAACGGAACCAAAGTCAGGTTGGACGATGATCCCGCAATGATCAGCGCGGCAGCCGGTGTCTCGACATCGGAGATGTGGAGGGGAATCTCGATGCTGTTGCAGTGGCCGGTGATTATTCGGTCGTTCACGGGCGCGATGAATGGAGCGTCGTTTGCCTCGACGACGGTCAGCAAGAAGCCGGCGCTGTTCGTCGCCGTTCCGTCGCTGACAAAGATCGTGATCAGGGTTGTGCCGCTCGCGTTTGTCGAGGGCTGGATGGTGATGGTGCGGTTGGATCCCGAGCCGCCGAGCAGGATGTTTCCGGGCGGAACCAGCGCCGTGTTTGTCGAGGCGGTGGTGATGACCAGCGAATCCGCGTCTGACTCCGCATCGCCGATGACGAACGGCACCGGCCCAATGACTTCATCCTCATTCGCAAACTGGTTCGTGGGGCCGAAAATCGCTGGAGCATCATTCAACGGCGCGATGGCGAGAACGAAGCTGGTGCTGTTCGTGGCCGCGCCGTCGCTGACGAAGAGCGTGATCAGGGTCGTGCCGGCCTGGTTCGTCGCCGGTTGGATGGTCACGGTGCGGTTCGATCCCGATCCACCGAAGGTCAGTGTTGGAACCAAAGCGGTGTTTGACGATGTGCCGGAAACGACGAGCGCGCCCGCGGCGGTTTCCACGTCGCCGATCAGGAAGGAAATCGGACCGAATGCGACATCCTCGGGAGTGGATGAATCTGTGATGGTGGAAATGAAAGGCGGGTCGTTGACGGCAAGGACGCCGAGAAATTTGGTGGCCGCGCCAAGCCCGCCCGCGCCGTCGGTGATGGTGAATCGAACGCTCCGCGAGTTGGTGGCGGGCGTGTCCGAGGTGTTCGAGAATGCCACGGCGCGCGCCAGCGCCTGAACGGCGGCGGGCGTGGCGTTGGTGGAATTGAACGCGATCACGAGGGCGGTTCCATTCGTGCCGCCGGACGCAGCCCCGAAGTTCGCGCCGTTGAAGGTGGCCACGCCGGAGGTCATGGAAATGCCACCGATGTTCAGCACGGCCAATTGATCCGCCAGGGTTCCGTTGGTCGAGAACGCCACGGTCAGCGCACCTCCCGAGAAGTTCGTGTTGTCGGAATCGGTCAACGCGGCGTCGGGCACCAGCACGAGCGGCGCGGCATTCTCGACGTAGTTCGTCAACGCCGGGGAGAACGTAATCTGCGGATTCGCGTTCGTGGGCGGGCCGCAACATTCCGGGAAGACCAGCGCCCATCCGCCGGCCAGGTTGCCCGAGGTTCCGCTGGTGTCGTCCATGATGAAGAGCTGCCAGGTGCCGTTTGGATTGGTTCCGTCAAACGCGGAGAGGTTGGTCACGTAAGGCGCGGCGGGCGCGGGCGAGTTGAACGTGTCGCCGGTGCCGTAATTCGACGGTTTGAAAATGCCGCTGGCGAGCTGGCTGGAATCAGCCAGTGCGGACGCCGCGGCATCGCTGAAGGTGAAGGTGACGCCGGAAAGATTCGGCGTGCCGCCGCAATCCGACATGAGCAGCACCTTTTGTCCGGCCGGCCCGACGAGCAACACGTCGAGGTCGTCAGGATTGTTGTGCGTGATGCCGGCGAGACGGACGGAAACGCCACTGATGGCGCCAGGGAGATTCGACACAACGATGGCGGCGGGATACGGCGTGGCCGCGCCGGAATTTGGAACGGAGATGGCGTTGCTGCTGGCGAACTCGCGCGAAGCGCCCAGGCGGAAGGAGAAGCTCACCAACCCGTAGTCTGTCGCGCCGTCCTGCACGCGGAAAGTCGGAGAAATTGCCGCGCCGCAAGCTCCGGTGGCGGTGAACGTAAAGGCGCGCGTGGCGCCGGGGTCGAGGTTGGTCAGCGCGCCGAAGCTCTGCGCGCCACTCGGCCCGGTCACACCGTTGGTGGCGAGCAACGTGGCGGTGATGTTGGCTACGTTGGCGAAGCCCGCGTTCTTGAGGGTGAAATTCACCGTCACCGTTTCGCCCGGATCAATCGCTCCGTTCAGGCAGGTTTCGCTGACGAGGGCCTGGCCGTTGGTCTGGATGGGAGGAAGCACCGTCCATCCGATGTCGCGGAACAATTGTTCGGTCAGGCGGCGGTCCGTCACCGGGTTGGCGAATGGTTCCATGAGTTCGTTGGGAGTGAACACGGTGTCCCAATGGCTGACCGAGGAACCTGGCTCGATGGCGCCGGGGGCGTACATGCGGAGGTGACCGTTCACGGAATCGCGGCCGGCGAGCAGGAAGCCAGCGTTGTTCGTGGCGTTGGTGCCAACCCAGTGGAGGTTGCCGGTGGCGATGCTGGCAGCGGCGCGCTCGGCGTCGGTCATGTTGGGGAAGAGTTTTCCAGTGGAATGATCTTCGAGATTGAAGATGTACGGATCGTTGTAGCCATTGAGTTTCGCGCCGGTGGACAGGTCCACCGTGCTGAGGAAGCCCAGCCCGTGGGCGAACTCGTGCAGCACCACGCCGAGAAAATCGATCGTGTTGGCGGGCGCGTTCCCGTCGAGACCGTAATACCACTGCAACGACGACAGGCAGCCCGGCTGGCCGAGGTTGCTATTAAATTCCGCGTCCATGTCCACGGAGGTCGTGCTGAGATCCGTCCCGGCCAGCGCGTTGGCCAGCGCGGCGGGATAATACGTGCCAGACCGCGGCGCGCCGGCGAAGTCGCGGTGGAAAATGGCCGGCCCCGTCGAGCCGAGCACACCGGAGAAATCCGAGCAGGAGAGCGGGTTGAAATTCGCGCCCACACGGATGGGCACGGAACTGACGAGGCGCTGCGCCCAGAGGTCCGCGCCGCGTTGCATGACGATGAGCCGCTGCTGGCCCACATTGGTGCCGGTGTTGCCCCCGACCGGCGCGGCGGGCGTCGGGTCGTTCAACCCTTCACCCGCTGAATCCTGGTTCACAATAAGAATGGTCGTTGCCGCCGCGGCGGGAAAGGCGGCGAGCAGCACAAGCCAGGCGGCGAGGTGTTTCATGGCCCGGGTTTGGCCGCGTTCGGATCGACGCAATCGCGGTGCGACCGGCCCTCGGCATCCACGCGAATCGTGACGGCGCTGCGAAAGCGGCCGTGCCCCTCGTCGTCGATGCCCCTCCCGAGCGCAG
>CAYQWK010000178.1:0-11908 GCA_964420805.1 uncultured Bifidobacteriaceae bacterium | reverse complement strand
GGAGTGAACGCCTTCGGCGGCGCGTTGGTTTATTCCGCTACCAATCTGCCGCCAAAGCAGTTCATCGAGCGGCAATACGTGGTGTACGCCGGTCCCAAGGAGGAAAAGATCCTCGCCCGCCTCGGCCGGGAAACCAGCGCGATCATGGATTTCGGGTTCTTTGGCCCGATCTCGAAGTTCTTCCTGCGCGGCATGAATCTTCTCAGCAAGGTCATGCCCTACGGCCTGGCGATCATTGTCATGACCATTTTCATCAAGCTCGTCTTCTGGCCGCTCACCCAGGCCAGCACGCGCTCGATGAAGCGGATGCAGGCCCTCCAGCCGGAACTCAAGAAGCTCCAGGAAAAGTACAAGGACGACCCCGCGAAGTTGAACAAGAAGATGATGGAATTCTGGCGCGAGCATAAGGTCAATCCCATGAGCGGCTGCTGGCCAATGCTCATCCAGCTTCCGATCTTCTTCGCGCTCTTCCGCATGATCCCCAACGCGATCGAATTACGCGGAACCCCGTTTCTGTGGATCGCCGACCTCTCGCGGCCGGACACTATTTTCTACATTCCGGGCTTCGACTGGCCGTTCAACCCGTTGCCGTTGATCATGGGTGTTACCATGCTCTGGCAGGCGAAACTGACTCCACCTTCCCCCGGCATGGACCCGGCGCAACAGAAGATGATGAAGTACATGCCGTTGATCTTCATGGTCTTCCTCTACGGGCAGCCGGCTGGTTTGACCCTTTACTGGACTGTTCAGAATCTGCTATCGATTTTGCAGACCAAGCTGACCAACGCGAAGGAAGAACCGGCCCAGACGGCACCCGTTCCCGTCGCGGTGCAGCGTAAGAAACAGAAATAGCTACACGCCATGCCTACGCCACCGAAAGAAATCCTCGCACGAGTCCTTGAACTCCTCGGTTTTCCCTCCACGGTCGAGGAACACCCGCTGGACGACGGCCTTTTCCTCGACGTGAAAACTGATGATGCCGGCCGGCTCATTGGGCGGCAGGGCCAGACCCTGAGCGACCTCCAGTACTTGGTGAACCGCATGTTGTTCAAACAGGACGAGAACTCGCCCAAGGTCATCGTCGATGTCGGCGGATACCGCGCGCAGGCCCGCGAGGCGTTGGTCAAGAAGGCCCATGAGGCCGCTGAGAAGGTTCGCCGCTGGGGCGACGTGGTGGAACTGGAGCCGATGAATGCGTTCGATCGCCGCGTGGTTCACACCGCCTTGCGCGATGACCCCGCCATTGTCACCGAGAGCGTCGAGGTCGAGGGCACCAGCAAGAAGGTGATCCTGCTTCGTCCGCGCGGTGGATAAACCCGTCTGACCGCGCGGTGTGGTGTCAGCGTGGGGCGGACCTCTTTTTGTTGGGCCGCAGTCTCGCAGCCATCGGCTTACTCACTGCGCACCACGTCATCTTCCAGCGCACCACCTGATAAAAGGTCCGCCACGGTGAGATTGTCCGTTGTCGGACCGGTGACTCGGATTTCTCCCGTCCGCGCCTCGCCGTGGAAGACGGACATGCGCGTGTTCACTGGCGGCACCTGTCCGACCGGGAAGACGATTACAATGTAGCGTGCCTTGTTGTTCACCATGGCCACGCGGCCAGACGGAGAAACGGCCGGTGCGATAACGAGGCCTTGCTGATTCGTGCCGCCCGGCGGGCGCATCCAACGTGGACCGCCGCGCGCGTCCTGTGGGCTTTTCTTTCCGCCGAAGCAGCCCGCGGTGAAGACAAGAATTGAGGACACCGTGACGGCAACCAGCGAATGACGGAAACAAATTGCGCGAACCAGCTTCACGGCGCGCACGCTAACGGCGAGCCGCCGGCCTGTCACTGATTTGTTGGTTCCGCCATCGGTTCGCTGAAGGTCGGAATTGGAAAGTGACGGATGCGCGCGAAGTCCTTCGCCAGTTCACGTCGGAAGTCCGGGTGGGCGATGGAGATCAACGCCTCGGCCCGCTGGCGCAGAGTCTTGCCGTGGAGGTTCACGGCGCCGTATTCGGTCACTACCCAGTGAACATGTCCGCGCGTGCTGACCACGCCCGCGCCGGGCGTGAGCTCATGCACGATGCGGGAAAGCTTGCCGCCGCACGCGGTCGAGGGGAATGCAATGATTGGTTTTCCGCCGCGCGACAATGCGGCGCCACGGATGAAGTCCATTTGTCCGCCGATGCCGGAATAGATGCGGTGCCCGATCGAGTCGGCGCAGACCTGTCCCGTGATGTCGCACTGCAACGCGGAATTGATCGCCACCACCTTGTCGTTGCGGCGAATGATGGCGGTGTCGTTCGTGTAATCGCACGGTTGGAACTCGACCACCGGGTTGTCATCCACAAAGTCAAAAAGGCGACGTGTGCCGTTGATGAAACTGGTGACGATGCGGCCCACCTTCACGTTCTTTTTGCGGTTCGTGATCACTCCAGCCTCGTAAAGATCCACCACGCGGTCGGAAAACATCTCAGTGTGCACGCCCAGGTCGCTCTTGTTCATCAACCGCGTGAGCACCGCGTCAGGAATGGAGCCGATGCCCATTTGGAGAGTCGCCCCATCTTCGACCAGGCCGGCGATCAACTCGCCGATCCGCGCGTCCACCGGAGTTTCCGGATCCGGTTGATGTTCGTGCAGCGGCCTGTCTGTGTGGATGAAGGCATGAATTCGCGAAAAGTGCAGGAAGCTGTTTCCGAGCGTGCGGGGCATCTGGTCGTTGATCTCGGCAATGATCAGCGGGGCCATGTTCGTGGCGGCGCGCGCAGCGTCCACCGAGGTTCCCAGCGAACAGAATCCATGGCTGTCCGGCGGGGACACCTGCACGATCGCGGCGTCCAGCGGGATTTCCCGGTCGGTGAACAGGCTTGGGATGTCGGACAGAAACACTGGCACAAAATCCGCGCGCCCTTCTTCGATGGCTTTGCGAACCGGGCCGCCGGCGAAAAGCGAAACCGAAAAGAACCGGCCGTCGTTGCTTGGCGCGGCAAACGGCGCGGGGCCCGCTGTGTGCAAATGGTAGATGCGCACATCCTCCAAGTCCGTCCGCTCGGACAGCGCTTCGACCAGCGGCGTCGGAGTCGCGCACGCGCCGTGGAGAAACACGTTGGAGTTGCTTTTGATTTTCGCCACCGCTTCTGCAGCGGTGGTCGCCTTGCTCTGCCAGTCCAAATTCTTCGTCACGCCGTCAATCAACGACAGGAAAGCTCCAGGCTTCCACATGCGGATTGGCAAGGTTCCGCACTTTTTTGCCATCATTGCTGGCTGGATTTGCGAAGCTCCTGCTCGCGCAGCCACGCGAAGATAACCGGCGTGACGATGAGAATATGGATGAGGCTGCTCACCATGCCGCCAATGACCGGCGTGGCCAGCGGCTTCATCACCTCGGACCCTGTGCGCGTGCTACACATGATCGGCAGCAAACTTGCCACGATCGTCGCCACGGTCATCACCTTCGGGCGCAACCGCAGCCGCGCGCCGTCCTTGATCGCCTGGATCAGGTCCGCATGCGTGAACGGCCTGCCTTCCGCCGCGCGCTGCTCCTGCTTCTTCTTCAGCATCTCCTCAAGATAAACGACCATCACCACGCCCGTCTGGATGGCGGTGCCAAACAGCGCGATGTAACCCACCCACACCGCCACGCTGAAGTTGTAGCCGAGCAGGTATTGCAAGAACACGCCGCCCGTCAGCGCAAACGGCACTGCGAGGATCACGTGCGCCGCCTCCTTGATCGAGTGGTACACCACGAAAAGGAGCAGGAAGATGATCACCAGTACGGTCGGCACAATGATCCGCAGCGTGCGCTGGGCTCGAATCTGGTTCTCGTACTGCCCGCTGTATTCCACGGTCATTCCTTTCTCCAACTTCACCTCGGCGGACACGCGCCGCTTGATCTCGTTCACGAACCCGCCGAGGTCGCGGTCTTGCACGTTGGCCTGCACATAAACGCGCAAACGCCCGTTCTCGCTGGCAATCTCGCTCGGACCGGTGTTGCGGCGGATCTTCGCCACCTGCCCAAGCGGTATGAATTTCCCCGAAGGCGTGGCGAGCAACGTGTCCCCGAGTTTCTCGATGTTGTCGCGCTCGCTGCGCTCCAGTCGCACCTGAATGGGGAAGCGTTGCCTGCCCTCAATGGTGGTGGTGACGTTCTTGCCGCCGAGTCCGGCCTCGACCACATCCATCACGTCCGCCGCGCTCAGGCCGAACCGCGCCATGGCGATGCGGTCCACCTCGATCTCCAAGTATGGCTTCCCCTGCACGCGTGACGGCGCGACTCCCGTGGCGCCTTCAATCTCGCGCACGACGCGCTCGACCTCGAAAGCCTTGCGCTGGAGCGCGTCGAGGTTGTCGCCAAGAATCTTCACACCGACCTGCGCGCGAATGCCGGTGCTCAACATGAGGATGCGGTTTTCGATCGGCTGGAGGAATCCCGGCACGTAGCCCGGCACCTGCGTGAGCTTCTCGGTGAACTCGGCAATGAGCTTGTCCTTGTTCATGCCCTCGCGCCATTCCGGGTTGCGAATGGTCCATGGAATCTTGATGAACCCGAGCACCGTCTTGTTGGTCGGGATGTATTCGGGCTTCAACATGATCGTGGTCTCGATCATCTCAATGGGCGCGGGATCAGTGGCGGTTTCGCCGCGCCCGAGTTTGCCAGCCACGGAAAGAACCTCCGGCGTCTGCGACATCACCTTGTCCTGCCAGGCCATGATACGCTTGATCTCGGTGAGCGACGTGCTCGGCACCAGCACAGGCATGAAGAGCAGCGAACCTTCGTTAAGCGGCGGCATAAACTCGACGCCCATGCCGGAAATCGCCGCAGCCAAGCGCGGGAAGCGGGCATGAAAACGCGCAAGCACAGCCGTGTCGGGTTCCGGGAGGAAACGTGTTTCGGAGGGTGCCTGGGTTTTCGTGGTGTTGGTCGTTGCGACGACGGAGGAGTCGGATTTCGGCACGCTGTTCCGAGTCGCCAAGCGCGCCAGCACGAGAACGGCCGGCCTTGGCAAGCCGGCCGCCAGCACCAACGCTCCCGCGAGCAACATCACCGCGAAGCTCATCACCCAGACTCGATGCCGCAGCGCCCAGTTCAGCACTGGATCGTAGATCGCCAGCAGCACCCGCATGATGATGTTCCGGTCCTCCGCATGGAACGGCCCACGTACGAGTAGCGTGCAGAGCACCGGCACGATCGTCACTGCCAGCACTGTCGAACCGATCATCGCAAACGTTTTCGTGAACGCCAGCGGGTGAAACAGCTTTCCCTCCTGGCCCGTCAACGCGAACACCGGAATGAACGCCAGGATGATGATTGCCATGGCGAAAAAGATCGGCCGTCCGACCTGCTTCGAGGCGTCGAGCACAACTTGCCATGTCTCGGCCGCAGTGAGACGGACTGTGGGGGCAGTGATCAGAGAGTCAGTAGAGGGTGCCTCACCCACTGATTTACTGTTCACTGATTCACTGATTACTCTCCTCCTCTTCTCCTCCTCCGCCGCCTCGCAATGCCGGATCACGTTCTCCGTCATCACAATCGCCGCGTCCACCAGCACGCCGATGGCGATGGCGATCCCGGAGAGCGACATGATGTTGGAAGTGATGCCGAACTGCTTCATCAGCACGAACGACACGAGAATCGAGACCGGCAGCGGAAACGTGACGATAAGGATGCTTCGGAAGTGCCACAGGAAAATGATGTGCGCCAGTGTCACGAGGATCACTTCCTCCCACAGCGCGTGCTTGAGCGTGTCGATGGTCCGCTCAATCAGCTCGCTGCGGTCGTAGAAAGGCTTGATGGTCACGCCGGGCGGAAGGCTTGGGGAGACTTGCGCGATCTTTTCCTTCACTCGCTGAATGACCTCGCGGGCGTTCTCGCCGGTGCGCATGACCACCGTGCCGCCGACCACCTCGCGCCCGTTCACATCCAGCGTGCCGCGTCTGAAATCGCCGCCAACCTGTACTACGGCTATCTCGCGCAAGTAGGTGGGCACGCCGTTGGTTTGCATCACCACAATGTTCTCCAAGTCCTCCTGCTTGTTGATCAGCCCAATGCCGCGCACGACAAACTCCATTCCGTTCTCTTCCACGACCTTGCCGCCCACGTTCAGGTTGCTCTGCTCGACAGCCGTCATCACGTCCTTCAACGACACCCGTGCCGCCTTCATCTTCAGCGACGACACCTCGATCTGATATTGCCGTACAAAGCCGCCGAGGCTCCCGACCTCCGCCACGCCTTGCACGGACTGGAGTTGGTAGCGAATGAAGAAATCCTGCACCGCGCGCAGTTGCCCTAGATCGTAGCCGCCTTGGGTGGTGGCCCCCGGATCGATCTCCAGGTAATACTGATACACCCAGCCCAAGCCCGTGGCGTCCGGTCCGAGTTGTGGAGTCACCCCCTGCGGCAGCACCTGACCGAGGTAGTTCAACCGCTCCAACACCCGCGTCCGGGCGAAGTAGTTGTCGATGTTGTCCTCGAAAATGATCGTGATGAGCGAGAACCCGAACATCGAATTGGCGCGCACCGTCTTCACACCCGCGAGCCCCTGAAGGTTCACAGAAAGCGGATAAGTCACCTGGTCCTCGACCTCTTGCGGGCTGCGGCCCATCCAGTCCGCGAAGACGATCACCTGGTTTTCGCTGAGGTCGGGAATCGCATCCACCGGCGTGCGATAAACCGCGCGAATGCCCCAGCCGACGAGAAAAACCGTGGCCACCGCGACGAGAAAGCGGTTGCGCAGAGACCATTCAATGAGGCGGTTGATCATTTGACCTCCGTTCCACATTCTAGCATTTCCGCCCCGAAGAACGGGTTCTTCAGCGGCCCGGTCATCTGCACCCAGCGACCGTTCTTGGCCGCGCCCGGAACGGCCTGATTTACCATCGGGCAGTTGTAAATCTTCACCGCCTTGAACGCCTCCATCGCGCGCAGTTGTCCTGCCAGTTCCGCCGTCGCCAGGCTGAACGGCAGGAACGCCTTGCGCGCCGCCGCGAGGTCGGCCGCCTTGCCGAGGTGCCCGCCAGTCTCGAGTTTTTGCAACGCCGGGCGCAGCGATTTCACATTCGCAAAGGCATCAATGAGCTTCGGCACCAGCGCGTGCGTTGCCGGCGCGGTGACGTTGAACCGGTCAAGGGAATCGTCCGACAGCGCGGCGGCCACGGCGCTGGCAGCTGTGAGGAATTCCGTCGCCACCAGCCTCTGCGTTTCGTTGAGCGACGTGACCGTGGCCGTCTCAGCCGGCATCATGTTCGTTGACTCGGTGGCAGGCATTCCGCCAGCCGTGGCATTGAGTTGCGCCTGCGAATCAATGAGAAGGTTGCCCGCTGTGACGACGCGTTCTCCGGCGGTCAGGCCATCCAGCACCTCCACAAAATCATCGCCCTGCCGTCCGAGCTTGAGCTTGCGCTGCTCGAACGCGCCGCTACCAAGGTCCACGTAGGCCAGCGCCTGCATCCCGCCCGCGAGCACCGCGCCGCGCGGCACGGCAAGGACATCAGGCACCTCCACCTTCACCAACCCGTCGGCGTACATGCGATGGAACAGCAGGCGCCGCTTCCGCCCGCCTTCCTCAATCAACGGATTCTCCAGCACCACGCGCACCTTCGCGCTTCGTGTCATGTCGTTCAGGTTCGGGTCGATGAAGATAATGGGCGCGGTGAACATCTGGCCGGGAATCGCCGGAGTTCTCACCTCCACCGCCTGGCCGGGCCGCAACCAGGCCAGGTCGCGTTCATAGGCGTCGAACTGGAACCACATCTTGCTGAAATCCCCCAGTTCAAAGAGCAGGTCGCCTTCCTTCACGTATTGGCCTTCATACACGTTCCGCGTCACCACCGTGCCGGTCATGGGCGCGAGAATGTCGCTCTGCGCGCCGGCTTGCGGCTTCTTTGCCAGAGCTCTGATTTGCGCCTCGTTGTAGCCGAGTCTTTTCAACCGGAGCGCGGCTCCATCGATCAACCGGGCATGTTCCTCCTGCAACCGCGCCGAGACGCCCGTTCCCATCTGGCGGTTCAGGACGGCAAGGTATTCGCTTTCCGCCGTGAGCAGCATCGGGCTGTAGAACGTCGCCAGCGGTTGTCCTTCCGTCACCTCGGCGCCGACGTAGTTGACGAAGAGCTTCTCGATGCGTCCGTCGATGTAGGCGGAGAGCCGGCGGTGCCGGGTGTCGTCGTCGTCAATTGTGCCCGCCACGCGCACCGTGCGCACCAACGGACGCTTTCTGACCTCGTCGCTTTGCACGTGAATGACCTGGATGGCGTTTGAGCCAAGAGTGACCACGCCTTCACCCCCCTCGCCAAAGCCCTTGTCGCCCTCGTAAACCGGCACCAGCTTCATGCCGCAAATCGTGCAGTTGCCCGGCTGGTCGGCCTTGATCCAGGGGTGCATCGGGCTTTGGTAGAACTTGATCTTCCGTTCACTTCCGGCGGCGGAATTCACGGACGCGGGAGTTTGCGAGTGTCTTGCTGCGAACCAACCTCCGGCGCCGGCGAGCAAGGCGACGCAGATCAGTGACAGGATTGTTTTTGTGTTCATGGCTTGGCGGGGGAATTCGTGGACGAAAGTTTCAGCGATTCCATGGAGCCGAATTCGTGGAGGCCGCAGTGCAGGATCAAGTCGCCCAGCATCGTGTACTGCTCGGCAACGGCGCGAGCCTGCATCGTTTGCGCCTCGATCAACATCCGGCGCCCTTCCAGCACATCGCGCAGCATGGCCCGGCCGGACGCCCACGCCGCATTCGCGGTGGCCAGCGCCTGCTCGGATCGTGGCGTGATATCGTCGCGATAAAGCAGCGCCTCGCGCCGCGCCGAATCAATCTGCGCCGCCAGCCGCGTGATCTCGTCGCTGATGCCCCATTCCATGTCCTCCACGTCGCGCCGAGCAGCTTCGACCTTGGCCTCCTCGCGCCGGATGTCGGCGCGGTACCTGGCACGGTTGGCCCACGGCAGCGACATGCTCAACATCACCGTGCCTTCGCGCACGTTGCCGTTGCCTGAGTACTGCCGCACCTCCACGCCAGCCGAGAGGTCTGGAAATCGGGCGCGCTCCGTGACTTCCAGCGCCGACTGCGCCTGCCGGATGCCCGAACGCATCACGCGCAACTGCGGCGCGCTTGAGAATGCGTGCCGCACCAGCTCATGCGCGGCGGGCAGCGCGCCCGCGACGCCTGGCAGCAAGTAGTCCGGCCACGGGGAATCCAGCTTTCGTGCCACGAGCCGGTTCAAGGCCGCGCGCTCGTACCAGGCATTGGTCTCGGCGGTGCGCAGCGCGTTGGCGCGACGGGCGCGCTCGTTCTGCGCCTGAAGCACTTCAAGCTGGCTCCCGGTCGCGTTCCGAAAACGCGTCTCGGTGTTCTCCACCAGCGCGTCCAGCCACGCGAGGTCGATCCTGCCAAGCGCGGCGATGCGGTCCGCCAGCGCCAGCTTCATCAGCTGCGCCGTGATCTCGCGCCGCAACTGATGCGCGCGAAACTCAACCTGGTGCTTCTCAGTGGTCGCCTCGGTCTCCGCCATGCGTCGCGCCGCCGTTGGCTTTCCGAACAACGGCAGTTTCTGCTCGACGCCAAATTGAAGGTCGCCGTCGTCACGACGGCGCTCCACATCCGCGCCCATCACGCCGACCTTCGCCATCGGGTCCTCCCACACGCGCACTGCGGAAGCGTTAAGCCGGGCCGCTTCGGCCCGGGCCTCGGCCGCGCGGACGGCGGGATGATTGGTGCGCGCCTCGGCAGCCAGTTTCTCAACCAGCGCGCTGGTGATGACCACCGGCTCGCCGGACAAGGCCCGGCCTGGCGCAACCGCAGTGAGACACAGCATGACAACGGCGCCCGTAGGAAAACGGACGCGCCACAGGAAAAAGTTCAAAGAGTTCACAGTTCAATCGAACAACAAGATCACAACGAAACACCACGTGCCCGTCACACGAGGGCACACCACAGGCGGGGACGGTTACTCGATCAAATGAGGAGGGCGCAGTGCCGTCGGAACAGCGGCACGCCGGGAGGAAGAAAAATGAAACGCCCGTCTTCCGAGGCTCGGAACACGGGTTGTTCGGCGGTCATCAAGACAGCCGTCAACAAGGAGGCTTGAAAGAGTTTCTCCACACCCGCGCGCACCGGCAAGGGAGCCGCCGGCGCTGACGTGTCAGAGGGAGCCCCCTTCGACACGCAGCAAGAACACTTGTTGCAGCAGGTGCAGGACGGGGCGGCGGCGGTGACGTTTCTTGCCGGGAACACGGGCGTCGCCAGCGCAAGCAGGATAACCAGCGCGATCACCGCGTGAAAATGGCGAATGGCGAATGACGAATGACGAATGAACGCAGCGCGCCACGCGCTGAGCGGCGCGCCCGCTTCCTCATTCGTCATTGGGTCATTCGTCATTGGAATCTCACTTTCCCTCGATCTTCTTCAAATACTTGGCGGGTTCCTTGTTGAAGTCCTTGAGGCAGCTCTTGCAGCACAGTTTGATCTCGCGGCCCTCGTGCGTGAAAACGTAGGGCTTGCCCATCTCGCCGAGTTTCTCGTCGGAGACGATGCATTTTTCGAGCGGGTAAGGTTTGGCGGCCTTCTTGTCCTTTGACTCGGCGGCGAGGACGGGCAGCGCAAAGGCAACGGCGGTGACAACGGCGAGCACAGTTTTCATTTTCATGGGCATTATACGCACAAACCCGGGTTTGTACTCAAAATTCTTGCCGGGCTTTCGACGGGAATTGTCCGACCGCACGAAAGGAAATGCAGGTGCAGCCCGGCGACGGGCCGGCCGTGAATGCGGTGCAACGCCGCGCCGTAGAGCTGAAGCTGCGGCCGGTATTCCTGCGCTCGCCCGTCGATCTCTCCGGCGTCCAGATGATCCGTTTTGAAATCGATCACCAGGATGCCGTCAGCCCGAATGATCGCGAGATCGACCACACCTTGCACGATGATGAACTCCTCTGCCGCGAATTCCTGCCGGCAAAGCCCCAGTTCTCGCAACTCCGCCGTGGTGAACCGCGCGGTGAAAGGAAGTTCGCGGTGAACCGTCCTCGGGTCTGCCTCGCGCACGGTCTTGCCCTCCGGGGATTCCCAGAACGCGAGCAGCGCGCGAAAATCCAGCCGCGCGGCCTCCTCGCGCGTGAGCGTGCCCTCGCGGACCATTCGCTCGGCCTCGTTCTTCAGGTCGAGCGACGTCGCCGTTCGGGCGAACCCGACGTGCTGGAGAAAGGTGTGGTGCGCCGACCCGATTTCCGCCGCCGAGAGTTTTTCGTCTCGCGGTGTCCGCGCGCGGAAGCGGAACAATGGGCGCGCCTCTTCGTCCTCCTGTGCCGCGCGCCGCCGCAACGCGGTGACATGCGTTTTGGCGGTTTCCCTGGTCGCCGCGTCATGCTCGTAGCGCCAATGGACACGCGCAGGAAGGGAGTCGATCAAGGCTTCGTCGTCCTGGTCCGCGCGCGCGGAATCTGCTCCCGCCGCCGCACCCTCCGCCTCGTCATTCGTTGTTCGACATTCGAGGTTCGACCCTCGAAACCGCTCGTTCGTCTCCGCGTAATGCCACCACTTCAAGAGCCCGTTGCCACCTTCGTCCTGGCTCGTCCAGTCCTCACGCTTCGCGTGGGCGTCAAGCCAGAGGCGCATCCAGGCGAGGAAGGACTTCGCGTCCGCGATGGCCTTGTCTGTGACCGTCGTGCCGCCGCCCCACGGTTGGCCGGCGGCCTTGCTCTTGCAGACGGCGGCGGTGCCTGCCTGGGCCTGGGCGGGCGTGGGCGTGGGCTTGGTGCTGCTGTATCCCCGACGGCACTGGCAGGACGCCCCGCTGTACCCCACGCCGCTGGGTGCCCTGGACGATTTGGCCCGGCACGCACCACTGCCTTCCGGGGCGCGGGTGCTGGACGGTGGCTGCGGCGCGGGCGACGGCCTGCTGGCCTTGGCCCGGGCCTACCCGGGGGCCGTGCTGGAG
>CAYQWK010000177.1:0-11911 GCA_964420805.1 uncultured Bifidobacteriaceae bacterium | reverse complement strand
ACATTGGGCCGCGTTCTATTCTGGCGCGTGCCCAGGCCGTAGCCCGTCTTCTCGATGGTCATGGCGGGCAACGGACCGAAGCTGACTGCAAACTCGGCCAGCAAAGCTGCGCCAGTGGGAGTGATCAACTCGCCCGGCTCGTCGCATTGGCGCAACGGCGTACGGCGGGCGCGCAGGATTTCGAGAGTGGCCGGCGCGGGAATTGGAAACGTGCCATGCGCGCAGCGCACGGTGCCGGTGCCTTCGACCGGTTCCGCGGCCAGAACGCGCGGGCGGCCGAGCAACTCCAGACTGAGACACGCGCCCACAATGTCCACGATGGAGTCCACCGCGCCGACCTCGTGGAAATGAACCTTCTCCGCCGGCGTGCCGTGAATCTTCCCTTCGGCCTCGGCAATGCGGCGAAAGACCGCGACCGACATCGCCTTCACCCATTCCGAAAGTCGGCTGGATTGAATCAGCGCGCGAATCTCGACGAAGTTCCGGCCGTGATCGCCATGTGCCGGTCCGTGCGAATGGCCATGACCGTGATCATGATGGTGATGGCCGTGCCCGTGGTGATGCGGATGATCGTCGGTCAGATGGACATCGAACTTGGTGCCCGCGATCGCGCCGCGTTCGCCGCGCCCGATGTGCAGGTGGTATTCGCGCAGGCCCAGCTTCTCCAGTTCGCGTTCCAACGTGGCCGCGTCCACGCCCAGATCAAGCATGGCGCCGATGAACATGTCGCCGCTGATGCCGCTGAAGATGTCGAGATAGAGGGTTTTCACGGATTGAATGCGCGGAGAGGGATTCGTGATCTCGCGATCTTCATTCGTTTCCTTGCGCCGCCAGCGCGTTGATCTGGCTGGCGGCGTAACCCGCGCCGAATCCGTTGTCGATGTTCACGACGGTCACTCCGCTGCCGCAACTGTTCAGCATTCCCAGCAACGCGGCCACGCCGCCGAAGTTCGCACCATAGCCGATGCTGGTGGGCACCGCGATCACCGGCCGCGACACCAGCCCCGCCACCACGCTCGGCAGCGCGCCTTCCATTCCGGCAACGACCACGAGAACATTCGCGCGCTGGAGATCCTCCATGCGCCGCAACAGCCGGTGCAGGCCCGCCACGCCCACGTCGTAGAGGCGCGCCACGCGGTTGCCCATGATCTCAGCCGTGACGGCGGCTTCCTCGGCCACGGGCAGGTCGCTGGTGCCGGCGCAAAGCACGGCCACGATGCCGGGACGTTTCTTCGCGGCTGATTTCTCGATGGTCACGCACCGGGCCGCCTCGTGATGAACGGCGTGGCGGAACTTCTTTCGCAACATTCTGGCGTGAGCGGGAGTAATGCGCGTGACGAGAACCCGCTGCTCGCTCGCGACAAGCTTCGCGGCGATGGCCAGAACCTGCTCCGGGGTCTTGCCCGCTCCGAAGATGACCTCCGGGAAACCCTTGCGCAGCGCGCGGTGCAAATCGACCTGCGCAAAGCCAAGGTCGGCCACCGGCGCGGCTTGAAACGCCCGCAACACGTCCGCGGCCGGCACCAGGCCGGCGCGAAAACGTTCAAGCAACTCTGTGGCTTCAATGGCGGTCACGGGCGCAAGGATGGCGGGGCCGTTGGCGCGAATTCAAACGGAAACCGGAAAGCCGGAAACGAATGGGAAACGAATTTGGGGAGCGACTTCCGGTAATGGCAGCTTGCTTCACGGTTATGCTTTGCGGAAGGTTCCATCGAACGAACCCCGGATTGCTGTTCGGGACCACGCAATGCAGGGACGATGGGAAAAGAGATTGCCGTATGAAAACCGAATACCTGTTCCGCCGTATGTTCATCGGGCCGATGTGCGCGGTACTTCTAAGCCTGGCCGGCAACCGCATCTCCTTGGCTGCGCCGCCGAACGATGCTTTTGCCAAGCGCATCCATGTCGCCGGGGCCAATGTTTCTCTTTACGGCAGCTTCGATGGCGCGACGCTCGAACCTGGCGAGCCTTATCCTGAAAGCCAGTTCGGCACGTTGTGGTGGGCATGGACTCCGCCGGAAGATGGATTGGCGACCGTGACCGCCCCTACCAATGTGAGTGCCTATCTGTATGTCTTCGCGGGCACCAACTTCACCAATCTCAGCTTGCTGGCAGCCGGGCCGCCGACTTTCGTGATGCGGGTGAGGAGGTCGGAGCAATACCTGGTTCGAGCGGGTGGCGCGGTGGCAAATCAGTTCCAGCCTTTCACAGCCTCGCTCTCGTTGCTGCCACGGCCGGAGAATTTTTATTACTCCAACGCGGTTTCCCTGAGCGGCACGGATGTGGTCGTGGTGACCACAGCGGACGTGGCGCCTACGGATCCTGGCGCGCCCAGCAGCATGCCAAACACGCTCTGGTGGAAATGGACTTCGCCGGGCATCGGAAAGGTGACGATCGACTCTATTGAGAGTAGTCTGCCGGTGAACTTGTGGGCGTATTACGGATTGGGGCCTCCGTGGAATGTTTTCGCTTATGGGCCGCGCGGTCTCGATCCCGTCACTTCCCTCACCGACTCCGTGCAACCCGGCCAGGTGATTGGAATATCAGCGAGCGGTGGAGATTCCTCCGGCGCGAACAAAGTGGTTCTGCGCATCCGGATGCCAGTGGTTGATTACATCCCAAGCAACGACGCCTTTTCCAATGCTCTGCGCATGGCTGGCGCGCACGTCAGCACCACCGGCACGTTCACGAACGCAACGCGTGAATCGGGTGAGCCGACGCACGGGAATTCCAGCGACTTCCAGACGGTTTGGTACCGCTGGACCTCGCCAGGCCGGGGGAATGCCACTTTCCTGGCCCAGAGCGCCACGCAACCCAACCTGGCTGCGTACCGCGGTGCCGTCTTGTCGAATCTCACCACCCTTGGAACGGTGGCGAGCGGGACTCTCTGGCTGCCTGTCCTTTCGGGCGACGACACCGTGTTCGCACTGACGGATTCTCTGGGCGGCCCCTTCCAACTCAATGTGGATTTCTGGCCTTCGCCCGCGAACGACGATTTTGCCAACCCCGCCCCGATCCAGCCCGGCACCAGCCTCGAAATCGATACGCGTGGAGCGACGAAGGAACCGGGCGAGCCGAACCATGGCGGCTCAACATCCTCTCGGAACACGCTCTGGTATTCGTGGACCCCATCGAACAGCGGGCCGGTGACGCTGTTCGCCACCTCGACGAATGCCGATCCAGTGCTGGCTGTTTACCTCGGCAACTCGCTCACCAATCTGATCGCGGTGGCGGGTGTGAACGACATGCGGCCATACAGCACAGACGCCGGATTGAGTTTCAACGCTACAGCCGGCCAGAACTACCGTATCGCTGTCTGCACGCGCGCGAACTCGGGCGGAGACTGCCTTCTGAGCTTCACCACTGGCAGCGCGCCGACGGTCGCATTCACAACTTGGCCGGCGGGATTTACGAACCTCGCGGGCGGCGCGTATGAGTTCAGTGTATTGGTGACTGACCCGGAAGACGATGTTGTGCAAGTGGTGTTGAACTCGGGTCCAACCGTGAGTTTTGCGCTTTCCGGCCCGCCGTTTCAGTTCACGTTGAGCAATCTTGAGGCGGGTCCATACACCTTATTTGTCACGGCCCTCGATGCGGCTGGACACCTAGGCGTATCCGCGTTCTCTAACTACACGGTTGTTCCGTCGAACGACCTTGTGTCAACGCGCGTTCCCATCGGGGGCATGGAGTTCCTGCCCATCAACGTTTCCAGGAGCCAGCAGCAATCTGGCGAACCTTTCGCAGCCAGCTGGTGGTCTTGGACTGCACCCAGTAACGGTTGGTATCTCGCCGAAGGCACGTTTCAACGTCTGGCGGTCTACGAGGCGTCCGGCACCAATCTCACCCTGCTCGGAGCACGGACGAATACTTCCGGAGCGCGTGTCGCTTTCCAAGGTCTCGCCGGGAGGGAATATGCGTTGGCGGTCGGGAGTGCGGCGGTTGGCGCGCCGACGCTGTTGCATATAACCAACTCGCTTCCGAATGATTTCTTCACGAACTCAATCCCGTTGGCTGGAACCTCCGGCCTGTTCTCGTTTCCATTCAGAATCGCGACCAAGGAGGCGGGAGAGACGAATCATGGGGGCGTGACATTTGAAAGTTCGGCTTGGTGGAATTGGACCGCGCCCGCGACAGGAAGATTGGTGATTGAAACGTACGCGCCATTGTCTTTCCGGACACCGGTATATTCCGGAACAACGGTGACGGGCTTGTCGGTCGTCGGAACCCGGTCCTTCCAAACCGAGGGCTTTCCCGAACGATGGGTTGCGCCAGTCAGTGCCGGGAACCGTTACGAGATCGCTCTTGCCACAGGCAGCTTCTATTTCTCCGGCGATTGGTGGACGGACTTGGGTGCAGAAGCTTTGATCCGCTACGCGCTCTTCCCCCGGCCCGCGAATGATGATTTCACCAACGCCTTCCTCATTGGTGGCGACCATTTCGAGGGAGTCGGTCACACCTTCGGCGCTACGGCAGTGTGGTGGCGCTGGACTTCACCACGCAGTGGCCAGGCAATCGCACACACAGGCGCACGTTCGGCAGGTATGAGTGTTTTTCGCGGCGCTGCTTTGTCTAATCTTGTCGAGGTCGGTACCAGTTGGATTGTTGGTTCCAACAGTTTCGCAAGTTTCCCTGCCGTCGCTGGAAGCAACTATTACTTCAGGATCTCCAGCAGCGCAGGCAGCGAGTACTTGCTTACCGTTGATATCGCTCCTCCTGCAAACGACTATTTTAGCAATCGCCTGGCGCTGACCGGCACGCCCGCGCGCATGACCGGGGACCTTTTGCATGCGTCGTCGGAGCCGGGCGAGTTTTTCGGCGCTGGAGCCAGGTCGGTCTGGTGGCGATGGACCGCGCCGACCACGCGCATTTACACTGTCGTCCCGGCTTTCTCTTATCCGGCCACGACGTACGTGTACACTGGCACCAACTTGAATCAACTCGCGCCGGTACCGCGCGCGGCGGGCGGTTCGTACACATTCATGGGTGAAGCCGGCACTAGCTACCAGATCGCCATCGCCGGGGTGCCCGGATCCTACCAACTCCTCTTTGACGCCAGCATCGTGCCTAATGACATACCTTTGGTAAGCATCGTTTCGCCTACCAACGGCCAACGGTTGCTGGCCGGCGAACCGGTGCCGGTGACCATTCATGCCCAGGATTCGGATGGCTTGATCACCGGGATGACGTGCGGGTATTTCGACCGCCTCACCGGCGGCGCGGATGTTTCATGGACCTTTCTCCTTTCGAATCTTCCGCCTGGCTTTTCCACCATTGGAGCCACGGCCACGGACAATTTCGGCGCAATCCAGCCCGCCGTGCCAGTGACTTTCCGTCTTGCTCCGCCGAATGACGATTTCGAGCAACGCGCGCCGGTGCCCGACGGCGCCTCGGTCGTGAGAGGCTCAAATGCCGGCGCCGCATCGCAACCGGGAGAACCCGCCCACACCCCGCGCACTGGCGGCGCCTCGGTCTGGTGGTCCTGGACCGCGCCATCCGGCGGCGATTGGACCGTGGACACGCGGGGTTCCACCTTCGACACCGTTCTGGCGGTTTATTCCGGAAGCAACCTGGCCGCGCTCACCCTGATCGCCACCAACGACGATTGCCGGCCCGGCGCCCCGGCCAGCGCGGTGACCTTTGCGGCCCTCGCTGGCGCGAGCTACGCCGTGGCGGTGGACACCACCGATGGACGCACCGGAGACATCAGGCTGCGCTTCGCCCCCACGGCGGCCAACGACAGCTTCGGTGGTGCGTCTCTGCTTCTGCGACCGAATGTGGTCCGGACCTTTACCACCGGGGCATCGAAAGAGGCCGGCGAGACAAACCACGCGGGTGTGGTCGGCGGACATTCTATTTGGTGGCGGTGGACGGCGCCGGAATCAGCCGGCTGGTTTGCATCCACCGTGGGCAGCGACTTCGACACCACGCTGGCCGTCTACACGGGAACGAACATCGAAGCGCTCACGCTCGTCGCGGCCAATGACGACGACGAAGCCATCTCATCAAGCCGCGTGCAGTTCACCGCCTTGGCGGGGCAGGAATACTGGATTGCGTTGGATGGATTCGCGGGAGATGCCGGGAGCGCGCAACTGGTGTTGGGAAGAACCGGCTCCCTATACCTTGCCCCGTTCGGCACCGGAACCAACATGGGCATCGACTTCATCGGGCGCCCGGCGCAGCCGTTTGTGATCGAGCAGTCGACAAATCTGGCGCAGTGGTTGCCGATACATACCCAGCAACTCCACAACGGTTGGTTCTCCTGGCAGCTCGGAACGAACAGCATGCCGAAACTCTTTCAGCGCGCTCGTACGCCTTGATCGCGCGAGGCAGGGTTGCGCCGGTGCCGTGTTCGTCGCGCGTCGGAGGGCGGTTCACGCCGGGGCGGCGGCTGGCGCGGGCGTGCCGCGGGTCTTCTGCACGGCCAGCGCCTTTTCGTAGCACTGCAACGCCTCGGCATATTTCTTCTGCCGATTGTACACGCCGGCCTTGAAGAGATAAGCCGTGCCCGTGGACTGGTCCGCCTCGATGGCCCGGTCGTAGGCGGCGATGGCCTCGTCGATGCGTTGCAGGCGTTCCAGCGCGGAGCCGCGCTTGATCCAGGCCTCGATGTTCCTGGAATCGACACTGATGGCCTCGTCGAAACAGGCCAGCGCCTCCTCCGGCTTGTCGAGGTTGAGCAGCGATTGTCCCTTGGCCACGAGCGTGGCGGCCCGGGAACCCGGCGCGTCTGCTCGGACGGGAGTCGCGGGCGGCGTCAGTTGGGAGGTCTGTTCAAGTTCCTGCACGCGCGCCTGAAGACGATCCAGCGCGCCGGACAGCGGGTCCGGCAACGGTTCGGGGGCGTGTGTCACGGTAAGCGAATGGCCGATCGAGGGAAGCTGCCGCGCGGCGCCGTGCAGGCCGGGGAGTTCATGAAGCTGCCGCGTGATTTCCGTGAGCCGTGTCACCGCGCGCAATTGCAGCCAGCCCGTGAGTAAAATGGCCAGGCACGCCACGCCGGCGATCAGGCCCACCGTCACCAGGGTGATCTGGCTGGAACTGTGCATGGCCTCGAAATCTTTCTGCCGCTGCTCGTTGAAATTTCTCTCCTGCGCGGCCAGCGCCTGCTCGATGGTGACGAGCCGGGTGGCAAGTTGTTCTGCCGCGCGCTTCGAGGCCGCGTCCGCCGCGGCCCGGGCCTCCTGCATCTCGCGTTGGGTGTTGCGAAGCTGGTCCTGCAACAGCAGCAACGTGCGCAGCATCTGCTGGTCGGCCTCGGTGGTGTTCGTGGCCGTGGTGCTGGCAGGCGTGTCCGCTCCGCGCACCATCAGCGTGCCGAGCAGGAGCAGGGCAAAGAAACTTCGCGCAACGAAAGGCAGTCGGAACATGGCGCGGACGGTAGAAACCGCCGCCGGGGACACCAAGCGAAAAACGTTCACACGTTATGAACAGCTTGTCCGCCGGGGCAGGTTGAACCCGGTTTCCGATCTGGGACGCGGGCCTTGCCGGGGCGCGGTGCTGATCTTCGCCAAGCCGGACCCACTGCATCGTTCCAGCTAATCAACCCGGGTCACATCCGCCTGCGACCGGCGCATTTCCAACCCTTTGGCGTCGATTCGCGTGGATTGGCGGTTTCAACGTATCCGTCCGTTCCTTGCTGGCTGGGGCGGGGTGCGGATCACGCGGGCGTTCAGGGTGACGCTGCGGTTGTTTCCCTCGTCCTCGGCGTAAATGCTCAGCCTGTTCGTGCCTTCCGCCAGGTTGATGTCCGCCCACCAGTTGCTCCATCCGGCGGCGGGTTGGGGCGCGCCCCCGTTCAATTGGAACCAGACCGTGCCGCCGGGTCCGTTGTCCTTCACCGTGCCCTCGATTTTGAAAGTGCTCTCGCTCCATTGCTGCGATTTCTTCGGCGCGAGCACCCTGAGAACCGGCTTTTTTACATCCACGAATGTCGCGGTCACCACGAGGTTTGATTCCATGATGAAAGGCACAGCGCGGTTGGTCGCAAGAACCGGCACGTCGCCAATACTGATCCGCCATTCGGCCAGTGCGTAGCCCTTGGCGGCGATTGCGGCCGGCCGGATCTCCGTGCCTGTTTCGATGATTTGTCCGTCACTGATTCCGCGGACGCTGCCGGCTCCGATCACGATCAATCCCACCGGGACATTGAGCACACATTGGAACTGCACCGTCTTGTCGAGGGAAGTCCGCCCCAATGAGTCCCGGGCCGAGACGGTCAATGTGTTCACGCCCACCCGCATTTGAATGGTTCCGTTCCAGGCGGATCCGTTGACCGTGGCCGTCTTCCAATCGCCATCGTTGGCTTTGTAAAACACCTGCGTTCCCGGCTGGGTTGCGCTCACGGTGCCGGAAACGGCCAGAAGGCCGGCGGGGCCGGGAATCTTCTGGTTGGGAACGGGCGTGCTGATCGTGACCACAGGCGGACCCGAACTCAGAATTCCCACATCAATTCCCCCGACGATTCCGGAAAAGAGGTCCGCCCACACGCCTTTGCCGACCAGTTTCCGGACCACCCCGACGTCGGGCGCCAATATCGCGGTCATGGCATTGGCGGACACCGTCCCGCGTCCCGGAATGCTCGCCTTCTCCGTCACGCTCACGCTGCGGCAGTTGGAAAAAGTGCCCGCCGGCACCGTCACCGTTCCAGCCACGCCGACCTTCACGGTGAATGTCGCGTTATAGTCGAGCCCGCGCTGGCTGACCGTTGTGCTCGTGCTCACTGTGCCTCCGCGCTCCATGATGTCCTCGGTGAACAAGAGGACGGGCGGACTCATGAAGACATTGTTCCATCCCACTTTCACTCGCGTGAGATAAACGTTGCCCCCGGACTTGGAATGGAATTCGGCTCCCGATCCGTCGGGTGAATCCATCGAGATGACGTATCCGCCTTCCCAGTCGGAACTCACTTCCACGGTCAGTTGTTTGCCTCCCTTGTAGTTGAAGACCTTGTAGTCTCCTTCGTGCAGGGGCCAGTAGCTGTCCACCCAGCTTGCGCCGCGGGCGAGGGACGCCGCGAGCAGGAGCACCGTGGTGATGGTTCGGAAGAGCGTGTGTTTCATGCGTGGATGAACCACCACGACCCGCCGGTGATGGACCGGGGCAATGATGGCTTGGCAATCGGGTTCACTTGTTGCGCGGAGAATGAGTGCCCCATCCCCGCGTTACATTGACCAGAATCAACGGCCCGGACCACCTCGCCAATCGCGCGGCTTGGCCTTCGGGTCGATTCCGTCCTGCGTTCAACGATACATCTGCACCCGCAATCTTCTTCCGTAGCCGCTTTCGATCTCGCCCTTCAGGTTTGCCTTCATCCGCGTAAAAATGATCTTCCCCTGGCCGGATGCCAGCGTCACCTCCATGGCGGGATAAACATCCCCGAACACATAGAACATGAACCACCCATTGGACAGCAGGATGGCCCGCCCGAACAAATCCGGCTGCGACTCGCAGGTGATTTCATACATTCCCGGCCAGTCCGGTCTGGAGGCATAGGACAACGGCAGGCTGAACTTCCCGTGCTCGGTGTTGAATCCCGTGTGCCACGTTCCCGAAATGTCCGGCACCGGCGTGGTCCTCACACCCGCAATTCGCCCCTTGAAACCGTTCGACACCCGCGCGCTCCCGCCCATCCGGCCTGTTTTCCCGATCGTTGTCGTCATCGTCACGTCAAACGTGGGACCGCTCCCGTCGCTGCGTGTCATCTTGAACTGCGTCACCAGCTTCCCTTTCGCGTCGAAGCCCCAGGTTCCCTCAATCAAGGACGGGTCCGGACCTGAATACCCTGTCATCGTGTAATCCTCCTTGAAGGTCATGTAGGTTGGGGATACCGCCGTCGTGCGGAACTCGATCTGCCATGTCCCGACCGGCGACACCGGCGTGGCGGCGAAACAAAACGCCGGTCCACCCAGCCAGCCACACAATACCAGGAATAAAAGTTTACTGCGCATGGTCTTCCTTTCTTGGTTCTGCCACGGACATTTCTTTTTGAAGTCATCTCACTGATGCACCTCTTGCCGTCCTCCCGGACATGACCTGAATCAATTTCGTCCCTGTGTCTCGCCGCCGAACCAGGAGCATCTTGCTGCCATGCCGCATTGGCGCCCTGGCATTCGCGGCACGCTTCGCCCCTTCGACGGCTTGGATTTCTTCCGGCCTTGCATAAACACGAATCCTCCGCCCTTTGTCCCAACGGGGCAACATCCAGCCCAGGGTTGGAGCGCGGATCTTCGCGCACAGCCAGGGCCGGGGAAGTTCCAGCAGGGAATCCCGGCCGCCGGCCCGCTTGAAAATGCGCGGGCCATTGACGATGGTTCTTGTGATTTCCATGTCAACCGACGCCAAAGCCTCCGGCGCAATGCCTGCGCATAGCGCAACCCATCACGTCTCCGGCTTGTGAAACACCTCCCCTTTGATTCCTTCTACCGGTCGGAATTTGAAGTCGTCGAGGAACGTCATGGGCGCGTCCATCTTTATCCCCACACCGCCCAGCTTCCCGTCCTTTTGCGCGCCTTGAACCTCGAGTTTCTCGGCGGCCTGCCCGCGCGCATCGCCCGCGTGGACCGCCGGGGCGGCGGCTTCGACAAGATCGTCCGCAAGATGGCCGGCCTCTGCTTTTGCTCCGGCTACAATTCCCGGCGCCCTGACGATGTCCGCCTCCTGGCCCTTCTCGATCACGACATGGTCTCCCATGTCACCATTGTCCAGCATATCATCAAGGAGACGCATCTCGGCCCCTGCCACCGCTTCCGCTTCTACGGTGGGCCGGATTTTTCCCCCGAGATTTACGTCTCGGGCAAACGCCTTGTCTTTGCCGACCACGTTCTCCAGCGCTTCAATTCCCGCGTTCCCAATCCGCTGGGCACGGACCTCTCCATCCTTCTCACCGTCATCTTCGGCTCGCCCGTGATCGCCAGCCAGGTCGGCCTGGGTCGCGCCTTCCTCTACCCCTATTGCGATTCCATTCTTGCCTTTCCCTTCAAGGAGACGGACGACGAATACTTCGTCACCACCTGTCTCACCGTGAACGAGATCAACTCCCTTGCCCTGGAATTTCCCACCGAGGCCCATAACCTCCATTACCAGCTTCCGTTCACCCGGCCGCGCGTCCGCAACTGGTTTCCGCCCGCCAACGCCCGTCATCTCCACCGCGTCTGGCGCAACAAGGTTCCCCTGCCTCCTGCGGCCAACCTGCGGCTTCCGACCTCCTGGTCCACCCAGGCCCACACCGTTGCCGACCACATGCGCGCGGCGGGCCACGGTCCGGGCAGCTCCATGCGGTTCGTCGATGGCATTCCCGGCCCCATGGACCTGGAACTCCGCCCCGGCGGCGAGGCGGGGGAATACCGGGAACTCGACCTCTGCAAGCAACACATCCCCGGTCACGACTGGGACGACATCTACGCCAGAAACCTCCCATTTCCTGTCCGGCTCGACCTCCCTCCGGCGTGATTTGTCACCACGCGGTGTTGTCGGTTGCCACGATTGCCGCCGCAATTCCGCAACCGCCCCGGTTCATTCTTCCTCCCCGGCTGCGGGAGGGGGAACGTCCTCTTCCCATCGCGCGGCGCGCAACCCTGGGCTGAGAGATAAAATCCCGTTGGGATTCTGGGAATGGCGTTTTCATGACCCGCCCTCGACCACCTCGCTTCATATCCTCATCCCAGCGCCAAAAGCCTTCTGCCAAGAGCCTGTCTGAAAATTGCGTGGGGTCCTGCGGCGAGGGATTTTGCGCGTGGCCAAGGCGGCGAGACCGGAGGTGCGAGCCGCACGGGCCATGCCCCGCAGCGGGCTGTGACAGTTGAGCCAACGCTGGCCACGATCAAAAGGCCCGCCGCCCGGAGGGTTTTCGACGAAAACGCCCGCTGGCTTCGTTGCTCGTCAGTCGGAGACCGCTGCGGGTATCCCTCCCTCC
>CAYQWK010000176.1:0-11974 GCA_964420805.1 uncultured Bifidobacteriaceae bacterium | reverse complement strand
CCGGCCTGACTTTCGGCCACAGAAGCGAGTTCCTCGTGATTCTCCGTGGAACGAGAAGCCTGGGGCATGGCAACGGCCGGTTCGCCATTACCATGAACAAAACAAGCCCGTGTTCAACGGGCGGTCCGTTTACGCACCGCTGGGGGCGAATTCGTTGCGCCGCTCTGACGCGGCGCTACTTGTCGCAGCGCGACAAGTTCCACCCTGCGGCGAAAGATGGCCGCGCGTGTGAAGACGCGGCCGTATGGTTGGATGTAGTGAAGGTCAACCAGATCGGGGGCAGCCAGATTGGAGAGGGAGCGCGTTTGGGAGTGCGCAGACGTGTCAACGCTTTGGTTCGGCGCGACATGTCGCGCCGGGGAAAGCGGCGTCATGGCCTTGTCTTTACCCACATTCCCTGGCTGCTGTCGGCCCGAGGTGGTGGGTTTTGTCGCGCTGCGACAAAACAAGCCCGCGTTCAACGGGCGGTCCGTTCACGCACCGCTGGGGGCGAATTCGTTGCGCCGCTCTAACGCGGCGCTACTTGTCGCAGCGCGACAAGTTCCACCTCGTGGCGAAAGATGCGGGTGATGACAAGGTCATGCCGCGCACTCCAAAGGCCCGGCGCGACCATCTGGTTAGATGTAATACATCTTCGCCTTGTCCTGGGATTGTTCGACCAGTTGTTGGAAGGTGATGGCGTCGGCGGCGGAGTCCACGGCTTGTTGAAGGCGCATCCAGGCGGCCCGGAGTTCGGGCGGGCTGTTCGTGGAATCCAGGCCGGAGGCGGAGAAGACCTCGCCGTGAACGGCCCGCAGGATGTCACCGAGGGATATCTCGGCGGGGGGGCGGGCGAGCATGTATCCGCCGACCTTGCCGCGCAGGCTGCGGACGATCCGCGATGCCTTCAGTTCGATGAGGATTTGCACGAGGTATTTGGGCGGGAGGCCCTGTTCGGCAGCGATGTCATCGACGCGCTGAGGTTTGCCCGATGGATGATGGCGGGCCAGTGCCAGGACGGCACGGGCTGCGTAATCACTCTTGAGCGACAGTTTCACGGCGCGGACGGTAGCCAAGGCATCTGGCGGGCAAAAAGGCTTTTCACTTGGGTTTCACGGCTTTTTCCAGCGCCTGCACGAGTCCTTCGATGGTGTGAGTCCTGGCTTCGACGGCGGGTTCCAGCGCGAGTTTGCGGATGGCCTTGCTGGTTTCGGGGCCGATGGAGGCGAGTTTGAGTGCGGGGAATTTCCGGGCAAGGGCGGGCAGGTCGAACCGGGCGTGAAAGTTCTCGACGCTGGATCCGCTGGCAAAGGTGATCCAGTCGGCGCCGCGTTCGAGCAGTGAGGAGGCCGCGCCGGTTTCGTCGGCTGTTTCGGGCACGGTTTTGTAGATGGATACGTCATCGACGATGGCGCCGAGGGCTTCGAGTTCGCGGACGAGTTCGGGGTTGGCGACTTGGGCGCGCAGGATGAGGATGCGGACATTCTCGATGTCCTGGTGAGCCTTGAATGCGGCGGCGATTTTGCGTGAGACGAATTCCTCGGGCATGAGGTCCACTTTGATGTGCATCTCGCGCAGTTTCGCGGCGGTGGCCGGCCCGACGGCGGCAAAGCGCAAGGCGCCAAGGTCCCGGACATCCTCGAAGGTCTTGAAGAAGTAATCGAAGAACTGGGCGACGCCGTTCGGGCTGGTGAAGATGACCCAGTCGTATTCGCCCAGGCCGGCCATGCTTTCGACGAGTGATTGGCGATCGTCCGGCGCCTCGATGCGGATGGTGGGAATTTCCAGGACTTCGGCGCCGCGGGAGGCGAGTTGGCGGGCGAGTTGCCCGGCCTGGTCGCGCGTGCGGGTGACCACGATGCGGCGACCGAAGAAGGGGCGTTTCTCGAACCAGTTCAGCTTGGCGCGCAGTTTCACGACGTCGCCGATGACGGCAATGCTGGGGGGCCGGAAGTCTTCGCGGGCAAGGATGTCGGCGATGGTGGCGAGGGTTCCTTCGATGGTGCGTTGTTCGCCGGTTGTTCCCCAGCGGACCATGGCGATGGGCGTGTCCGCGTTCATGCCGCCGGCGATGAGTTGTTTGGCCAGTTCGCCCATCCGTTGGGTGCCCATCATGATGACTTTGGTGCCCGGCATTTTTGCGACTTGCTCCCAGTCCACGCTCTCGGGCTTGGATGTGTCTTCATGGCCGGTGATGACGAGGAACGCCGACGAATGCTCGCGATGCGTGACGGGAATGCCCGCGTACGCCGGCACGGCCGTGAACGACGAAACGCCGGGCACCACCTCGAAGGGCACGCCCGCCGCCGCGAGTTCCGCCGCTTCTTCCCCGCCGCGCCCGAAGATGTAAGGGTCGCCGCCCTTGAGCCGGACGACGTTCCTGCCGTCGCGCGCGTGGGCGATGAGCAATTGGTTCAACTCTTCCTGAGGCAGCGCGTGGTCGCGGGCGCGTTTGCCGCCGAAGATGATTTCTGCGCCTTTGCGAACGAGGCGCAGCAAGGCCGGATTGACCAGCGCATCATGAACGACCACGTCCGCCCCCGCCAAAAGCTCCGCGCCGCGCGCGGTGATCAAACCCGGATCGCCCGGCCCTGCGCCGACAAGATAAACTGTGCCCGACTTCTTCATTCGTGCGCGGAGAGTAGGCAGTCGTGAAGAGCGGCGCAATCATCGGCGGTGAGCGCCTGGGAGGGAGGGCGTGCGCAAGGGTGTCACTGCGGGATCCCCTGCCCCGCGATGTGGGGCGGGATCCCGCATTTCATGGAAACTCTCCCCAGACTTTCGGGGAGGTGAAACCTTTGGCCTTCGGCGCGGCCTTGGGAGGAATCTGCTGCCTGGCCAGCGCGTCGTAACGGGCGCGGAGTTCTTTCAGCTTCTTTGGATTCGCTGCGGCGAGGTTGTTCTTTTCAGAGGGATCGTCGGACAGGTTGAAGAGTTCGACGCCAGCCTTGGCCGCGCCGGCAGCGGGTGCGCCGGCAGCCGCTTCCTCGCCGTCGAAATCTTCCGCCACGCCGCCGTTGACCACGAGTTTCCAGTCGGCCATGCGCAGCGCGCCGCCCTTGGGGGAGGCGTTGATGAGGATCGCATCGTGCGGGGACGGCGCGCCCGCGCTGATGGCCGGCCAGGCGTCGAGACCGTCGGGCGGCAGCTTTTGGTCCAGGCGTGCGCCGGCGAGCTTGAGCAATGTGGGATACCAGTCCGCGATGTGCAGCGGTGCGTTGACCACGGAGTTGGATTTGATCTGGCCCGGCCAGTGCGCGAAGGCGCAGGTTTTCACACCGCCCTCATAGACCGTGCCCTTGCCCGCGCGCAACGGGCCGTTGCTGGTCAACCGGCCGGGGTTCGGCCCGCCGTTGTCGCTGCTGAAGATGACCAGAGTATTGCCCTGCCATCCGCGCGCCTCGACCGCGGCCACGATGCGCCCGATGGCTTCGTCCATGGCGGTGATCATGCCGGCGTAAGTGCGGCGGTTGCCCTGAAGATTGGAGTAGGGCTGCTTGTAATTCTCCGGCACTTGAAACGGCGCATGAACCGCGTTGAACGGGACGTAGGCGAAGAATGGTTTTTTCCCGTCGTGTTCGCGGATGAACTTCGCCGCCTCGTCCGCCACGAGGAACGTGGTGTAGCCCTCGTCACGGCAGGCCTTGTCGTCGCGGTGCCAGTCGAATCCGCCGTCGCGGGTGTGCGCGAAATAATCGAGCGCGCCGTTGTAATGGCCGTATTGCCGGTCGAAACCGCGCCGCGTGGGAAGATACTCGGGGGCGAAATGGCCGAGGTGCCACTTGCCAAAAATGCCGGTGACATAGCCGGCGTCGTGCAACGCCTGCGGCAGCGTTCGCTCCTCAATCGGGAGCCCGTATTGCGCCCAGGGCCGAACCACGCCCGTCTGCAATCCGTGGCGCATCGGGTAGCGCCCGGTCATCAACGCCGCGCGGGTGGGCGAGCACACCGGCTGCACGTAAAACTGTTCAAGCCGCGCGCCACCAAGGGCCAACCGGTCCAGATGCGGCGTCTTGATGATGCTGCCCCGCCATCCCACGTCATGCGAGCCAAGATCGTCCGCCAGAATGAAGAGGATGTTCGGCCGGGGCGCGGCCGCGCGCATACCTGGCGCGGACAAAAGGAGGCCGGCGATGGTGAATGTGCAGAAGAACAGGCGGCGCAGGGATTGCATGACCCGTGTTTGGCAGAAGCCGGGCCGGCGGCCAAGGGATTTGCTGCCCGCCCGCTTGACCGGCCGCGGCTGTTGGCGGACAGTGCGTGCGCTCGCTGGTTGGGGGCGTACTGGTTTCGACCATGAAGATGCGCCAGAGGCGGCATGCCGAGGATGGTTCGTTGGCCTCGTTAAACATCGGACCAAAAAAATAAAAGCTAACGAAGAATTGGCTCTCGCGGCCTAAGTGCCCCGACGTTCTCACCGCACACCTGCTCAGGTGAAGAACGCTGCAGCAGGTTAGGCAGACGGCGGAGATCGCGCGCCGGCTGCCGAAACTCTCCATGCGAACTACGCGGCTGGCCTGGCGTCCGGGCCTTAACCAGCCGCCGACAATCTTTCCCGGACTAAGCATGTAGTCGCGGCTGGTAATTCTGCCTGGGACCCGGGTTCAACTCCCGGCGCCTCCACCACTTTATGTTGGCGAATGAGAGTTTTCTCGAATTAACGGGGCAGCGTTTCGGTTAGCATCTATCCCACGGTCAACCGCATCTACCGGAAGGACCCGGTAACCGGCCTGCGCGAACTAAAGGCCGAGCATCCCCAGTTCACGCTCGTCTATTACCACGGCTCCGCACGGGTGAAACGGAAGTTCTCCGACCTCACCAGAGCCAGGGCCGAAGCCGACATCGCCCTGATCAAGCTCGCCAATGGTGACGCCGAAGCTCTCAAGCTGACCGGTCGCGACCGCGGCGACTACATCCGAAGCATTCAGTTGCTTCGCGAATGGAATCCGAACGCCGACCTCTACCTGTCCGTCTCGGACTACGTGCAGGGAATGCGCCGGCTGCCGCCGAACGTCTCCTTCAAGGAATGCACGGACTTCTACCTCAAGCGCCATCCGGTCATCCACAATCCCAAGAGCGTCGCCGAGATCGTGGCCGAAATGCTCAAGGCCAAGACCGACGCGGGCAAGAGCGACATCTACATCAAGGACCTCAAGGGTCGCCTTGAACACTTCGCCGCCGCCTTCAATGTCCCTCTTGCTGTAATCAGCGGGCAGGAAATTGAAGCGTATATTCGTCGGCTTGGGCTCGCTCCGCGCACCCAGAACAATCACCGCCGTCTCATCGGCACCTTGATGAAGTTCGCGATCAAGCGCGGTTATCTGCCCAAGGATCACTCCGAAATGGATGCCGTCGAAAAAATGCAGGACAACGAAGGCGACATCGAGATCTTCACCCCCGACGAGATGCGCAGGCTCTTCGCCATGGCCCGGCCCGAGATGATTCCCTACCTTGCCATCGCTTCCTTCTCTGGATTGCGCGCGGCCGAGATCGAGCGCCTCGACTGGTCCGAGGTGAACCTCGCAAAACGTTTCATCGAGGTCAAAGCCTCCAAGGCCAAGACCGCTTCGCGCCGCCTCGCTCCGGTGCCGGACAACTTGGTGGCCTGGCTCGCGCCCTACGCCAGACCCTTCGGGCCTGTCACCGAATTCGCGCGCAACGACAAGCAGCTCTTCCTGAACCTTGCCCCCAAGGCCGGCGTGCCTTGGAAACGCAACGGCCTCCGGCACTCTTTCATTTCCTACCGTCTCGCCGCGATCAAGGACGTCGGGCAGGTCTCGCTCGAAGCGGGCAATTCTCCGCAGATGATCTTCAAGCACTACCGCCAGCTCGTGACCGAAGAACAGGCGAGGGATTGGTTCTCCATCGTGCCCGGCGCCGGGCAGGAGAAAGTCGTGCTGATGCCCTCTGCTGCGGTGGCGTGATACCGATTTGCTCCCGTTGACACGCCGTGGCGCACGGATACGCTCCATGCCCATGGCTGAACTTCGAGCCCCTGCGTTCAATCCATGCAACCTCGACAATAGGGATGAAATCATCCCTGCAAAGATCTGGGAATTGCTCCGCCGCAATACAGCATTCCGGGCGGACGTGACGCGGTTGATCGAACTGGACAACAAGGAACGCCAATATCAGAAACGGATCGCCCGGTCCCCAAAAGCCGGCACTCGTGGGAAGGCATGGGTTGCTGCGTGGTCTCTCGTAGATCAAATCAAACACAGGCATGGCTTCGGCGCCATCGCCCTTCAATGGCTCGTCCCCGATCCTCTGTTCATGGTGACGGTCGTCGCGAGACCTGCGGACAACGACGGGAGCCAAACGAAAGTCCAAACCCTGCGGAAAACCTTGATTGGTGAGGGCACCAACCCGAGAGACATGCTCAATTGGCGATGGTTTCCCAGCCATAGTGCTGCCAATCTTTCCGGTCGGCTCATCAGTTACGGCCCCGACATCCACTGGACTACTAGCAACGATCCGAGACTTCGCGATTGGGTCAACCCAATCGAAGAATGGAACGCATATTCATGGCCCTTCACCTTGGCGCACTCATGGCCGGAAGCCCCGGTTGGATTGAATCGGGCCTTCCAGTTTCTTTGGCGCCGCCGATGCGATTGCCGCCCCAAAAACCCGATCACCGGGAGCCAGTCCGATTCACCCGCTCCCTACGAAAGCGAGTTCTTCCACGCTTGGACTTGTGAGGAGATTCTGAAGGAAAAAGAGGCGCCAGGCATTACCAGCCGGGCCATGACTAAGACCTTAGCCTTTGAAATACTCGCAAAAGACTACCGTCTTTTCGCCATTCCACGCGCCATCCTCACCAAGAAGACGGCGAATGAGATGGGGCAGTGGCTGGCCACGGAACTGAAGAAGGGACACCGCCACTACGGAGACTTGGTGGCTGATGGCCTCCTCAACGAGACGGAACTCCTTGGCACATCGGTTGAGTGGCACGATTTCCTGATCTACCGCCGGTTTCGCGACGCCGGGCAGAACGAGGAAACAGCCAGACAAAACGCATTGCTCGAACATTTCCGCTGCCACAGCGCTGATAAACGCTCGAAATTGGACCAGCGGCGGGCGAACCAATCCCATTTTTACCGTCGCCTGGCCTACATGGAGTCGCTTGCCGACGCCATCTACCCGAGATTTGACCTGTCAACATTACTCGCGGCGCCTCCAAATCGCGCTCACGGCAAGCGCCCCGATCGCAAGGGCGGCGAAAAATAAAAATCTCCGCATAACTCTCCCGCAAGTGTGGTGTGCGTCCCTACCCGCATCGCGCAGCTTGCGGCTTGCAGCACGCTCGGGTAGCCGCCGATTGGCGGTGTAGCGCATCGAGCACCCGTGCCCGTTTTGTTAGCCTGGCTGGCGCGAACTCAATAGAGTTATGCCAAGACATCACGTTGAACCGCCCGACTCCCCGGACCTCGACACCAAGACGCGATTTGCCCTGCGCGCCTCCATCAGCCGGCGCACCGTGGACAACCTCATTGCCAGCCGAAAGATCCCCTACCTGCGCCTTTCGCCCCGCCTGCTGCGGATACCGTGGCGCGACGCTCTCGACCACCTGCGCCGCAACTACCAAGTCAATCCAATGGGCGGGGAGGAAAAAAAGCCATGAACCCCATCAGCAACCATCGCGACGTGGCCATGCCTCCTCGGCCAGACCGCGATCAGGACAGCTTCGCCGTCCTCTTCGTCCACTCCCGCCTCGACGACTACGGCTTGTCGCCTGCGCAGTTTCGCGTTTATGGGCACATGTCTCGTCGCGCCGGCCGCGGCGATGCGTTCCCCGCCATCGCCAGCATCGCGCGCGCGTGTCAACTGCATCCCCAGACCGTTCGCCGGGCCCTCCGCTTCCTGGTCAGCCAGCGGCTTCTCAACCGAACGGATCATTCCGGACATCCATCGCACTATCGCCTGACCTCCGTTCACGAGTGGCTGCCCCATTCCCGGGCCACCGGCACCCCATCCGCAACCAATCCCCCTCCATCCACTTCTGCGAACCCTTCTGAGCAATGGATACAGGACACCCCCTGCGAATCCGATGCAGCCAAAGGTAATCCCACTGAAGTTGATCCAAATAAGGTCATCCACTCTCCCCCTGTTCCCCCTCCGGGGGAGCGGGAGTGTTCCACAGCCAAAAGTTCAATGGGCATGGAAACGGAAATCTACGAGGCATATCCCAAGAAGATTGGGAGACCAGCCGCAGTGCGGGCCATTCGTGCGGCGATCAAGCGGCACTCGTTTGCAGTCGTTCTTGAACGCACCCGCCTCTACGCCGCGACTTACAACGGCGAATCGCGCTACATGCCCAACCCCGCCACGTTCTTCAACCAGGACCGGTTCATGGACGACCCGGCGACATGGCAGCGCCCGATCTCGTCCAACTCAAAGCCACAACCTGCCACGCAATTTCGCCGCGAAGATTACCTTCGACCCACTGAAAAATTCTAATCCATGCAGCCTATCAAAAGCAGGGAATACTTCCCGCGTGAGAACCGGGTTCGCGGAGAGATCCTCATCAACCCCAAACTCTCCCGCGAAGCTCAATTCACCGAATGGCTCAGCTCGCTGGATCTCCATCAGTGTCGATGGCACAAGCTCACGAAATCAGACTTGGACGCAGACGCCAGCCGCAAGGCCTCGTTTCCCGAGGATAACGAACACGTTTGGTATAACCGCTCCATGGAGCGCGAGTTTCGGGGTTCGGTGTCCCAGGAGAACTGGAGGCAATACTATCCGTTCGAGGCCCATTTCACTTGCCCAGCCTGCAAAGTCAGCTTCGCCGAGGTGCCTCGCGAGTTTGTGGAAACCAGTTTTGAGACCTTCGATCCTTACACCCCAGAGTTGGCGACTGCGTTGGAGAGATGCCGGGAGTTCGTGGACCAAGTCAACAAGCACAACCGCGGCTTTGCGCTGTTCTGCGGTCTTCCCGGCAATGGCAAGACCCGGCTTGCCTGCAACATCATCCGCGCCGTGAACATCATGGATTGTCGATACCTCGCGCAGGATCGCGTGCTGATCCAGCACCGGGCGTCCTACGGCCAGCGCCACCACTACATGCACCGCAGTGGCGCGGACGATCAGGACAGGGATGAACCGCCCGAGACAGTGTGGGATATTGCTTCCAAGGCGCACTTTCTCGTGTTCGACGAACTCGGGGCGACAGTACTTTTTCCCGGCGAACTCATGCATCTCAACGCCATGCTCAAACACCGTTACGATATGGGTTTCCCGACCATTCTCATTTCCAACCTCGCGATCTCAGGCACACCGGAGCGTCCGGGCGTGAAAGAGTTTCTCGGCGACGCCATGGCCGACCGCATCGCCGACGCCACCGGCAACAGGAAGTTCATCCTGCAATTCTCGGGCGATAGCTATCGGCGGCGTCCTGGAAAGTCCTATCTCGACCGCCAAAGCTGATCCCCCTTTTTGCGCGCTCACCCTCGCGACCCAACCCATCCCACGGGCCGATCCCGCTTCCGCACGTTGAACAAATCACGCCACCGCAACTGCGTTCATTCTTTTAAGTGCTGACATCTCGCCGGCTCCGCCCGTGCCGAAGTCCCGCTGACCAGAGCGCAGCGACCACGCGAACCACCCCAACAGCCCCTTTCTTTTCAGGGAGCCAGAATTCCTGCCCGTCGCGCAGCCTGACCGGCCCATGTTCCCGCATTCCGGCTCCAACTTCACCGCCCAGCCCACAGTTCCCTGAAAAACTCTCACCTCACATCCCGCCGCAACCTGCCCCACCTCCGTTTTCCTTGCCGTCGGCACAGGTTCTCATACGCTCTTCCCAAGCACTTTGGGAACTCTATGCACTGGGTAACACCAACGGAGAAGGTCACTGCCACCGCGTCGCTCGCAAGGCGCTTCTGCCACCGTGCCGACCGATGCCGCGCCAACTCCGCTCTAAAATCCCAGGGTTGCTCCCGCTCGATCCTCGGCATCCTCGTCCTTTGCCTCACGGCTCTGTTTGCCGCATCCACTGCCGGTGCCGGAGGCAGCCTGGCGCGACGCGCATGGACGGTGGACGGCGTGGTGCGCGAAGCCCTCGTCCACATGCCTCCTCAAGTCGGGAAAAGTGCAGCGCCGGTTGTCTTCGCCTTTCATGGGCATGGCGGATCGATGCAGAATGCCGCCCGCACGTTCAGCATTCACGCCGGCTGGCCGGAGGCCATTGTCGTTTATCCCCAAGGCCTCAACACGCCTGGCCGCCTCACGGACCCGGAGGGAAGGAAGCCCGGCTGGCAGAGTGCCCTTGGCGACCAGAGCGACCGTGACCTGAAGTTTTTCGATGCCATCCTCGCTAGCCTTCAAAAGGATTACAAAGTGGACCCAAGACGGATTTACGCCACGGGCCACTCCAACGGCGGCGGCTTCACTTACCTCCTCTGGGCCGCGCGCGGGGACAAGTTTGCCGCCTTTGCGCCGTCCGCCGCCGCCGCGACCCGCACACGGACCCAACTCAAGCCGAAACCCGTGCTGCACGTCGCCGGTGAGAACGACACCCTGGTCAAATTCGCCTGGCAGCAACAGATGATGGACGCGTTGCGCAAGCTGAACCAATGCGCCGAGGGCCAGCCTTGGGAAGGCGAGAAAGGCTGCACCCTGTATCCCTCGAAAGACGGAGCGCCCGTGGTAACGTTCACCCACCCCGGCGCGCACGTATTTCCGTCGGTCGCTCCCGCCCTCATCGTGAAGTTCTTCCAGCAACACACGCTGCCATCCATAGCCACGCCATGATCTGGATTGCACCAACGGAAATGAACGCCAATCATTCCGCGCTGGAAAAACGCCTCCGGGACCCCGCCGACCAGTCCCTCCCCATATCCGGCCTCAAGCCTCGGGAATGCCGTGCGCCGGCCCTCAGCGTCTTCTTCCTTCGCAGCTTTGATTCAAAACCAAGCCACCGATGAGCAAGAAGAGACCTCGGCGAGCGCGACATCTGCACGAAGTTCATTACTCCGGCCTTGGTCATTCATGGTTGGCTGGCGAAACAATCGGCGTGGCACTGAAAGGCGTGAATGTTGGTAATTTTCGCCGCATGCCGATTCCCATTCCCCCCTTGGCCGAACAGAAGCGGATCGTGGCGCGGGTGGAAGCGCGGTTGCGCCAGCCCCGCACCCTCGGCGCGCACCTTCTCGACGCTACCCTCCACCATCTCTTCAGCGCTTGATCCCATGTTCTCCGCCAAAAAATTTCTGACCGTCACCGCGTTCGCCGCCATTGCTGGGATTTCGTTGGGAGCCACCAACGAGTTCATCACCGTCCGCCCCCACGACACCGGCGAGGCGCTGGTGAACCCGGGCATGGGCTGGACACTGCATTTTTACTCGAACTTCATCGAGAACTACGGCTCGAAGCTGGAGCCGTCGGACACGCTCGACGATTGGCCGGGTTTGTCTGTGATTTACCTGCGTGTCCCCTGGTCGTTCCTGGAGCCGAAGGAAGGCGAGTTCAACTGGTCTCTCTTTGACACGCCCACCCAGCGCTGGGTCGCCAAAGGGAAGAAGATCGCCATCCGCGTGAGTTGCTCGGAAAGCTGGTATCGCTACGCCACGCCCAAATGGGTGCAGGACGCCGGTGCCAGGGGCGTGAACTTCAACTTCGGCAAAGGCCCCGCGCCCGACGGCAAGCTGTGGGACCCGGATTATCTCGATCCCGTGTTTCTGGAGAAACTCGACCACTTCCTGGCTGCCATGGCGCGCCGCTATGATAGCAATCCGAACGTGGCGTTCATCGACATCGGCTCCTTTGGCATGTGGGGCGAGGGCCATACCGGCTTCAGCAGCCGGTTGAACGAAGAACAGACGCTGGCGGTGGTGAAACGGCATGTGGACCTGCACACAAGGCATTTCCCCCGCACGCTGCTTTGCATCAGCGACGATGTGGCCGGCGCGAGCAAACCGGGCCGCCGTTTTCCGGCCATGGATTACGCGCTCTCGAAAGGCGTGACGATGCGCGACGACAGCATCCTCGTCCAGCCGCC
>CAYQWK010000175.1:0-11989 GCA_964420805.1 uncultured Bifidobacteriaceae bacterium | reverse complement strand
GGGTATGGCGGCGGGTTCGGCGCTGGTGGTACCGCCATGGGCTGGATGGGGCCGGGCGCACGCCCCTCGGGCTGGAAGAAATTCGCGTGCGGCAGGCCAAAGTTGTGGCCCAATTCGTGACTAATCGCGCCCGGGGAGCCGTTCAGGATGCCGCTTGACAGTCCGCCGAACAGGTATTGCGGCATCGAACTGCAGAGTACGTAATGCGGAGAGTAATAGTCCTGCGTGAAGTAGCCCAGTGCCGCCGCACCCGCCGCCGCGTCGCCCAGAAATGCGCCGGGATTTTCGCCGTAGTAATTCCGCCGTTGCGGCAGGGTGACGACCGGCGTGACGGTGGATTCCCACCAAACCGTGTTGTAGGAGGCGTCATTGAAATATTTGTTATTGGCCTTCACCGTCGCCTGCGCGGCGTCATCCGACTGCGGCGAGGTCGGTTCGTCGGCAAAGTTCACGCGGATGTAGAGCAGCTTCTTGATGCCCTGGGTGCCGCTACCGTTGTCCGGGATCAGCACGTCGGGCGGGTTCGCCGCCACGGAACCGCCAGAGGCCCAGAGCACGCCGTGCGCGGTGGTCAAGGAGTCGTTCAATTGCGCGGCATGCGCGGGGTTGCAAAAGGCCAAGTATTTCCCGGCGAATTGCATGATGGTCAGGCGGCTGCCAGCACCGACCGGGAGTTTGCATGCAGGACAACCGGCGTCGAGTTGCACACGGCCGTCTTTCACCAAGTCAGCTTCCTCGGAAGGATCGTTCACCATGCGTGCGGGGCTGCCATTCAACGCGAGCAAGGAATCGCCGGTGATGGCGTCGCGAATGGTCACACCGTGGAGAAAAGCCCCGCCGTGTGCGGGTTGTCGCAATCGGTCCCCGTAGGTGAAGGTCTTATAGGTGGTCTTGCCGATCACGGACTCGTACGTGGTCGTTGCCGTGCGCGGTGTTCCGCCGGCCTGCGGCTGATCGCAACCATCATGGGCCCCGCCAGAGTGCCGCACGCAGCCGTCGCAGGAAACCACGGGCCGAAAATCTCCGCGGGCGGCGAGAGGTTGCTCAATCTGGTCGAGCAGTTGCTGAGGCAGGCTCTTGCGCAAGCCGTAGGGCAATGACCGGCGAATCGCCTCCTCCGGATTCGAGCGAATCAGCGCGGCCATTTCGGCCGCCCGTTCTTTGGCCAGCGTTTCACCCTCGGCCGTCATCGTGCGGCGTCCGGCCGCATCCGCAGCGACGAACTTAGTGGCCCAGTCCTCGAACCGGGAGGTCGCGTCGTGGCCGGAGGCAACCGAAGCAGCGGGCGAGGTTTGCGTGGTCGGCTTGACCGCCGGCACGGTTTGCGACGGCGACAAAGATGTGGGCGGCGTCAGTCCGGCGGGTGCGGACACAATGGAATCATCACGGCGCGCCAAGCCCTTTTCCTTCCCGGCGAACCGCACGGCACTCGTTACTAGCAGGAGCATTGCCCCTGCTGCCAGCCACCATCCAAACCTTTTCATGTTATTGCGCGCTTCTAGTCTTTTCACACCCGGCGGATTACGCCGGGTTGGTTCGATGTTCATCGTGTCACAACCAGCAACCGGTGTTGGGCAGGCGCGTTTGAAGGCAGGCAGTAGGCTACCGCAGGTTCGCGGCGTCCACACGGACGCGGTAAACCCGCAGAGGAGCGCCCGCTGCATCCTTCACTGTCACCCGTGCGTTGGCTGAACCGTTGATGAAATTGGTCAATCCCAGCCAGGTGCCCTGGCCGAGTGAGTCGTTGTATTCGAGGCGGTTGGTCGAACCCACGGGCGAAAACCAAGTCAGCAGCACTTCGCCGGCGCGGTTGTGGCGAATCACCAAACCAACGTCGCCACGAGTCGCCACAGACGGCGGAGGGGGGGCACCGCCGCCGGGGCACAATTGGCCCTTCCACAACGCTTCGTTCGCCTCCTCGCCCGGCGGAATCAACGGCGTGCAGTCGTCGCCGTTCACCCAACCGTCGCCATCGCTGTCTAGGTCGCGGCTGCGCGCCACGCCGGCGTTGAGACGGTAGGTTACGCCATTCGGGTATACGATGTTGGTGGAGCTTTGCGGGCCGGTGAATGAACTAACCCAACGCAACCGTCCGCCGCTGATGTTGTCGAGCTTGGCGGGATCAATGTTCGAGTCCGCAAAGTAAATCGTGAAATCCGGGTCGACACCGAGGGCGAAGTTGTAATCCACTGCATTGCCGCGCAGTTCAAGGTAATCAACGTAAAGCGCGTTATTGGTCGTGGCACTGCGGAACCGGAACAGGTTGCCGCCAACGCCTTCCAGCACCAAGCGCCCGAGCGCGAGGTTGTTCTGGAAACCGGCCGCAGTCGCGCCGCGGTTCTCTCCCGGCCAGTGGATCGCCGAGGCGATGAGGGAGCCGGCGTAGGAATGCAGGCGGGTGCCGAGGAAATCACCTGTCGTGGTGGGACGGCGGGTAATGCGCATTCCCGAGGTTACGTACCAATCATTGGTGGTTGTACCGTTGAAGTCGCCCAAGGCGTTCGTAGGATCAATTAGGATTGAGCCGCGGATGTAGGTGTTTGAGAGCGCGTCGTAGCTGCCGGCGTTGAGCTTGGTGTTGCCAACCAGGATTGCGTTGCCGTGCAGTTCGATGTCCGAACTGGCCACTATGACGGTGTTGGAAAGTGCGATCGACTCGCCGGAGATTTGAACCACTCCGCCGTTCGCGGTGATGGTCGCCGGGAAGAACTCGCGCCCGCTGGCCAGGAAGTTGGTGGCGCGAACAAAGACCGAGGAACCGGAAATCGAGCCGTGGTCCACGAAGTTGTCGAGGGGCGGCAGGTTGTTCGTCGGCTCGGGTGGCGGGCGACGGCCCTTCTTGCGCTTGACCTTAACGACTGGATTCGTGGACACGTGCCCGGCCTGAAAATCACCGAAGTAGGCGCTGGCCGGGGCGGTGATGGTGCCGTTGTTGGTGAAGTTGAGCAGGTGCTTGGTGTTCGTGAAGGCGAGGTTCGAGCCGTAAGGCAGCGTGAGCGAGCCATTGGTCTCGACCGTGAGCGCCGCAGCATCGATCGAGATGCCGGAGTTCACGAGAAAACGATCGTGGAGGACCAGGTTCGGCGCGCGGGCGGCGAGGCGGTTGATGATGACCGGCTGCTGCGATTGGAGGCAGTTCTCCACGTAAAGGACGTGGAAACGGATGTTGTGCAACGCGCCGCTCACCGAGTTCGTCACATTGACGCTCCACACCGAGCTCCAGACGGAGATGGATCCGTAAAGCCGGCTAACCGAGGAGGGAGCGATGTTGGAAAGGACGAGTACCGAGTTGGTTGTCGCCACGTTGAAGTCGAGATACGGCGCATCAACCTGGGCGAGGGTGTTGCTGATGAGGTTGGGCGTGGTGATGCCGATGAACTGCTCGGCGCGCAAGCGCGTCCCGGCGAGGTTCAACTCTTTCGCGTTGAGGCTGATCGAGCCGTTGAAATTCGTCGGGTCGGTCAACCCGGTGTTCAGGCCCAATGTCGTCGGGGTCACGGCGCTTTGCGCAAGAGTCCGTCCGACATAAACGCTGTTCGCGCCGTAGAGCGACGGCGCGGTGTTCGTCTGGAAGTACTGGTTGTAGAAAATCGACTGGTCGTAAGTGCTGTTTGTCTGCTCCACGAATCCGAAGAAAATATCGTCATCAAACCCGCAGTAGCGGCCCTTGATCCATGTGTAGGTCGAGGGGCGGCGGGTGCCGGGCGGGCGGGTACCGCCGATGATGGACGTGGCGCGCGCGAGGATAATGTTGGTTTGCCCCGCCAAGGCATCGACAAAGGTGATGTAGTTGGTGGTGAATCGCTGGTCCACGATGTCGAAATCAACACTGCGGAACTCCACCACCGGCGCGTAGGCAACACCAGCCGGCCCCGATGCCGAGGCGAAACGGACCGCCACATCCAGGTTCGACGGTGCCAGGATGCTGTTGGTCGGAGCGAAGACGATGTTGTACACCATTCCAGTCAGGCCGTTTGCGTTGGTGTGGACGTAAGCATTGTAACCCGATGCGCAACTGCCAAACAGCGAGATCAAATTTGTGAAGCTGAAGCTGCCAGATCGTTGGATGACCTGATGCTGCGGCGTCGTGGGAAATGGGAGGGTGAAATTTCCGCTCGCAAAGGAAAACTGGTTGGTCAGTTGCGGTAGGTTCACCACCGTACCGTTGGTGTCCACGTGGTTGTTGCGGCCCGCGCCCCAGTACTGGTCGGTGATTGTCGCGTCTGCGATGTAGTTGCTACTCACCGTGTAGGTGCTGCACGGAGTGCTGACCCCGGTGGCCGCGCCGACACGTATTCCTCCACGGGTGAAATCGGCTGTCCCGTGCTCGGCCAACAGGCTGATGTTGGCAGTCTCACTGCCGTCCAGACGCCCGGGGTTGATAATGTTCGTCGCGTTGACGCGCAGCAAAGTGGTCGCGGACACCCGGCCGTCATTAACAAAGTTCGCGGAAGGAAGTTGGATGTATTGGGAGTTAGCGACCGCGTTGCCTTTCCGGCCAATCGTGGACTTCCCACTGGTGTCATTCTCAAAAAGGAAACCCGGGCTGCCGGTCATCACGCCGTTGTTCGTCCAGTGCTGAACGTGCTGCGCCTGGTAGGGCAGCGTGGTGAACACGTCGAAGATGCTCCGGTTCAGAAACCCGAGGGCATCGATCTGCGGCGGCGTGTCGAACGAGTTGACCGGCGAGTTGTTGATGTAAAGCGGCGAAATCGAGGGCGTCACCGGCGGCTTCTTCGCGGCGAAGGACGGCAGCGCGGCGGCAGCCAGAACAGCGATCAATGCAACGGGTTTCTTCATACTCACGCGCTCTTACCGGCCGCCACTCCTTCCCAAAATCTCACTGCGCAGTTGCTGAATGGAGATATTGCGATAGACGGGAAAGACCACTGGCGCATTGGTCGAACCGTCGAAATACCCCCACAATCCGTTGCCCGTTGCGGTGCTTTCGCCAGGCACTTCATCCAAAAAGGCACTCTGCGTTGTGTTAGCGAAGATCGGCAATTGATCGGAAAAGCTGATGCGGATGGCAGGCGGGATCACACCTGGGCCCTGACTCAAGGCCTGTTCGTCGCTGCCATTCAATCCGTCGTTGTTCACCCAAGCCCCGGTTCCGCTGCGGAACGTCAGCACCGGAGAAATCGGATCCTGTGTGAGCCCCAAATCCTCGGCCACAAACAGAAAATCGGGCTGAGTGATGCCCCGGGCGACGCGTTGCACCACCATCGTGTAATTGCTGCTTACCACCACATCACTGTAGTAGTTCGTGATTGGGGTGAAGGTCTGGCCGAGCAAAGAATCGAAAGCCACGCGTTGGAATTTTAATTTGTTACGGCCGCCACGAAGCCCCACATCAACCAGAGTGTTTGAGCCGCTGCTGAAAATCAGGTTTGTCACCGCAACCAGATTGCTGATGCCGGAATAAGGGAGCCATGCTGAGGAAACCACGCCGCCGCCAGAGGGCGCACTGCTGACGGTCGCAAGCAACTGCTCCACCGCGATGTTGTTTGGATGGTAAACGAACCGCAACCCGCCGATGTCGTCCCGGGTCAGGCCCGTATAGAAAAAGCCGTATCCAAGGCCGATTCCTGTCGCCACTGGGTAATTAAAGTCATCACCCGAGAGAACGGATTCCTCCGCATCAGTGCGCGCCGGATTTTGGTACTCCGCGATTTCGTAAGTGTAGAGCGTCCCGTTGACGTATCGCGATGGCGAAAGCGTAACTGGGTCAAAGTTCCGCATGGTGGTCAGGTAGTTCGTCCACGTGACATTGTTCCGGGTGATGACCTCGCGACCACGCAACGCAAATGTCCACCGCACTGGATCAGCCAAGCCTAGTTCCTCGATGATGAGCGACATGGCCACGCTCTTAATGTCCATGATTCCCAGCACACCGGCCTCGTAATTCTGCCGGGCGGTTTGGGGGGAATAATCATTGAGGTTCGTGGAGATCTTGCTGGCGGCGGGAAGGTCGTTCAAATACTTAAAGGCCTCGTCAATGGCCTGTACGCCCTGCGGGCCGAAGTATTCGAGGAACGACTTGTCAAAGGCGTAGGTGATGACTGGGACGTTCCAACGGAAACCCTCCCGCTCGTTCATCGGCCCGCCGATGTCGCCTGGCAAATTGTAACTCAACGCGTTGACTTGCCAAGACGTGTACGGTCCGAGTAGAGAAAACGCATGAACCACCGGTGCCCCGGCCAGCAGCAACGCCGCCACCACCGGGACCAATTTAATCAAGAACTTCTTCATGGCGCGTGGTCTCATGGGGCCGTGTAGCGTTGTCCGAACAAATCAAACCCGGCGCTTCCCTGATAGCTCGACCAGATCACCAGCGCACGATTTCCGGCATCGGCACAAACCGCCGGTTGCATCTGCCGCAGGTATGTCGTCGTGTTCACCAGAAACTCGCCGCCGGCAATCGTACCGTCTTTCAAAAGCTGCCCATACACTCCCTCGCGCGAACCATCCTGCGCGAGGCTCGTCCAGACCACCAACTGCCCCGTCGGCATCGACGCGATCCGCGGCGCAAACTGGTCGCCGTAAGTGTGGGTGTTCACACGGAACGCCGCCGTCACCGGAGCAGCCGAAGGGCTGTAGGCGCGCGCGAAAATATCCAAGCTATTCGAGCGCACTACATCCTTTTGCGCCCAAACCACAGTGAATCCTCCACCCACCGACGCCGCCACACCAGGATTGGCGCAGGGTCGGTCCTCCGTGTTCACGGTGAACTCATCACCCAAGGGTTCGCCGGTCTTGCTGAAAATTCGAGCCATCACGTCCACGTTGGTCGAACCACGCCCAGGCTGTTGCTCCGAAATCCAAGCCAACACAAATGTCCCATCCGCCAAAGGCGCAATTGAAGGGTTGCGCTGGTTGAACGCGGTCGATTGATTTGCCCTGATTTCCCCGCCCACTTTCACGCCGTCCACCGTGAACAATTGGAAATAGACATCCTGCATCGGATCCACCACCACCGGCATCACGCCGAGAACTGAATTGGTCAGGAACACGCGGCCGTTCCAACGATATTTGTGGATCAACGCGGGCGCGTTCGTCGTGAACCGCCTGCCGCTCTCGTACGCCACGACCACGGTGCCATCATTCAGGCTCGCGACAGCAGCCCCGCCCGTCCGCTCATGCTCGCTGAACATTTCTACCCGCACACTTTGCGCTTTGTAACGCGCACGGTTGTTCCGAAACGACCACCAGTTCGTTGCCACTCGCGAGACAGCCTTGAACGGCACGCCACTGACCAAAATTTCGTCACCGCCAAACGTCCCGTCGGACTTGAGGAACCTCGCGTGAACTTGTTGCAGACCCAGCCTCCCGCCCTGCCACACCACCACCGCACCGCCGTTATTGAGCAATGCCACAGAAGGACGTTCCTGGTCGCCAACCACGATTTGATTGACGCGAACCGAATTGGCCAAGGGATTCAACGCCGTGTCTAGCCTCCGCGCCCCGATTCCAAGTCCGCGGCCATCAATGCCGTTGTCGTCCCAAACCACCCATCCACCCGCGGCATTCACAGCCGCCGCCGGATGCGCCTGATCGCCGTTTAGCTCGCCTGAAATCGAGTATTCAATACCGGCCGGTATGCTCGAAGACGGAGGGGGAGAATAAGGCTTTCCTTGCGCAAAAGCGGCCGCCGGAAGCGTCACCACCAGTCCCGTGAGGACAAGCCACTTCCGTGCGCACGACGCTGGTAACATAGGTCGGCGAGTATTAGCGACGGGGGTTTTCTTTGTCCACGCTTTCTTGCCTCGCGCGCCCGACACTCCGATGTCGCGCGTAGCCTCCGGATAATTCAGTTCCACCAGATTCACAAAAAATCTCCCTGGGTCGCCGCCGCCTCCACCTGCGCAGCCATGCCTTTGAAGCCCCATCGTCGAAACAGTGCCAGCAATTGCACCGCGTCCTGCGCCCCAACCGCCAATGCCTCGAAGTCAAACTGGCCGGGCACCTCCGTGTGGAGACGGATCAGATCCTGATTCCGGCGAACGATCGCCTCGGATGCTTTCAGGCTCTCGCGGATGCGGTCTGATTTCACCTCCGCCAAGTGCGCGTAAATCCCGTTGACGCTGCCAAACAGGTTCAACAGGTCAGCCGCTGTTTTGGGACCAACCCCGGGCACACCGGCAATGTTATCCACCGCATCCCCGACCAGGCTCAACCAGTCCACCATCTGCCCGGGCGCAACGCCGGTCTTTCCCCGAACCTGTTCTTCCCCCCAAACCTGGCCACTTTTCTCATTGGGATTGAGCAGCGCCACGTTTGCTGAAACCAACTGCATGAAATCTTTGTCGGCGCTGGCGATCACCACCTCCGCGCCCGCTCCCACGGCCAGCATTGCGCGGCTGGCGATCCAATCATCGGCCTCGACGCCCTCATGCTGAAACGAAGGAACTCCCGCCGCCTTCAAGTAGGCCATGATCTCCGGAAGTTGGCGCTCCAAACCCGTGGGCATGGTCGGCCGGCCTTCCTTGTATTCGGGCAAAGCCGCCATGCGGGTGGCTGAAAGTCCACCGTCCCACGCGACTGCATGGTGCGTGGGCTGAACACTCGCTTCCATCTTGGTCAGCATCTTGATGAATCCGTAAATCGCGTTGGTCGGAGCACCGTCAGGCCCGTTCAGTTCACGGATCGCATGAAACGCCCGGTAGGCATACGCATGGCCATCGACAATCAGCAAACGGGGTTTCGCGGCGTCTGGCATCGCTCGGAGCGAACGGCACGTTCAAGACCGGGCAGCGTTGATTACCAGTATTACGGCGTCACCGGCTTGGACTGCGCCGGCGTCCCATGTTGCGCAAACGGCATTTCTTCATCCGAATGCAACCGGTTTCCCGCCGGGTCAATCAGCGTGGGTGTCACGAAAATCACGAGATTCTTCTTGCTCGTGTTGTTCGCCTCACTGCGGAAGAACCGACCCAACAATGGCAAATCGCCCAGCACAGGAACCTTGTCCTTCGTCTTCTGAACATTCTCCGAGATCAACCCACCCAGCACCACGGTCTGCCCGTCCCACACCATCGCAGTGGTCGCCACCTGACGCAGGCGGAACTTCGGTAGCGGTGTTGGCGTCACCAAAGGCGTGGATGCTCCACCCGTTCCACCCACGGATTGGATTTGCGCCACAAACGCACCAGGATCGTCGTAACCTAGGAATTCCTTCAGTGTTGGGAGAATCGTTAGCGTGATGGTGTATCCATCTGCGTTCACGTAAGGCACCACATCGAGAATGGGTCCCACTTCGAACGGTTCGGTGATGGGCTGCACCAATGACCCAACGCCGCCGCCACCGCCGGTGTTGTTGCCACCGATTCCGCCCGAGAAACCGCCGCCAGATGTCTGGTCCAAGTCGAGGTCCGTGACGATGTAGCGGATGTCCACAATCTTAATCTGCGCCTGACGCCCACTCATGGTCGTGACCTCAGGACATGCCAGCAGGTCCGTGCCGCCACGCTGTTCCAAGGCACGAACGACAAAGCGAAATTGCGGATCCGTAAGAATGCCGCTGATCGTTCCAAGGGTGGGCGCGGTGTTGCGCAATCCGGAGGTTAATAGGTTGTCCGTAGCCGCCTGCGGCAACGTATACGGACCAGCCGCACCGGGAGACGCCCCGGGACCTGGGAAGACGCCACTGGGATTCGCCGGTGTGGAAGCGCCCGCGTAACTGGGCGCTGTCCCGGCCTGGCCACCGATGGCCCCGTTGTTCATCAGGGTGTTGCCGAGATACCAGTCGAACCCGAGCGCGCGGTTGTCGTCCTGGTTCACTTCCATGAACTTGGCCTTAATGCTCAACTGGGGTGCAGCCATGTTCAGCATCTGCACGGCCTTCTCGATCGTATCGAGATCCTGGAGCGTGGCGCGAACCATCAATACCCCGAGGCGGTCGTTGAAAAAGACATTCTTGCCCGGTTCATCGAGGGTGACGCCCGCCGTAGTAAAGAATTCCCGCACAAGCGGAATCACCGTCGACGCCGGAGTCACATCCGTAAGGTATTCGACGCCACCGCCGCCACCCTGCGCACCGCCTGCGCCGCCCGGCTGTCCGCCGCGACCAGCCTGCCCTTGCCGGCCGCCCCCACCGCCGGCTTGTGTCCGACGTCCGCCACCGCTGGCGATGGACACGCTGGCATATTCAGATGAACTACCGTCGCCACCACTGCCGCCATTATTGTTTCCGCCGAAATTTCCACCGCCACCGCGGTTTCCACGCCCGCCGCCTCCACGGCCGCCGCCTCCACGACCACCACCACCACGACCACCACCGCCACCGCCATTGCTCGTTTCACCGAAGCTCTGGGAGACGACGTTCTGCAAGCCCTGCCAAAATGTGTTCGGATCAATCTTGAAAAACCGCGTGTGCAAGGGGGTTGGCTCATTCCCCTTGGGAGAAATCAAGATGCCCCAATCTTCCACTGAATATTTGATCTTCGTTTCCGAAACTTTGGTGATGATCTCCAGTGCCTGTTCCAAGGTGATGTCACGCAGCGCCGTGGTGATCTTGATCGAAGCGCCAGCCAGATCCGCACCGCCACCGGCTGCGGGGGCCACTGGAAGACCAGCCGCATCCAAAGCCGGCGCGCCGCCTCCGCCACCCCCGCCGGAATCGGCGTTTCCACTGATGAGGAAATTGATGCCCTTCTTGTTTGGATCAACTTCAAGGTCGCGTTTTCGGGCTTCTTCGCTCAACTGTTTGACCACTTCGCTCAACGGAAGACCATCGAGCACTGGCAATTCATTCAGGCGAATGTTGCGCAGCTTCTCGAAAAGCTTCTGACGGGCCGCGCTGGTGTGGACAATGTTTGTGCGGGCGTATGGGTTCGGCACGGGAAGAAGCTCTCGTTGAACCTGTTCCGCCCATTGTTCTTCCACTTTCATCAGCATCTGCTTTTCGCCAACCTCCCGCTGCCGAACTTCTTCGAGGTATTTCTTCCCAATGGCCAGATTCAGATAGTAAATCCCGGCCTCATTGCCAGGATCACGGCGAACAACTTCACGAAGAACTTTTTCAGCTTCCTTGATCCGCCCGGTCTCATAAAGGAGCTTGCCGTCCTGAACCATCTTGCCGATCTCCACGCGATTGGTCTCGGTGTCACGAATCAGTTGAAGCGTGGATTCGTGCGGCGTCTTGTCCAGCGACTCAGCCAGCAGTCTGTCGTTGCTTAACCGCATCTCGTTGCCCAACTTGTTCTTCGGGTCTTCGAGCAGGACGCGGGTGATCTTGGCTTTGGCGTCCGGAAAATCGCCGCGCTTCATTGCGTCATCGGCCAGACGAAGCATGGTGCGGGAAAGACCGCCCACCGCATCAGAACGCTCCGGTTCAACCGCCAAACCCGTTTCACGCAAGGACTGAATGGCCTTGTTGTATGCCTGCGCGGCGGCCACATCGTTCTTCTCCAATTCAGCCGCACGGCCCTCGGTGATAAGCTTGCGAACCTCGACAAGCTTGGCCTGCTTTCGCACTGCGGCATCAATGGCCGCAGCCGTGTCACCGGAGGCATCCTGGGCGGCGACGATGGAGGATGTGGCAAACAGCGCTGCCAAACAAAGCGAGGGAAAGACGGCGGAATTCATCGTGTGCGTTGTCAAAAAAGGCTGGCTACGGAGCAGCATTGATCCTGATTGTTGTGCGTCGTTTGTTTGAGGCTGCGGAGACTACAACCTCGTTTTGAGTGATGGCAACGATATTGTAGTCCTCGCCACCCAGAGGCAGGAGATCGCCTACCCGTCTGTCCGTGAACGTCTTGTTCTCCGGCGGATAGAGCAAATCCGCCTTGTATCCATCCACCCGCGTGAACGGTGTCTCAAGTGTGACCGTAACCCGTTCGCCTCCGGTCAATTCGATCAACGCCTCGGGCTTGTCTGCGGCCCCCTTCAGCTCTCGCAAGGTGAACAACTTTGTTCGGTCTACGCCGTTGGTGGTGACAAACGATTGCAGCTTGCGACGAAAACCCACATTCGTTGAAGCCTCCTGAAT
>CAYQWK010000174.1:6299-12028 GCA_964420805.1 uncultured Bifidobacteriaceae bacterium | reverse complement strand
CGGTATGATCGGCGAATGCGCGGTGTGGTACCGCGCGCTCGATGACGCCGAAGTGGGCAACCTCTACAACGCCGGCACGGGCCTCTTCTACGCAGGGTTCTGATATGTCCGACCAGGCGCTGGAAATCTCCCTCAAGGTGCTCGCCGACACGCACGGCGCGGACGTGGTGGCCGCGGCGTTGAAAAAGGTCACCGCGACATCCGGACAGGCCGGGGCGGCCGCCGGCGAGCAATTTGGCGAGTTCTTCAACGAGAAGGTCTCTCACAAGGTCGAGAAGCACCTGGTGAACAAGCTCGGCGAGTTGGTCGGGGTGCATGGGCTGGCGAAGCTGTTCATGGCCGGCGGGGCGGGGGGCGCGGCGGCGGCGGTGGGTTTGCAGGTTCTGGACACGGCCATTGCCAAGATCACCGAGCACGTGAAGGAGATGATGGCCACGTCGGCGGCCTTCAAGGATTTGGGCGGGCTGGTGGATGGCCCGTCGGTGATGCGGCTGAAGGAGATGGCCGAGACGATGGGCGACGGGAAGACCAAGGCTCTCGAATGGGCGGCAGCCTTTCAGCAGCTCGCGCGGGCCGGCGCGAAGGGCGCGGACCTGGAAACGATGGCGGGGCAGCTCGCCGGATTGAACAAGGTGACGGGGGACTTGAACGTCTCAACCGCGCTGCAAGTCGAGTTGCTGGCCGGAAATGCGCAGGCGCTTCAGGCGTACGGGATTTATGTGAACGACGCGCTGCCGATCACGGCGCAGCTCGCCGAACTCCAGGAGCGGCTCGCGGTAAGGGCTACCACGGGTGCAACCAGTTTGCGTGAGTTTAAGGACGCAATGGCGTCCGCAGCACAACAAACCGAGGCTTGGGCCGCCGGAATCCGCAGCGTGAACGAGGGACTGGAGGAGGCGGTGCGCCAGATCAAGGCCGTGGCCGAGGCGAAGATGACGCAGAGCGAGAAGGACGAGGGGGCGGAACAGGCGGAAAACTCGGCGAACCTGGCGGCAGGGCTGATTGATGAGAAGACCTTCGAGCGCAACAAGGGTGAGATCGCGAACCACTACGCCGAGCAACGGAGGAAGGTGAAGGAGGAGGCGCTGCAAAAAGAGAAGGGAGCACAACAATCAGCTTTCGACTCAAACAGTCAAAACCTTTTAGCGATAGAACAAGAACGGACGCGCAAGCAGAAGGAGTTGGACCTCAAGTGGCAGGCCGAAATAATGAGGCACCAGGCGGATTTGCTGCTGCGCTCCATGTCCTCGATGTCACCAGAGCAGGTCGCAGCAGCGCGGCAAACTCATGCTGGACTGTTGCAGCAGGCGGATCAGATCGAATCCGGACTTTCGTCGGATGCCCGCGGAAAATCGTGGAACGCGTTGCGGGCTGCTTTTGAAAAGGAGTTTGGCGGCACCGGTGATGCGGCAAAGCGTAGCGCCGAGGCGACGGCGGCAATGGAAAAGGCCGCGCAGGTGATCAATGAACTGGACGTTCACATTCAGGAGTTGAACGAAAACTTCAAGGCTGATCAGGCGAAGCGGGACGCGGAGGCGAGCGCCGGTTTCTTCAATCAGCAGAGTAAGGAGCAGCATCAACGCGAGCAGGATTTCGAGCGGTGGATGAAGGAGCAGGACCGGGCGATCAAGGAGGGGCGGCCCGGCCCGCGGCGGCCGCGCAGCACGGAGGGGCATGATTACCAGCCCGGCGACGACGGCCATTACCACGAGACCTCATCGCTTTTGAACTCGGCGGCGGAGGGCATCAGCCGGGTGACGGAATCGGCGGGGGAGTTGCTGGCGGCGGTGACGCGGCTGGAGCAGCGGTTCAAGTACGACGGCACGCGCGTGGGGTGAGCATGGCCGGCGTGATGACCATCGAGACGGGCGGCGTGGAATCCACGCTGGAGGAACTCGGCCTGTCCGATCCGCATCTCTCGGTGCGCAACATGACGGCGGGTGAATTCACGGTGGACCATTCGCGCGCGGCGGCGGACGTGGAGCCGCTGTTCGCCTACGGCGCGGCGATCAAGGTGCGGGTGGGTCGGGTGAAGGAGAATGGTGTGTGGTCCGGAGGGACCAAGGTTTTCACCGGCCGCCGCGTGCTCTCGCCGGTGTCCGGATCTGGCGCGGCGGAGGATGTGACCTACACGTTTGCCAACGCGTGGCATCAACTGGAGAGGATCAACTACGGGGTGCGCTGGGCGAAGTGGGTGCGCAAGGAACCGCTCACGCCGGTGGTCTATGACCGCGCGTACGAGGTCTTCTCGGATTATTACCTGCACACGCGCGTGGACACGACGCAGAACACGGTGACACGCATCACCAACGGCGAGCAGGTGCGCGACGCGGTGGCGTGGGCAATCAGTTGCGGCGTCAGTCTCCAGATCGGGACGATCTCGCCGGCCTTGTATCTGCCGCCGGATTTCAAAACCGATTTGAAGGTGGCCGAGGTGATCCGGCTGTGCCTCAAGCTGACGCCGGACGCGGTGTGTTACATCGACGAGGCGACGGAGCCGCCGACGTTTCACTGCGTGCGCCGGGCGGAGATGACGCCGGTGAATATCGCGCTCGATGCGGAGAAGATCGACCAACTGCGACTGACCAGGCGTGACGATCTGGTGGTGCCGGCGGTGGTGCTCAAGTACCGGCGCGTGGATGAAATCGACGGGGTGAGCAAGTCCCTGCCGCCGCTGGTGGACGCGTGGCCGGCGGATGCGACGGGATTCGAGGAGGGCGCGGTGGTGCAGACGATCCAACTGGAGGGAGCGCGCGTGTCGAATGTGTACGGCACAATCGAGACGGAGGAGCTGCCGGACAATGGCGGCCTGGCTCCAGGTGACAAGGAGTGGTGGATCGCGCACGGCAAGACGTGGCTTGGCGCGGAGAACATCACCGAGGTGTTCATCACCCCGAGCGAGCGTACGGGAAGCCTGCCGAATGTGGTGCTGCCGGAGAGCGGCGCGATCGCCGCGTGGATGGTGGACGACGGAGGAAACCCGGCCGAGGTGGAGACGGAGACTTTGAGCGCGACGGTGAGTTACATCACGGCCGCCAGCCAGCCGACAAAATCGCGTGAGGAGCTGATCACCGTGCGGTTGAAGACCACGAACCTGGCGTCGGGCACCTACAAAGCGGTGAAGAGCATCGAGGACGGCGAGCTGGCGGTGGCCGGGCTGGCGCAGGAGATATTCAACGGACTGGCCGTGCCACACTACGACGGCGACATCGTGGTGGTGGAGGAGGAATGCGCGGCCGACATCACGTTGTTGAACACGGTGAATGTGACCGGAGGCACGGGCCGTTTCGCCTCCATGAACGCGGTGGTCCAGCAGATCGCCTACGATTTCCACAGCGGCACACGCACGCTCACGGTGGGCTGGCCAAAGCAGTTGAGCGCCGACGATCTGATCGAGCTGGTGCGATTCAACCGCGTCCGGAGGACTTGGAACAATCCCGAGGTGCAGGTGAGCGGCGAGTCCGGGCCCGCAGACGATGTGGAGCTGCCGGATCATCTGCCAATGGAGGACAACGTGGATGGCCCGCCAACGATGGAGGCGGAGACGTTTGAGAGTTCCAGCGCCGGGACGGCATACGTGCATCTGGACGGCTCGACCGGCCGGGTGTTGGTGGCGCCGAAACCGGCGGGCGCGGCAAAGGCGCTGGGGGGCACGCCGGCGGCCACCGGCAAGATCGATCTGGTGCTGGCGGATTGCGGTGGCCTGGAACTGAAGATCATCACCGAGTCGGCCTGCGTGAATGTCGGCGGCGTGAAGGCGACGAAGTACCGCAAGGTGCTGGCCTCGCCGTGGCAGGATTCTCCGCCGTGACGCCATGCCGGATGAGTTGCCAATTCTGACGTGCTACGGGCCGTGCATTCCGGCCGTGAGCACATCCGAGCAGCGCACTGGTGAGAAGATTCGCTACGGGTTTTCCCCGCTCGAATCCCGCGCGATCGCCGGGTTCTACATCGCGCCTGGCTGGACCGGGGTGCCTTCCGATCTAAGCTCTGGAGATTTCTTTTTCGGAAACAGCGGTGAGCGTGAGTGGACCGGATTGACTGGATACCCGTTGCTGTACCACCAGGCCGGCCAGGTGGTGAAGTATCGCACGTCGGAGAACACATTCACCACTTACACGGCGGTCGTGGACACGTTTCAAACGGTGCCCGGCGCGGGGCACTGGGCCGCCGGCGGATCGGCGGCAGCGGCGGTGAACACTTACATCGCGACGGGGTTCTGGCGCGGTGGAAACCGAAGCTACACGGCAGGCCAGCGCGTGCTGCGGTGCCGTCCGAGCGCGGATGAATCAACGGACTGGTACGAGGTGGTGCCGTATGAGTGCATCGCGGCCGTGGCCAATGCCGGCGATCCCGCCACGGACCCGACGCACTTCCGTCTGGCATTCGACAACGCGACGGACGAGCAGTATCAGCTCGATGCGTTGGGTCGTGCAGCGTACGGGCAGGGGCCGGGAGGATGTGTATTGCCGTCGCCGTGGTCGTACGCGGGATCGACGGTCGGGCCAACGTGCTGGTACCAAGGTGGCAACTACTACGAGTACGGCACAACCAAGCCTGGTGTGTACTGCCAGATCGCCGGCGGCGCGGACGATGGCAAGGTGTACCGGCTCAAGCAGCGGGGCGGGGGTGATCCTTTCGCTTACACGGAGCCGTTTGATTCCACGTCATCTCCGGCTACGAATGGGCGTTGGGAACTGGCATCAGGGACACCAAGTGTGTGGTTCAACACGCTGCGCTCGGTGTACACAGTGGGGCCGATGAAGGCCGGGCAGTGGGTGGAGAACTACGCCGGGTTCCGGGCGGTGTGCGTGCGGGACTTTGACCCGCGCATCGATCCTTTAATGACTCCAAACAACTTCATGGCTTGGGAGCGATCACGGAGGTTGTTCGATCGCACAGCTCTGGTGCTGGGCTGCAATGATGACCCGGCCAACTCGCGGCGGTTCCTGAGCATGACGTGGACGGCCAGGCTAACGGCTGGTGGCGCCACCGTGGATGAGGTGACGAGGACGTGGACGCGGGACAAGGTGACGGGCGTTGTGTCGTGGTCCTTTGACCGGCCGTTGAGTTGGGGCACGCCGGCGGTGGCGCCGACCATCAGCAGCGGCGCGGATGCGACTGCGGCGGTGACGGCCAAATACCGGTCGTCGGATGGGTTACTCTATGCCGTGTCCGGAGGTGGAGCGATCCCAAGCACCTGGCAGTGGGGGCAGCGCCTCAAGGTGACCGTGACGGTGTTGGATCACACCACTTCGGCGGTGCTGGCGGTGGAGGATTACTGGCTCATCAATTTTTATCCGCCCAGGACGCGAAACCGGGATGTGGTGATTAACGTCGCCGGGGAGACTGTGGCTGGTGCCGGCGACCCTTACCCGGCAGGCACGGCGCGCGGTATGTTTGGCGTTGATGACACCGATCTGGGACTGGCTGATGGGACATTCCTCAACGACGAGGCTGTGACCACCTTCACTATTCGTGCCGCGCGGCGGGAGGGGGGCACTTTTCCGCTGCGGCTGTATCGCGGGACACCGGGTGGTTTTGGTCCTACCAGCGACCCGGCCAGGCTCGGGGATATGGATGGCCCGGCGCTACTAGCAACGCGGCTGAAATGGGTGGAGTTCACGGCTGATCGGATGGTGTTCGAGTCCAGCTTAATCGCCGCGGATTTCGCCTACGTGGTCAGCCAGGGAACGATGATTGTGGCGCGTTGGGAGCACTGGCGAGAG
>CAYQWK010000174.1:0-6289 GCA_964420805.1 uncultured Bifidobacteriaceae bacterium | reverse complement strand
AGTGTGAGTTGCGTGAGGTCGTCGCCCTTGGCACGGAATACACCCGCGCGGCTTCGGTGGCGGATGCAATCCTTGGACCTTGGGGGCCGGCTCCGGCGGCAAATGGTCGCCTGGTCCAGGAGGTGACGACCACCAACATGCAGCCCTGCCCCCGATACCGCATCAGTGAGGCGCGGTACACGCTGGCCGGCCCCAAATACTGCGAATATCGGCAGGACTGCGGGGGCGCGCTGGTGTGCCAGACGCATGAACTGGCATTCGGTGCCGGCTGTGATCCTGACGCGGTGCAGGTCACGGCGTCAGTGCCGCCAGAAGCGGTCGGCCGGATCTGGTACTTTCGGGACAACTGCACCTGCGCGCCGTGACGATCAGGATGCCGATCCGCGACATTGTGCAGGCAGCGCCAAGGCGCCGCCCTGGTTACTTGGAGGCGTGCATGGCTTCCGGGCGGGCTGATGGGGATGAGATCGAGTTCACCGAAGAGGCTTACTGGCACCTGCGGAGTGAATATGGGCCGTTGGACGATTCTGGCGCTCCAGCGGAGGGAGGTTGCAATGGATGCGGAGGGTGATCGGATGACAGGACTGCGTTGCGCTCCCGCGCCCGGCTCGGCGCCGGGGATCGAGTGGCCCGACAGCCCCGGCAAATGGACCCGACACGGTGAAGAGTGGACTGCCAAGAGGACTGCCGACGGCGAAATGTGGATAATTCCTCCATGCCCCGAAGATGGTTGTGTTCCGCGAATGCTGGCCACCCTGGCTGATCCACCGGTGCTCGGAGGATGGGTGAAAGTCGCTAAACAGGCGGTTAAAGGCGACTTAATCGGGCGCTAGATTGGTCGCTGGGCCGGACAGCAGTGCAGCCGATGTGTACGAAACCGATGCGACAGCGTACGAAACCGCGCGGGCTTTTACAGAAGGCGTTGTTTTGCTGGATGCGCACCGGGAAGGCGTCGTGTGTCGGCACGCCAGCGTCGCGGAACGCGTCGAAGGCCAGCGGCATGCGCATATACGCCTTGTCCGCCGACGTGGTCAGCAGGTCGAACGCCTTGACGCGCGACCAGCCGGCGTGTGGGCGTAGCTTCCGGCTGGTGTTCAGGTTGACGTTCATGCTGCGCTTCGGAAAGACGTACCACGTCGTTTGCCCGTGCGCGCTGACCTCGATGTTGTCGAACAACTCGCCGTCCCAGAAAATCGTCGCTCGCGTGCCGGTCGCGTTGGTTGCCGCCACGGTGTCCTGCACGAACAGATGCATCACCGGCAGCGGGTTTGTGAGCGCGGGATTGAACACCACCGTGCCCTCGTATTGCGGCGAGTTCCTGGGTTCGAGAAAGGCCGGGTAACGCGACGGGTTTGCGTGGTTGTCCGTGGCGTAAATGTAATAGCGCACCAACTGGCCCGGGTTCGCGGCGCTCGCCGGGATCGCCGCGCCGAAGACGCTGTCGCCCGCCGCGCCGTCGCCATGCGCGCCGTCGTCGAACATCGCTACCGTCACCTCGTTGCTGAAGTTGACGCGGTAAATCAAGCTGACCGTCCCCACGGGATAAAATGTCGGCGTGACTCGCGCTGTGACGGTCAGGTTCTCGGCATCGAGTGGGATGACGGGCGAATGGCCGGCTTCTGCGATGAGCGGGCCGAGGTTGGTGTTGCCGGTGCCGTTGAGTGTGCCGGGTGTGGGTAGTGCGAAATAGCGCGGTGATCCGAGGTTGTATGTCGCCGTCGAGGCAACCAACTCCGGCAGCACCAGGAAGTCACCGTCCGCGGCCGAGGCGTTCAGCCCCTGGATGGACAGTACGTTCGTTCCGGCGAAAAGCAGGCCGAGCGACGAACTCAGGTTGAACTCCACCCATTCGTTGTTCGCCGTGTCCGGCCGTGCGGCGGGGGCGGTCGAGTTCCAGCCCACGGCGGAAGGCGCGTTGTCGCGGGCCACCTCGACTCCGTTGAGATAGGCGACAAACCCGTCATCGAACTTCATGCGCAAGGTGAGCACGTTGTAGGCGGCGGGATTCGCCACCACGAATGGCACGCGCAAGTAGGCCGACGCGTTTACTCCCTGCATCGAGCCGGAGATGCCGGACGCGACGAAGTTCGAGAGGCTGGGTTTGCCGAGAATCGTCGCGCGCACCAGCGTTTTGTCCGTGTCGTCATGCGAGAACCCGGTGACATCCGTGGGATCGAGCGCGATGTCGATTGGATCGCCTGCCGCCACGTTCGGGATGACAATGGTCCGCTGCACGCCCACCGTGTCGCCGCCGAAGATGATCGCCGAGTCGCGTTGCACGCCCTTGTGCAGCACGCGCACCACCACGCCCGTGCCGCCGGAGTTGTTCTGGTCGGGATACTCCTTCAACGCGGACCAGTTCACGGTGATGTCGCCGGAAACCTCGCTGACCCACCGGCGGATGACCCAATGGTGCGCGCCGCTGTTCGTGCCGTTCGGGATCATCCAATACTGCCCGATCTTGTCGAAAGGCGGGTTGCCGCTCGGCCAGTCCCATTCCATGCCGTCCCAGAAATTGTTCGAGCCGTGTGGACCGCTGTTGCGCGGGAAGGCGGTGAAGTTCGTGGACTGGTAAATCAGATCTGCGTCCGAGTTCTTGTTCCAATAACCTTGGAACCAGTTCTTCTCGCCCTGCACGCCGTTCCATGACCAGTCATCCGCAGTGTCCGCAACAACCTGCGTGGAAGGATCAGCCGTGGCCACGAAGCCGGTGAAGATCACGAAATCGTTCGTGTCATTGTCCACTGCGCCCGCGTCGAGGGCGAAATCGATCCTCGACCCGATATGTGCTGAAACGGTCACCGCGTAGTTCGTGTTGACGTTGTAAGCGAGCTGCTGGAACACCTGCGTGCCATCGACAAAGACGCGTGCAATCGCGCCATCGCCCGGCGGACCCGCCGTGGTGTTCAACCACGAGCCTGACGAGCGTATTCGCCCGGATGGATTGTTTGGCACGGGCAGGAACCAATAACTGAGCGTGTAAGTGGTGCCAGCCGTCACGGGGAAGGGCTGCCACACCGAATCGGTTTGAGTGCTGCCTGCTGCAAGAGCCGAGAGGCGCAGACTGAAACCGCCCCCGTGTTTCACCGACGAACTCACCGCTGAGTTCGCCATGTTCGCAGTGATGTTCCACGGCGCGGAGGCACCCGTCTCGAAGTCGCCGTTCGTAACCAGATTCACGCCTGCCTCGGGCACCGTGCCGGCCACGACCTTGATGTCGTCGATGTAACCTTCGCCGGTCCCGTTCAGGTACATGTACAACGACCCCGCGCCGGCAGTGCCGGTCACGGTCACGTAAACCCAGTCGCTCGTGTGCGTCAGTGAACCGCTGACCGTCACCGTGCCGTCGAGTTCACTCGTGTAGCGCCGCACGGCCCAATAATTCGTCTGGGCGGAGTTCCCGTTGTCGCCGCCGGGCCGGCCGCCGGTGGCCGTGAGTTGCGTGAAAGGTGGATCTCCCGCGAACCAGTCCCAGGTCGAGCCGGTCCAGAAGTTCGCCGCGCTCCAGCCTCCACCGCCGTTCGGGAACGCGACGAAATCATCTGCCGAGTAAGTGCCATTCAGGTCCGTGTTTCGGTTCCAATAACCGTAATGCCAGTTGTTCTGTCCCTGCACGCCGGAGAACTCGGTCACGGAATTCGCGTTCGTGACCGGCACAAACGGCGATAGCCCATCCGTCTCGAATCCCACGCCGAGGGGCAGTGTGGACCACGAGGCATCATTGAACGCCGGTGCCGTCCAGAACGGTTCCAGCGCGGCATTTGCCGGCACATGGACGCGGGCGGTGGTGCCGGTTGTGATGAGCGTGACGTTGGTCTGCACCGTGGGAATGCCGTAGCTGACCAGCCCCACCTGGATTGGATATGCCGGCGAAAACGCGGACGCCACATTCGTTCCATCCGGGCGGACCAGCGCGAGATATTCGCCGCCGTCGTTGAGCTTGAAATTGGTGTGCAACGGCGCGCCGGGCGTGCGGCGGTTCTTGCTGCTGGCGAAGACAATCATGTAGGCGTTCGGCGGCAGGTTGGTCGCGGGGAAGCGCCATTGCGTCAACTGGTCAGGCCGATCCGTCAGCGACCAGTTGTTCAAATCCACCGTGTTCGTGCCCGCGTTGTGAATCTCGATCCAGTCGGACTTCTCGCCGTCCTCGTCCTCCAGCGGGCCGTCGTTCACCGCCTGGAACTCGGAGATGAACACATTGTCCGCGGCGGATGAGGCCGCCGGAAAGACCGTGACCGCAAGGCAGAACAAGACTGCGGAAATGGAAAGGCGCATAGGTGTTTTTTGGGTCAAAGGAACCTTGCCCTTGATAATCATCTGCCGCCCCAGTGTCACGCTGATTCCCGGCTCCGCGGCTCGCGAGACGAGTCGGCTGCCCGCCCTCTGAACAGTGGCGACATGTCGCCGATTCTCGCCGCCGGGACATGTCCGCGCACTCCGAATTGGCCGCTCTGCTCGGGGCCACTTCTCCGGGAGCAATGAATTCACGCAATGGGTGAGGGTGAATTGCGATTCGCGCCCGTGGCAACGGCAGGTTGACAGCCGCCCGGCGCGCGCGAATTCTCCCGGCCCATGTCATCACCTGTTGATTTCAAGAATGTCACCGCGGTCGCCAAGGCGAACGTGTATTTCGACGGCAAGGTCGTCAGCCACACCATCTTGTTTCCGGATGGCGCGAAGAAGACTCTGGGTTTGATCTATCCCGGCAAGTTCCACTTCGGCACCGACAAGGCTGAACGAATGGAAATCGTCGCGGGCGCCTGCACCGTGAAGCTGGATGGGCAATCGAACACCACCGACTACGCGGCGGGGACGTTCTTCGACGTGCCGGCGAAGAGCGGCTTCGACATCGAGGTTAAAGCCGGCATTTGCGAGTACGTCTGCTCGTTTCTCGGGTAGGCGAAATCACGTTGGAGAAGGGGGCGCCGTGGCGCCGGTCGGATGAGGTGAAGCGCGCTGAAATCACTGGTCCACTCCGGCTTGCGACGAGGCGCTGTTCCAGCAGTTGCGCGCGTTGCGCAAATGGCTCGCGGACGAACGCACGGTTCCGCCCTGCGTCATTTTCTCCGATGTCACTCTCCGCCAGTTGGCGCGGGATTATCCGCAGGACGAGACCGCGCACTCACGCATCAACGGTGTGGGTGAGAAGAAGCTGCGCGACGTTTTTGTCCATGTGCGCGAACGCGAAAGATTGGCCTCCCAGGCTTGCTCTGCTCCGCTTCGTGCGGGAGCGCTTCCGCGGTTGTCGGCGATGAATGCCCTCAGAGCCTCAATCACAATGGTCCGGCTTCACGTTCGCTTAAGGTCCATGCGCGTAACGTGCGCGCATGAGAACGACACCCCTCCGCAATTTCTCACTTCACCTCACGAGTTGGATTGTCGTCGCGCTGACCTCGCTGGCCTCGGCGCAGCTTCCGCCTGACTCATCATTACAAATCACCGCCGCTCCCGGCGGGAATGGCACCCGCGTGACCATCACGAACGCGGGCGATCACGTCTGGTCGCTGCAAAGCTCAAGCAACCTCCTCTGGTGGACGCCTGTCACTTCGGTCAAGGTCCATAACGGCAGCTTCGCGCAGACTGTCACCGCGCCGTTGGGTGCGCGGCTGCTCTACTATCGTGCGGCCTATGATGCCGCACAGCAGAACATCTTCAGCACGGTCGAAACCGCCCTGCGCCTTCCGGCCACGGTGGCGAATCATGCCGCGCCGCAACTGCCGCCCAGCTTCTCCGTTCAGCCGATTCTCGGTCAGGACAACATGCCCGCGACCAACGTGACGACTGATTGGGGCGCGACACTTGGCCGCGTGCTCTTTTACGACCGCCGGCTCTCGACGAATCAGACCGTCTCCTGCTCGTCCTGCCATCAGCGCGAACATGGCTTCTCCGATTCCCGCCAGTTCAGTGTGGGCTTCAACGGCGGATTGACCGGGCGCAACTCGATGGGCCTGAACAACTCGCGCTGGTATCAGCGCCGCCACTTTTTCTGGGACGAACGCGCGAACACACTGGAAGACCAGGTGTTGATGCCCATCCAGAACAGCGTGGAAATGGGCATGACCCTCACGGCCCTCACCAACCGCCTGGCTGCCGAGCCGTTCTACACCGACCTCTTCACGCGCGCCTTTGGATCTCCCGGCGTCACCAGTGACCGCATCAGCAAGGCGCTTGCGCAGTTCGTCCGATCCATTGTCACCGTGCGGTCGAAGTATGATCTGGGCGCGGCGGTCGGATTCACCAACTTCACGGCCGAGGAAAACCTGGGCCGGCAGATTTTCCTCGGCCAGGT
>CAYQWK010000173.1:0-12098 GCA_964420805.1 uncultured Bifidobacteriaceae bacterium | reverse complement strand
GTGCAAGCCGGTTCTTCCGACTCGTTGGGAACTCAAATGCCCTGACAAGCCTCGGTCTTGAAACGGAAGCCGGGCGGAAGTTCGTTTTCTGGTCGCATGACGATCAGCTTCGCCTGCAAACCCGCGCCACCTTTCCGAAGGGCGCTTGGACGGACGCCCGTGAGACGCCAGAAATCGTGGGGGGGTACAAAACCATCTCCGTGCCTCCCGCCGCAGCGCCGGTCTTCTTCCGCGTATCGCGGCCGGTAAATCACGTTCTGATCGTCGGGCAGTCTCTGTCTATCGGCGCGGGCGGTCTTCCGCTCTTGAGCGGGACGCAGCCCTATGGCAACCGGATGTTTGCCGGGCAAACAGTTGATTCTGGAAAGCCTGATGCCCCTCCGTTCGAAGAGAATTTGACCAGTCTGGTACCGCTCGCCGAAGGATCAAACACGTTGGGTGTGGGAGAGACCATCGCCAGTGGGTTCGCCAACAGCGTTTCGTTCTGGCTTGGGAAAGGGGAACACGACCTCCTGGTCAGCAGTGCCGGTCGTGGCGGCAGTTATTATGACCTTTTGAAGAAGGGCACCGAGCCTTACGCGCGCGGGTTGAACCACATCGCCACGGGGAAGAATCTTTGCAGCCAGCTTGGTTACCAGTTTCAAGCGATCTTCGTGGTGCATGGGGAGGCGGACCACATCAATCCGGACTACCAGTCCGCCGTGCGCCAATGGCAGGCCGACTACGAAGCCGATGCCCAAATCCTGACCGGTCAAGCGAAGGCAATACCGATGTTTCACTCGCAGATTTCCGCGTGGGGGAACTTGAACGCATCGCTGACGCTCTCGCCGTTTCTCGTGCTGGCCGAACACGAAATAAACCCGCACAAGACGGTGCTGGTTGGACCGAAATACTTCCTGCCCTACAGCGACGGGCTTCACCTCAACGCAGAGGGCTATCGCTGGCTTGGCGAATACTACGCGAAGGCGTACCGGCAGCATGTAGTCGAGGGTCGGCCCTTCACTCCGCTGCGTCCGGTTTCAATCACGCGGGATGATAACACCATCGACGTGATCTTTACCGGGAACGTCGGGCCGCTTGCTCTAGACACCAATCTCGTTTCCGACCCGCGCCGCGACGCTTACGTCACGGCCGATGGAGCGTCCGCAGCGGCATCAATTGATGCGGACCGGGATGTAGTGATGCTTGGCTCACACTCGCTGGTCCCGGGCGACATGGTGATGTTTCATGGCAATGTAGCTCCGGGCGGATTGCCGTTTGGAACGACAGTGTTTGTGCGGTCGGTGCCGGATTCAACATGCATCGAGATTTGCCAGACCAACGGCGGACCCAAGATTGACCTCACCAGCGCGGGCGATCGTGTCCTGCTTTACCGGCCCAGCATGACCGCGGTCGGGGCTTACGGCTTCGAATACTATGACGAGGAAGGCAGCGGCATTCCCTGGCGCTGCGCAACCACGATCACGGACGTGCAAATCACGGGAACAAACCAGTTGCGCATCACGCTTTCGAAGATACCCACGGGATCCAACCGCCGGCTGCGCTATGCCTACACGGCCACGCCCTACTCACGCGGCGGCATGGGCGGACCGCAACTCGGCCCGCGCGGCTGCCTGCGCGATTCCGATCCCACGCCTTCCGCGCACGGCAACAGCTTGTATAACTGGTGCGTCCATTTCGACAAACCGGTGCCGTGAGGCCCCGCGTCAACGCTCCGCGTATGTGCTGCTGGCGCTGGCCCGCTTCGCCCATTGCCGGGAACCGTCACGGCCTACCAGTTCCACGGCATCGATCTCGTTCCAACCCGCCACGCGCTTGGTGTCGAGGTAGATCTTGATCGAACCGGCTCGGATACCCGGCGGCACCGAGAACGTCACGTCATTCGGCGCGGGCGCCAGAGGCTCAGTGCCTTCCCACAAGGTCTGTTCCCGGTCCCCAATCATTGCCGTCACCCTCGACACCGCGCCCGGATTGTAACTCTCGCGCACATGCACCTCGGCAACTTCGACCGTTCGTTCAAAGTCGAGTTTCAACCATTCCTCGCCGCCGTCCGGCAACCGTGAAGCCCAGGCGGTTGGCAAGTCGCCCGCCGTCATGGTGTCCGGCGCGCCGGTGACCTGCTCAGGACCCCACGAACGCCGCAATTCATTCGTGCCCGCCTCCGGCGTTGGACTCAGGAAGATCGAATGATCCCAACCGCTCTGCCGGCTCGGTCGCACGTTGGTCCGATAATCCTCCATCTGCGCCAGGCGTTGTTCAAGTTCGCTGATCCGCGCAGACGCAGCATTCAAGCGCTGTTCCGCCGCCGTCAGTTGCGCGCGGGCCTCGCGCAAACGGTCCTCGGCCTGCGCGAAACTTTCCTCCGCCGCCATGTCTGGCGGTGGCGCATCCGGCGTCACCCCCGCCATGTTCGTCCGGTCGTGTTGCCGCCCCGCCCACTTCAATCCGCCAACAGCCACGACAGCCAGGACCAGCGCGCTGGTGATGACAATGCGTGTGTTCATGGATTGGAGGTTGGACGGCTATACCGCGGAACTGCTCCTACCCGCCGCGATAAACACAGCAGGACTGGCAGGTCTCGGCCACGACGATCTCGGCAAGCAGCGGCAGCGACGGCTTCAGACGTTCCCAAATCCAGCGGGCAACATTCTCGCTGGTCGCGTTTTCCAACCCGGGAATGTCGTTCAAATAGTAATGGTCGAGTTGATCCAGCAGCGGTTTGAACGCCGAGGAAATCTCCGCATAATCAATCAGCCATCCGAACTTCGGGTCGCACTCGCCGGCCACCACCACCTCGACGCGAAAGCTGTGCCCGTGCAATCGCGCGCATTTGTGGTCCGGCGGCACATGCGGCAGCCGGTGCGCCGCCTCGAACTGAAATGTTTTTCGCAGCTCAACCTTCATATCGTTTCATCGTTCCCAATCCGTCCAGGTCACCAAATCGCCCAGCGCCGGGCGACCGTCATGCCGCCATGTCAATGGTGGGTTCTGCATCGCGCCCAGTTTGCAAACTCGCGGGACGCCCCAGCGCGCCAGTTGAGCGGCCAACTCCGGCGCGGACTCCCCGTTCGCCGCGAGGCCGACTGTGGAGACTTTCCCTTGCACCGCATCGGCGGCCCGCAATGCCTCGGCGAGGTTCGGAACCGGCTTCACGTAAATGAACCGGTGCAGGCAGGAAAACTGAAAGCGCGGGTCCGCCTCATAAACCACCGTCCACGCCGTCGAGTCCCGGCTCGACCAAAGGCGCGTTTCGTTCGAACCGGCCGCGCGGACCTGGTAAATGTCGCGCCGCCCCGCCAGCACCGCCGCGGCTTCCGCGTCCAACACGCCCCGCGGTTCGACGGCCTCGATGGATTCCAACTCCGCCGCCAGCATCTCGCCAAATTGGTCCGCCGGAATCGCGCCATGTTCGACGTAGAATACATGCGGCGAGAGGCAGCCAAGCTGGTTCCACGCGATCACATCGTTGGCCGCCGCGGTCACCGTCCGCTTCAACTGGTATCGGTCCAGCGCGTCCGCCGCCACGTAGCCGAAGCTCACGCGATGTCCGTATCCCAGGAAACGCGTCCGCAAGGGCAGCCGACCGCGCACAGCGTCCAGCGCCTCGTCCGAGCCGGTGCAGGTGACGCAATCCGCCTCCGCGAACAAAGCCGCCTCGATCTCCTGCGCGCCCCCCGGCCACTCGGCGATCTCCAGGCACGCCGCCAGCTTCGGCTCCACTTCGTAGATCGAGTGCGCGAAAAGCCGCGGCAGCAACGACGTACCCCGCGCGCATTTCACAAACTGCGCCGAGCGCGTCAGCAACCCGAGCACAATGGAGAGCAACGCCGGATTCGGAATGTTCCCCGCCGCAATGTGGGCGGTCAGTTCCGGCCCACGCGCCAGGGCCAGTGCAGTGCCGTGGCGGTCCGGGAAGAACCGGTCCAGCGCCTCCACGTTGCCCAGATCCTGGACGATCAGCGCGTTGAGATTCTCCACCGTGAACTGCCGGAAGAACGCATCCAATCCACGCGCCAGCGTGATTTCGGAGAAGCCCGTCTCCATCACGCCGCGTTCCAGAGCCATGCGCCGAAACGGGTTCTCCGGTTCCAGCCAGCTTTGCGCCGTTGCCGCGATCACGTTGACGATACCCGCCGTGGTCCGGCCGCGCAGGAACTGCTCGCGGTTGTGCTTGAGTGTTTCGCACGCTTCCGCCACGAGCCGCGGCGTGACTGCGTGCTCCGGCGGCAGGTCGGCGATGAAGTAATTCGGCAGGTCCATGCTCAACGCGGCGGCACCAACCCGCCCATGATCTGCCGCAACGAGGTGTAAAGCCCGTCCAGCCACGGCGGTGCCCCGGCGGGTTTGGGATTGGCCGCCACCTTGCGCAAATCCTGGGGCGCCATCACCGCTGCGACATTTCCCAAACCCACGTCAGCGGTGAGCGTGAACAAATCTTCCGCCGCCTGATCGCCCACGGCCACGCAGCCGATCGATACATCCTTGCCGTGAATCATGATGTCGCCGCCCAGCTTCTTACGCCCTTCGATGCGCGCCTGCTCGCGGTCGAACTCATTTGGGTAATCGACACGCAGCGAGACGTGATAGGCGCTGTTTGGGTTCAATTCCGTGATGTTATAAACGCCTTCGGGCACCTGCTTGTCGCCTTCGCGCAGTTTGGGACCAGCCTTTCCACTGGCCGCGAGCACAGGGATGGTTCGCAGCCATTTCGTGCGGCCGTTCATGGTGCCATAAACCTGAAGCTCGCGTTCCTGTTTCAGAACCAGGAACACCACGCGTTGCGGCGGGTAAAGAACACCGGCCTTCTTCGCATCCGCCTCCCAACGCGCGCGGGATGCCGCGCCAAATTGCCGCAGGCGATCCTCCACGGTGAACTTCACGTTGCCGCGCTTGACCGCGCCGAGAATGGCCGCGGCCTTTCCGCGCAAGGTCAGGGCAGCGGAAACCGCAACCGCGGCCAGCGCGAGGATGATTCCTTGGCGACGGGTCATGGTTTCATCCGCTCCATTTCTGACAGGCTCATCAAGGAACAACCACGCGGCTCGGCTGCGGCCGCCCGCCCCAGCAGCTCGAATCCGCCCTCACGGCGCACCGCGAGATCCTCTGTTTGCATGGCCATCACGGACCAGACATTCGCCAAGTCAAACACACGGAGCAACCCAGTTTCCCCGGGCGCGACCTCGCGGCCCGTTTCCGGCGAAACCACCAACGCCCGGCACCATGGCGGAAACCGCAACACTCCAGGAGACGCCGTGATTTCACCCGCCACGCGGTCATAAGCCTGCGAACTCATCTCGCTCATCCCGTACTCGGTCACGATGTGCGTGGCGGGAATTCCCAACCGCGCCGTGATCAAGCCGTGCAACTCCGCCTTCGGTACCGCGCGGGAACGTCCCTTGTAGCCGCCGGTCTCCAGCACGCGCGAACCTCGCGCCAGCCGGTAGCGAATGTTGTTCGCCGCGAAATGATCCGCCAGATGCACGAAGTGGAACGCCGTACCCAGCAAAACCAGCGGACGATTCGCGCACATCGACTTGCGCAGGGCGAACAACACCCGGTCCATGTCGAGTTCCCACGCTCCGTCCGCGCTGGTCACACCGGCAAAGATCGAATCACTCGCGCCGAATCTCTTCCGCACCGTGTCGAACATGTGAACCAGCGACGAATGCGGCGCGACCTCCGGCGGCGGCGACAGCGAAAGGAACGGCAGCTTGTCCAGCGGTCCGAGCAACTGTTCCTCAATCAATTCATCCAACCCCGCCAGCAAATGCCTCTCAAACCAGCAACACAGCGACGCCCCGTAAACCGCCAGCGATTCGGCGGAGTGAAAATGCCGGCTCGGCTTCTGCCCGGTCGTGCCGCTCGAATGAAACACGGTCGTCCGCGCCTCCGGGGCCAGACTGGTGAGTTCCATCTCCTTGAACGCGACAGCCGGCACGGGCGGAATATCCCGCCATCCGGCAACCGATTCCGGTGTCACGCCCCGGAACTCGCACCAACGCCGGCAGGCCGCATTGTGCGCGAACTGCAGCCGGAACAGGGCGAGCGCCAGCCCCTGGAATTCATCATCAGAAACCGGCGCACCGCTCGCGATGAAATGCCGCAGGGCATCAGCGAAAGCGGTGAATGTGGAAAGAGAAATCATGCGGTGTTTGTTGCGCGCGGGCGCGGGCTGGTTTTCCGCCACAGCCTTCTTCGATCACGCTCCGGCGTTTCCTCCGGCGCTGTTTGTTGTCAGATGCACGGCCAGAGGGGTAATCGAGCCGGATCGAGAAGGCAACACTCCGGCACCAGTTGAGCCCGTAAAGGTGCGGCCATCTTGATTCGGTGAATGAACCGTTCGCCCCCCGGGAGCGGCGCATCATCGGGAGGGCGAGCGTCCTCGCGAGACCCCATCTAATCGTAAGGCACGAGAAGCCCCATGTTCTTCCATCCCTGCCCACCGCCCATTAACTGCGGCGTAGCGGCGTGTCGGCAGACCGCCGCGCTCTCTGGAAAACCAATTGGCGGCGCTTCACCAAACCGCTGCCACGGCGAGGCTCACGGCCCCGATTCGTTTCCAATATTGAAGGTCAATCCTCCCCGCGTTGCAGCTTGCCAAGCGCCGCGCCGATGCCGTTTCGTGTCCGCACTTCGCGCCCTGGCGCGGTTCCATGAAACAGTTCGACTTCATTGTGCTCGGCAGCGGCATCGCGGGGCTTTCGTTCGCCCTCAAGGCCGCCGCGCGCGGGCGGGTCGCCATCATCACCAAGAAGAACCGCGCCGAATCGAACACCAACTACGCCCAGGGCGGCATCGCCGCCGTGACGAGCAAGGAGGACTCCTTCGAGATGCACGTGCGCGACACGCTCGAAGCCGGCGCCGGCCTGTGCAATGAGGCGGTCGTCCGCACCATTGTCGAGGAAGGCCCGGAGCGAATCCGCGAGTTGATCGACCTGGGGATGAAATTCTCCGAACGCTCGGTGGGCAACAGCCGCGAACTCGACCTCGGCAAGGAAGGCGGCCATTCCAAGCGCCGCATCCTCCACGCCAAAGACGTCACCGGTCGCGAAATCGAACGCGCCCTGCTCGCCGCCATCGCCGCGCGCGGGAACATCGAAATCTTCGAGAACCACTTTGCCATCGACCTCCTCACCACGAAGAAACTCGGGCGGCCGGGGCCAAACCGCTGCCTCGGCGTGTATGTGCTGAACAAGCCGGCGGGCCGCGTCGAGACCTTCGCCGCGCGCACCGTGCTGCTGGCCACCGGCGGATGCGGCAAGGTCTATCTCTACACCACCAATCCCGACATCGCGACCGGCGACGGCGTGGCCATGGCCTACCGCGCCGGCGCCACGGTCGCGAACATGGAGTTCATCCAGTTCCATCCCACCTGCCTTTATCATCCCAAGGCCAAGTCGTTCCTCGTCAGCGAGGCCGTGCGTGGCGAGGGCGGCGTGTTGCGCACCGTCGCGGGCCACGAATTCATGGAGGCCTATCACCCGTTGAAATCCCTCGCGCCGCGCGACGTGGTGGCCCGGGCCATCGACAGCGAGATGAAAAAAAGCGGCGCGGACAACGTGCTGCTCGACATCACCCACAAGCCCGCCCGCTTCATCATCGACCGCTTCCCGAACATCTACGAAACCTGCCTCGGCTTCGGCATCGACATGACCAAGGAACCGATCCCCGTGGTTCCAGCCGCGCATTACCAATGCGGCGGCGTGCGCACGACCGTCGATGGCGAGACCGACATCGCCGGCCTCTTTGCCGTGGGCGAAGTCGCCTGCACGGGATTGCACGGCGCGAACCGCCTCGCCAGCAACTCCCTGCTCGAAGCCCTGGTTTGCGCCCATCGCGCCGCGGAGAAATGCGTGACCGGCCCCGCCGCGCCGTTCGAGGCCGATCTGCCCGCCTGGCAATCCGGCAACGCCTCCGACCCCGACGAACTCGTCGTCGTCTCGCACAACTGGGACGAGATCCGCCGTCTGATGTGGGACTACGTGGGCATCGTTCGCACCAACAAACGCCTCCAGCGCGCCCGCAAGCGCGTCGCGAATCTGCAGGAGGAAATCCAGGAATATTACTGGGACTTCAAAGTCACGAGCGACCTCCTCGAACTGCGCAACATCGCCACCGTGGCCGAACTCATCATCGACTCCGCGCTCCAACGTCGCGAAAGCCGCGGCCTGAACTACAACCTGGACTTCCCCGGTGCCGATCCCGCCTGCGCGCAACAGGCCACCTTGCTGCGCCGCCCCGCCGGTCTCGCGCCAGAGACCGGTGGTGGAATCAAATGACGCGCCCGGCGGAAGTCCGCCGCCGCACATTCACCACCGGGAAGACCAGACCTCTCGAGATTCTCGAACGCGGACTCCCGGACCGCTTCTCACTCCGCACGCAGGCGCAGGAAGCGGATGCCGCCGCCGTCGAAGTGGTTCGTCCGCCAACCGGGGCCGGCGGGCGGATTGGTTGCGCAGAACACCCAGTCAAACAGGTTCGTGCTCTGTTCCAGGCAATAGCCGCGTCCCGCCTCGGCCAGCCAGCGGATGGCATTGGTCCCGGAACCGCCAAGCGAGATTCCCAAGGTGGCAAAACCGGGGCCTTCATAAGCGCCGATGTCGCAACCGATGCCGCTGGGGCGCGGAAAGCCGCGTTGATCGGTCGGCGGACACAGCGCGGCGTCGGCCGTGTTGAGCGCCGGGCTGCCCGTGCGCAGCGCCATCGTCCAAGTCGGCCCGCCGTTGTCGGCCAGCGGGAGCAATCGGGGATCAACACCATTGGAACTCGTGCCGCTGGTCCAGAGCGGCGAGGCGTCCGAGGAAAGGTTGTGGCCCAGATCAGTGATCGCGCCGTGGCAGTTCAGGTTTGTGCCGCCAGAAAGGATGCTGTTGGCGATCTCCAGCGTTCCGAGATTGGCAATCGAGTTTCCGTAGCCGTGGCCGTTGCTTCCAGCCCAGCCTGGCTTGTACCAATAATTGGTCGGCTGACCGGGCGGACACAGCTTTCTGTATTCCGCCCCGATTGCGAAATTGGTCGCAAGGGTCGTATTCAAGACAAAGGCGTGGCCGGTATTGTGCAGAGCACCGCCCAAGGCATCCCCGCCGATTCCGCCGAACTCAGACAGGCAGATTTCATCGCCGCCCACGCCGCCGAGCGCCGAATTCCCCGTCATCGTGGAACTCACGATCACGCAATCACTCTCGTTGCAAATCGCGCCACCCAGGCCAAGTCCTCCTGGAGTGTGGTTTCCTCGATATGAATAAGGGTTGTCATACAACGGGTCGTCGTAACGAACATCCATCGGCCCCGGCCTGTTTCCGTTTCCGCCTCTGGAACTCGATGCGACGAAACTTGAGTTGGAGATGGTCAAATTCGCAGCATTGAAAACGGTGCCACCCCGCGCTTCCCCTGCGCTCCCGGCCGAACCGCCGCTTCCTCTGCATTCCACCGGCGCACAGGACGCTCCGTACCGCGCGCCGTAGCCACCCAGTCCGCCGTTGCCGCCCATCACAGACGAGTTCGAAAAAGTACATGCCTCGATCATAGCTGGACCAAAACTCGCCACCGCGCCGCCAACTCCGAAGCCACCCGCGCCACCCGCGCCGGCCTGCCCTGCTGCTTGGTAGGAATTAACAGAGCCGAATCGTTCGCCACCCAAACCGGCCCCGCCCCCTTTCCCGCCCATGCCGGCTTGGACCGAGTTGCTTTGAAATCCGCACCGGTTCAACACGAGCGTGGCCAGATTCAAAATGGCGCCGCCTTTGGCATCCTCGCCATTTCCACCCGGTGTTCCGTTTCCGCCCGGCATGACTTCAGCCCAAACGGCGCTGCTTGTTCCGTTCGTGCCATTGAGACCATTAGTGCCGATCGCGCCGACCGCCCGGTTGTTGACGAAGCGGCAGCCGTGGGCCAGCACCGTGCCCTCGTTGTAGATGGCTCCGCCCACCGAGTTGCTGCCGTCGCGCAGCGTCACATTGGTGATGGCCAGCAATGTGCCGGGGCGGACCTTGAACAGCCGCGTCCGGCCGCCGCCACTGAGCGTCACGTCGTGACCGGTGGCATCGACCACCAGGTCATTCGCCACCTCCACCGGATTGGTCAGGGTCAACGCGCCATCGCAGGCCAGCGTTACCACGCCACCCTGCTCCAGCGCCGCGCGCAGGTCGGCGAGAACAAGGTTGGTCAACACCACGCCACGCGCTTGCGGTGCCGAACTGGTCCATAAAATCACTGCGCCGAGCACTACACCGAGGAATGAAACAACATCTGGCTTATTTCCTGTTCGCGGAGTGATTACAGCTTTCATGGCAGTGCCTCGCTCTTGTTGGTCTCATTACGCTAGTTAGTGAATCGATCGTTTGGCTAATGGATTTGGCTTCTCACTCCGCGCGCAGGCGCAGGAAGCGGATGCCGCCGCCGTCGAAGTGGTTCGTCCGCCAACCGGGGCCGGCGGGCGGATTGGTTGCGCAGAACACCCAGTCAAACAGGTTCGTGCTCTGTTCCAGGCAATAGCCGCGTCCCGCCTCGGCCAGCCAGCGGATGGCATTGGTCCCGGAACCGCCAAGCGAGATTCCCAAGGTGGCGAACCCGGGCCCTTCATAGGCGCCGATGTCGCAACCGATGCCGCTGGGGCGCGGGAACCCGCGCTGGTCGGTGGCCGGACAAAGCAACGCGTCGGCGGTGTTGAGCGCGGGGCTGTCCGTGCGCAGGGCCATTGTCCAGGTCGGCCCGCCGTTGTCGGCCAGCGGGAGCAATCGGGGATCAACGCCATTCGAACTCGTGCCGCTGGTCCAGAGCGGCGAAAAGTCCGAGGAAAGGTTGTGGCCCAGATCAGTGATCGCGCCGTGGCAGTTCAGGTTTGTGCCGCTTCCGGCCAGAATGGAGTTTCCAATTTCCAGTGTTCCGGTGTTGGCAATGGCATCGCCGTATGAACGGCCATTGGTGCCGGAGTACCAGGGGCAACCGTTGTTGGTTGGAGATATTCCGTGGATGGCAACGTTGTTGGAGATGGTCACGTTAAGAAGCAAAGCATGCCCGGCGTTCCGAATTGCCCCGGCGTAACCGTCTCCTCCCCACGCACCTTGATATTCAAGAATGCTGCATCTGTTAAGGTGGCCTCCAACACCTCCCTCGGAACGGTTCGCGCTGAACGTGCAATTGACGATCACCAGGCTGTCACTCGAAGAAACCGCCCCACCCCGGCCGACAGCGCCATCCGAATTGGGAACCCCAAGATTCGGAGCAACTCCGCACGGAGCCCCCATCAGTCCTCCGTTTGTTCCAACTCCGCCAATGCTTTTGTTCAAGGTGAATACTGAGTTCGACACGATGCACGAGCCTTGAGAAGAGATCGCGCCGCCGCTCGCCATTCCTGCGCTTCCGCCGCCAGTGTTGGTCGTGAATGCGTTTGAGCCTTCCGGCCAATGCATTTGGGGGCAACCACCCCCGCCGTCTCCTCCCTGACCGCCATTACCGCCTCGCACGGAGTTGTTCGAGAACGTGCAACTCTCCACCATAAGGATTCCGATGTTCACCAAAGCCCCACCATCAGCGGTCCCTCCGGCTCCGGCATTTCCCGGCAGGCCGGAATACTGGGCGTAGCTCCAATACGTTTCCAATCGAACTCCACCGTCACCGCCCTTTCCACCCTTCCCGCCGTTGCCACCCTTCGCCTGGCATTCTTGGAACGAGCACCGGTTCAATCGAGCGTCACCGGAATTGAAAACCGCGCCGCCAAGCCCATCCTCCCCATTGCTGGCAGAGGTGCCGTTACTTCCCGGCGTGACCAACGCCCAGGATGAACTGCTCGTTCCGTTGGTGCCGGGCAATCCGTTTGTCCCATTCGCACCCACGGCCTTGTTGTTGATGAACCGGCAGCCGTGGGCCAGCACGGTGCCTTCGTTGTAGATGGCCCCGCCCACCGAGTTGCTGCCGTCACGCAACGTCACGTTGGTGATGGCCAGCAATGTGCCGGGGCGGACCTTGAACAGCCGCGTCCGGCCGCCGCCACTGAGCGTCACGTCGTGACCGGTGGCATCGACCACCAGGTCATTCGCCACCTCCACCGGATTGGTCAGGGTCAACGCGCCATCGCAGGCCAGCGTTACCACGCCACC
>CAYQWK010000172.1:5022-12108 GCA_964420805.1 uncultured Bifidobacteriaceae bacterium | reverse complement strand
GCCGAGCACATGCTCATCCTCGGCGTCGAGTCGCCGACGGGTGAAAAGACTTATGTGACTGCCGCCTTCCCTTCCGCATGTGGCAAGACCAATTTCGCGATGATGGTTCCGCCGGCGCAGTTCAAGGGCTGGAAAATCACCACCATTGGCGACGACATCGCCTGGATGAAACCCGGGCCGGATGGCCGGCTGCACGCCATCAATCCCGAGGCAGGTTATTTCGGTGTGGCACCCGGCACGAACGGCAACACGAATCCGAACGCGATGGAGCTGATCTCGCGCGACACGATCTACACGAACGTGGCTTTGCTGCCCGACGGCGATGTCTGGTGGGAAGGCAAAACCGAGACTCCTCCCCCCGAGGCCATCGACTGGCGCGGCCGGCCGTGGACTCCGGCCTCAACGGAGAAGGCGGCGCACCCAAACAGCCGCTTCTGCGCGCCAATGACCAACAACCCCGCGCTGGATCCGGCGGTGCATGATCCCGGCGGGGTTCCAATCAGCGCCATCATCTTCGGCGGACGCCGTGCCACCACTGCACCGCTCGTCTATCAGGCGTTCAACTGGATTCACGGCGTTTACATCGGAGCGACCATGGGCTCGGAAATGACCGCGGCAGCGGCGGGCGGAGCGGGGCAGGTTCGGCGCGACCCGATGGCGATGCTGCCGTTCTGCGGCTACAACATGGGCGATTATTTCCGGCACTGGCTTGGCATGCGAAAACTCATCAACCATCCGCCGCGGTTCTTCCATGTGAACTGGTTCCGCAAGGATGCCGGAGGGCGTTTCCTCTGGCCGGGTTTCGGCGAGAACATGCGCGTGCTCAAATGGATCGTCGAGCGATGCCGTGGACGCGCGGACGCGAACGAGACGCCGCTCGGCTGGGTGCCCGGCCCGCAGAGTTTTGACCTGGCCGGATTGGCCGAAGTGACGCCGGAACGGCTGGCTCAGGCGCAAACGATTGACTTCGACGAATGGCGTCGTGAACTGCTCTCGCAAGACGAGCTGTTCATGAAACTCTACGCGCATCTTCCCAAGGAGATGGTCTTTCAGCGCGAACTCCTGGTTTCACGGCTCTGAACACCTGATCGGCCGCGGCGAAATGGCGAAGGCTGGATTTCCCGCCAAGCCGCATGGAATCATCACCGACAGAAACGTCATGAAAACGAAACTCGCTGTTGTCCTTGTCTCCGCCCTCAGCGCCACCGCATTGCACGCGGCTTCCTGGAAGCCCGCGCCCGGGCCTTTGCTCACCCGTTTTGCGGCTGATGTGAAGCCGTCGAAGGCGCTGCCTGAATACCCGCGCCCGCAACTCGCCCGCGAGGACTGGCAGAATCTCAACGGCCTCTGGCGTTATACCATTACCGACAAGGATGCACCGCGGCCCACGCAATGGTCCGGGCAGATTCTCGTCCCCTTCCCCATCCAGTCCGCCCTTTCCGGCGTGATGACCAATGTTTCCGAGACGCAGCGCCTCTGGTATTCCCGCGAGTTCGAGGTGCCCCGCAAATGGTCGGGCCGCCGGGTGCTGTTGAATTTCGGGGCCGTGGACTGGGATGCACGCGTGTGGGTCAACGGACGCGAGGTTGGCTCGCACCAGGGCGGTTATGATGCCTTCAGCCTCGACATCACGGATGCCCTTCAGAAAGGCGTGAACGAATTGGTGGTCAGCGTCTGGGATCCGACCGACGCCGGCCCGCAACCGCGCGGCAAACAGGTCCGCAAGCCTCACGGCATCTGGTACACCTCCGTGAGCGGCATCTGGCAAACCGTGTGGCTTGAACCCGCCGCGCCGTCGCACGTCGCGTCTTTGCGCATCACGCCGGACCTGGATGCCGGCTCGGTGTCGGTGACCGTGAACACCACCGCCGAAGGCACGGACGTGCCCGTAGAGGTCGCCGTGTTCGACGGGCGGAAGAAGGTCGCCAGTTCCGGCCAGGTGATGAACGCGCGAAAAACCCCGGGCCGCGCCCAAGGCTCCTTCAAGCTCGCCTTGCCAAATCTGAAATTGTGGTCCCCGGAATCGCCGTTCCTTTACGACCTGCGCGTGACCGTTCTCGGCACGAACGGAAAACCCGCGGACGAGGTGAAGTCGTATTTCGGGATGCGCAAGATCGCGATGGCCCGCGACGCGCAGGGACGTCTGCGCATCCAGTTGAACAACACGAATTACTTCCAATTTGGTCCACTCGACCAGGGCTGGTGGCCGGACGGACTTTACACCGCCCCCACGGACGAGGCGTTGCGCTACGACATCGAGATGACCAAAAAGCTCGGCTGCAACATGGCCCGCAAACATGTGAAGGTGGAACCAGACCGCTGGTATTATTGGTGCGACAAGCTCGGCCTGCTCGTCTGGCAGGACATGCCCAGCGGCGACCGCAGCGCGGAATGGCGCGGCCCCAGCGGCGTGGACGGCAAGGAGATGAAACGCTCGCCCGAATCCACGGCGATCTACGAACGCGAGCTGCGCGCCATGATCGAGGGCCTGCACAACCATCCCAGCATCGTCATCTGGGTTCCGTTCAACGAGGGCTGGGGACAATTCGACACCGCGCGCATCCTGAGCCTCACCAAACAGCTCGATCCTTCGCGCCTCGTCGATGGCGCCAGCGGCGGCAACCATTTCCCGGCCGGTGACATTCTCGATCATCACCAGTACCCCGGCCCTGCCGCGCCCGCGCCGGTGACGGATCGCGCCATGGTTCTTGGTGAATTCGGCGGACTGGGACTGCCGGTCAAAGGCCACACCTGGCAGGCGGAGAAGAACTGGGGTTACCGCAGCTTCACCAACACGGCAACCCTCACCGAGGCTTACGTGAACCTGCTCAAGAAACTCGAACCGATGGTCGAAGGCGCGGGTCTTTCCGCCGCCATTTACACGCAAACCACCGACGTGGAAATCGAGATCAACGGCTACATGACCTACGACCGCGCCATGGTGAAGATGCCCGTGAAAGCCGTGGCCGAAGCGAACGCGCTCGTCGCAGGCCAGGGGAAGAAGAAGTAACCGACCCGCGGATTCCAGTCTCAGCGTTTCTTAAGCTCGAAGGCTTCGATCTCTTCGCGCGTCGCGGGCATGGGCCAGACCAAGTCGCGGCCTTTTTCAAACTGAATCACCGAAAGGTTCGGCACCTGGCGCGCATCGCCATTGTCGTCCTTGAAATCAAACCCTACGGAATACAGCAGGAACATTCCGTTCGTTCCGGGCCGGTAACGCAACGGCTTACCATCGAGCGGATCGACAGGAACCGCCGGCAAAATCTCCGGCGTGAGTTCCTGCAAGGTCGCAGGCAATGCGCCGTGCCGGATTTGCCAGCGGCGGATGGCGATGGCTGTTTCCGTGAGCGCGCGCAATGCCTGGATGTTGAGTCCGCGCGACAAGGTTCTCTCGTCGCTGCCTGTCAGGAAGCTGGAAACCAGGAACCGGATGCGATCGAAGGCCCGCAACTGGCTGCGCCCGTCGTCAGTTTCAGAATCGTATTTAAACTGGGGCACCTTCGCTGAGTCCTCGGCAAACGACGCCTTCACCGCCCGCCAGTTCCATTGCTTGTCCTGCCGGCGGCCTGCGTCGATGCCCGATTGCCAGTAGCGGGCCAGGCGCAGCTTGTCCTGATCCTTCCAGGCGAACGTCCACACCGGGAAAAAAACCAGCCGCATGAAGGCCGACCCGGCGTGTTTCGGAAGCTCGGAGACCGAATCAAAAAGGTCCCCGCTTGAAGCCGGCGTCGCCGGAGGTCCGCCACCCATCCCCATCATCGCCATCCATTGGTCGTAGCCCCCGGCGGCGATCCGGTCGATTTCCATCAAGCCAAGCGCCCGCTCGCCCTCGAAGCTCCGCGCCACGGAGGCCATCACATGGTCGTCCCGCCAGGCGTGCTGCAACGCGGCCAGTTGCGCGTCCGTCCAACCACCGGCCTGAAGCGCCTCCCAGGTCGCGCTCAAACCAATTTGCATGCAGGAGATCCGAACCAACTGCTCGATCAGCAACACTTGGTTCGTTTCCAGATGCGCCAGTGCCGCCAGCGCGCGAAGGCTCTCAATTGAAGCGTTGTGATTCGTTTCCAGCAACCCGTGCAACGACGCGGCCCGCAGCCATTGGGCGAAGGTCTTGTTCCGGGCCAGATGCGGCAGCAACGTGCTGAAGCCCGCCGAATAGTCCACACCATAGTCGATGCCCGGCCGGCGCAGTCCGTCCCTCAACGCCGCAAGGGCGTTTGACACGGCCGCGATTTCCGCGCCCAGTTCCGCGCGCCCCACGATCGTGTATGGCGCCGTGTTGGTCGGCGTAACGTCAGCGTTCGTTCCGGAACCGCGCCGGGACGGCCGCGGCGATGGTCGTGCCGCAGCCAGCGCGGCGTTGGTGGTGTGGAAGACCTTCCCTGCCCCTTGACCGACCAACCAGTTCCCCTGCGCAACCACGGCCGCGGCCCTGCCCGGAGCCACCAGGCGCATTGAAAACGGGAGGTTCTGGGGAACCAACGTCCCACCAAGCATCACGCCGTTCAGAACCGGCGCGGCGTTGTCATCCGTGAGCGGCGGCGGCGCGACCAGTTCGCGGATCGTCAACCTCTCGCCGCGCGCGCGCATCTGCGCCTCCCAGCGGTTCCACGCCACGCGCCCACGAACGTGCTCGGTGACGAGAAACGCCGTGATGAGGAGCAACAACAGGCCGACTCCCAGAAAGAACTTCTTCCCGGTAATGCGATACCATTTCACACGCCGCGGTAATGGCGCGGCTTGAGGCTTCGGCTGGGCAGACATGCGCGGAGCCTACGACGCGGTGGGCGGCGAGGAAAGCAGGCGTTGGCGAAACCCGAGAAACCGGGCACATCTCACTTTCTTGCACGATGTGCACCTCCGAGTGGCGCCGCGTGCAGCGGCGCAACGGACGGCATCACGCCCTCTTGTCCGTCCGCTTTGCGCGGACGGGGTTGTCGCAGCGCGACAACCACTACCAGGAAGTGAGATGCACCCCGAGAATCTACCGCGCTTCCAGCGGCTGTCCGGCTTTCACTTCCTCAATGCGCTTGTCGATTTCAGTCGGATGCGGCGAGAGCTTGCGGACGATCTCCAGCCAGCGCACAGCGCGGTCGCGATTGCCGGCGCGAGATTCGAGCAAAGCCAGCGAGTTGACGATCTGCAGCGCCATGAAGCGGTTCTGCTGGTCGGCGGCCTTCGGATTCTCCTGCTCGCGCCAGCGGGTCATGGCCAGTTCCCAAAGATTGCGCGCGCGATCCGTCTCAGCGCGATCAAAGGCCGAACGCCCCAACTCGAACAGCAATTCGTAGCTCTGCGGATTGTGGCGCAGCCCCTCGCGCAGGAATTCCTCCGCCTCGGCCCTCTTCCCAAGATCGCGGAGCCAGTAGGCGGCCACGGTGTAGGTCTCGACCTTGTTCGGATCCAACTGCGCCGCCAGCCGCAGCCAGGGGAGAATTTCGCGCGGCGCGTTCGTGCCTTTCTCAGTCAGGTGCGTGTGCTCGGCGACGATGAAATTCCGGGTGAAGGCATCCATGAAATCCTTCGGCTTGCCCCTGAAATCGTGCTCGTCGTCGTGGTCGTGGTCGCAGTGGCCGTCGTGTTGATGCTCCTTTTCATCGCCGTCGTGATGGACGTGGCCGGGCTGGCCGTGCGCGATCGGCGCGTTCGTGCCCTTGGCGGCAGGCTTAGCCTCCTCGGCGCCGGCGCCCTGAGCGAGATGATTCTCATGCTCCTCCATCGGCTGGTCGAAGATGGTCGGATAATAGCCGCTGTGAAAATAAACGTCGGAGCGGACGTAGAAATGATTGGCGAAAAGCTTCCGGCCCTCGCCCATGAAGGCAGCCAGCACGCCCTTGTCCGCACCGCGAGCCTGGTCCAGCCGGGCATCGAGCCATGTCGCGAGCGAAAAGCACGCCGCGAGCAGGAGACCAAAGGCGAGTCGCGCGGTCATGGTCAGTGGTTCAAGGCGCGCCGGCGGAACAACAGCCAGGACAACAGCAGCAAGGCCGCGCTGTAAGCCGCGTAAAACGCCACCGCACCCACGCAAACGGCGAAGCCCGGCAACGGGCTTTTGAACACAAGCAGTTCGCGAATGCTGAACGCCCAGTCCAGCCGCGGCACGATGAAATAAAGCCCGTAAAGCAGCGACCCGGCCACGCCGCCCGCCCGCAACGCCACCGTGTTCAAATGCTGCGCCAGCCCGAGGATTCCCACGGCGATCACGAAACAGATCGTCACGTTCGCCGACGGCGCGGAGAACAGGACCGATCCCAACAACGCCAGCGCCACCACCACCGCCAGCGCCGCCCAATGGAGGAGCACCGCCACCGCGTAGGTGAGCACAGGCCATTCATGCTCGCGCGAGCCGGCCACCACGCCAAAGAACACGTAGAACACCACCAGCGCCATTCCGCTGGCCAGCCAGCAGCCCAGGAACTTGCCGAGCAGCAGTTGCGCGCGCGACACCGGCTTGGCCAGCAGGGGAAACACGGTGCGATTCTCCCTTTCCGCGTGCAGTTGCCGCGCCGTGGTCGCGATGGCGATGACCAGCGAGCAAATCCAGATCAATAGCAGGCACAGCTCCTTGAGGTAACCTGCCACGTTCTTGTCGTTGAACACGTTCACCGAGCCCATCACCAGCGTGATCAATGCCGTGAGGACGAAGAGCACGTAGAAATCCTTGCGCCGGATCATCTCCTTCAACACCACGGATGCGATGGCCCAGATGACGTTCATGGGGTGGATGTCGAATACCGAATGTAGAATGCCGAATGTCGAATGCTGGAAAACGAAGCCAATGCTCTCGCTGTAACGGCGACCCGGCAGAGCGCCAATTCGTCATTCGTCATTGGGTATTTGTCATTCATGGTGCCGGCACGTGGCCGATGATGCGCAGGAAAGCATGTTCGAGGTCGCAGTTGAACTCCTGCACGATGTCCGCCACGCGGCCTTCGCGCTTGAGTTCGCCTTGGGACAAAATGGCGACGCGGTCGCAAATCGTCTCCACCTCGCCAAGTTCATGCGACGAGAAGAAGACCGTCTTCCCCTCACCCTTCAGCCGCTGGATGATTTCGCGCACCTTCATCCGCCCGATGGGGTCGAGGC
>CAYQWK010000172.1:0-5012 GCA_964420805.1 uncultured Bifidobacteriaceae bacterium | reverse complement strand
GATAAGCAGGTCCGGGTTGTTGATGAGCGCCTGCGCCAGCCCGGCGCGCTGCTGCATGCCCTTGGAGTAGGTCTTGATCTGCCGCGTCCGCGCGTGGTCCAACTCGACCAGTTTCAACACCGCATCGATGCGCCGCTCCCGCTCGGACCTGGGAATGTCGAAGATGCGCGCGTAGAAGCGCAGCAGTTCCTCGGCGGTCAGGAACTTGTAATAATACGTCAGCTCCGGGAGATACCCGATGCGCTGGCGGGCAATGGGTTCGCGCACACTCCTGCCAAACAGCCAGGCATCACCGCTCGTGGCGTTCACGAACCCGAGCAGAACGTTCATCGTCGTGGTCTTGCCCGCGCCATTCGGCCCGAGGAAGCCGAAAGTCTCGCCCGGACGGACGCTGAGGTTCAGGCCCTTGACGGCAACCTTGATCCCCTGCCCCATCTCTTTCGAGCGGAACTCCACCCGCAAGTCTTCGATCTTAAGAATCGGATCCATCAGTGCGTTTGCTGCGCTGTGCTACATCGGCATTGGAGCAGGAAATTTCAAGCGTGGGCAAGCCACGGCTGGCGTTTGGAGGGCGTGGATGTGCTTCTCACTTTCCGGCTGGTCGGCGCTTGTCGCGCTGCGACAACCCCGTCCGCGCAGAGCGGACAGAACGGAGGGCGTGCGGCCGCCATCGGGGCGCGTTCCGCCTCGAAACGTTGCCAACCCGCGGCGCGGCGGCCAGAGTGTCGCGCAGATGAGCAAACGTTTCTATATCACGACCGCAATCGACTACGTGAACGGGCAGCCGCACCTTGGCCACGCCTACGAGAAGGTCATTGCCGATGTGATCGCCCGCGCCCATCGGATGCTCGGCGCGGAGGTGTTCTTCCTGACCGGGCTGGATGAGCACGGCCAGAAAGTCCAGCAGGCCGCGCAGGCCGAGGGCAAACAGCCGCAGGAATATTGCGATGCGCTGGCGGCGGACTGGCGTGCCTTCGCGGGCAAGCTCGGGCTGACCAACGACGATTTCATCCGCACCACCGATTCCCGGCACAAGCAAGTCGTGCAGGCGTTGCTGGCCAGGCTGCACGCGGAAGGACATTTCTATCAGGAACAGTATGAAGGCTTCTACTCGCAAAAGGAGGAGACGTTTCTCACCGAGAAGGACCGCCTGCCCGACGGCACGTTCGACCCGTCCTACGGCGAGGTCGTGAAGCTCGTCGAGCGGAACTACTATTTCCGGCTCAAGGAACATCAGGCGTGGTTGATCGCGCACATCGAGGCGAACCCGGACTTCATCCAGCCCGCCACGCGCCGCAACGAGGTGCTCGGTTTCCTGAAGAACAACACGCTCGAAGACCTGTGCATCACCCGGCCGGCGGCACGGTTGAACTGGGGAATCCCGCTGCCGTTCGATCCGGCGTTCGTCACCTACGTCTGGTTCGACGCGCTGGTGAATTACATCAGCGTTCCCGCGGCGCACGGCGACGCCGCCGCGGTGGAGGCGACGAAAACGCCGATCGCCTCGACGACCTCGCCGCTCACGCTCTGGCCGGCGGACATCCACGTCATCGGCAAGGACATCGTGAAGTTCCACGCCGTTTATTGGCCAATCATGCTCAAGGCGGCGGGACTGCCGCTTCCGAAGAAGCTGCTTGTCCACGGCTGGTGGCAGAAAGACGGCGCGAAGATCAGCAAGAGCACCGGCAACATCGTCGATCCCGTGCGCGTGATCGATGAATGGGGCCTGGACGCCTTCCGCTATTACGTCGTCCGCGAACTCGCCATCGGCCCGGACGGCAACTGGACGGACGCGGGGTTCGCGGCACGATACAACGCCGAACTGGCCAACGGCCTCGGCAACCTCGTGAACCGCTCGCTCAAGATGCTGCAAAGCTACCGCAAAGGCGTGGTGCCCGCGCGCGCCGATGACCTGGCCGAAATCGCCGGAACAACGGCCACCGAAACGTGCGCGCACCTCCGCGCGAACAGCCTGCAAGCGGCGTTGGAAAGCATCTGGGCGCTGGTGACGCGCGCGAATCAATACGTCGAGCAGACCGCGCCGTTCAAACTGGCCAAGGACCCGGCCCAGGCCGGGCGGCTCGATGAAGTACTCTACAACCTTGCGGAAAGCTGCCGCGTCATCGCCGTGCTGCTGGCGCCGTTTCTGCCCGGCACCGCGGCGCGGATCCACGAGCAACTCGGGCTGGGCGCGTTGCCTGCGGACCTGTCGGCCGCCAAATGGGGCGGACTGAACCCGGGCCATGTCATTGGCGAACCAGCCGCGCTGTTCCCGCGCCGGGACACAGCGCCGGCCAAGGACGCGCCCGCTGGCGGCGCGAAAAAGTAGTTGTCCGGAAATGGTGCATCGTAGATTCCCCGTAGGCGGCAGGATTTTTCCCTGCTACTTTTCGCGGACATTGGTTTTAGATTTAGCAAACTCTTGAATATGCAAACAAAGAACATTCGCCGGATGGGCTTCACGCTCGTGGAAATCATGATTGTCGTGGCGATCATCGGCCTGCTGGCCGCCATCGCCATTCCGAACTTCATCAAGGCCCGTCAGTCGAGCCAGCGCGCCGCGTGCGTGAACAACCTCCGCACCATTGACGGCGCGAAGGCGACTTGGGCGCTCGAACAAAAGAAGACCGGCAGCGATGTGCCGTCGGACGCCGACCTTTTCGGCAACACGCTCTACATCAAGGAAAAGCCCGGCTGCCCCGCCAACGGCACCTACACGCTCAATGCCGTGGATGTGAAACCGGCATGCAGCATCGCGGATCACACCTTCTGATCACACTGAACCCGTCTTGAAACGCAAAACGCCCGGCGCTGAAACGCCGGGCGTTTTCATTTCCAAGCCTGCGCGCAGGGTTCAGATCATGTGGCAAAACATCGCGTCGCGGAGCTTGGGTTCAAACCACGTGCTCTTGGGCGGCATGATGCCGCCGGCATCGGCGATGGTCATCAAATCCTCAATGCTCGTCGGGAACATCGAGAAGGCGCAGGCGTATTCGCCACCGCCCACGAGCTTCTCCAGCTCCGCTGTGCCGCGAATGCCGCCGACAAAGTTAATGCGCTTGCTGGTGCGCGGGTCGTCGATGCCGAAGAACGGCGCGAGCACGTATTTCTGAAGCAACGTCACGTCGAGCTTCTCAATGGGATCGGTCGTGGCGGCAAACTTCGGACGGAAATTCAGCGTATGCCACGCGCCGTCGAGGCGCAGGGACAACTCGTGCTTGCGCGTTGGCCTCGCCACGCCCGTTCCCCGCTGGATGATGAACACCGCGTCGAGCTTCTCCAGCAGGCCTTCCGGAGTCATCCCGTGCAGATCTTTCAACACCCGGTTGTAGGGCAGGATTTGCATCTGGTTGTGCGGGAAGATGACGGTGAGAAAACGTCCGCTGTGCCCTGCGCCCTTGCGCGCCTGGAAAACCCGCGCCGCCGCCGCGCTGCGATGATGCCCGTCCGCGATGTAAAGCAACGGAATCCGCGCAAAGATCGTGGCGATGAACGCGATGTCCGCCTCATCCTGAATGACCCACGCGCTGTGACGCACGCGATCAGCGGCGACAAAATCCACCGCCGGCACGTGCCCGGTTTTCTCGGCCACAAACCCATCGAACACTGCGTCCGCGCGGTAGGTGAGAAACACCGGCCCGGTCTGCGAGTCGAGGGTCTCGATGTGGCGCACGCGGTCGTCCTCCTTGTCCACGCGGGTCAACTCATGCTTCTTGATAAAACCGTCCAGGTATTCCTGGCAACTGGCTGCGGCAACCAGCCCAACCTGCTCGTGGCTTCCCATGACCTGGCGATAGAGGTAAAAGCACGGTTTCGCATCCTGCCGCAACGCGCCTTGGGAGATCAGCCGCTGGAAGTTCTCGCGTCCCTTGGCATAAACCTCCGGCGCGTAGAGATCGGTGCCAACGGGCAAATCGATCTCAGGCTTGCTCACATGCAAAAAGCTCAAATCGTTGCCATCCGCAATCTGCGCGGCTTCGGCGGAAGACATGACGTCGTAAGGCAGCTCGCAAATACGGGCCGCCAGGTCGGGACGCGGGCGCAAAGCGGTAAATGGTTGGATGTTCGCCATAAAGGGCGCGGACGATAGAGACGGCCCGACGCAAAGGCACGCGGAATTTGCCGACACGGCGCTCAAAGGGCGCATCTTACTTTCCTGCAGGTAGTGGTTGTCGCGCTGCGACAACCCCGTCCGCGCAGAGCGGAAGGAACGGAGGGCGTGGGGCCGTCCTTTGCGCCGCTGAACGCGGCGCCACTCGTCGCAGCGCGACGAGTCCCACCACCCGGAAGTGTGCAGCGGGCGAGAAAGTGAGATGCTCCCGTGCTCAAAGGGCGCATCTCAGCCGGAACGATGGAGTTGATCCGGCGGAAATGGCCAACCTGCCTGTTCTCGGCGGCCACTTTCCACCGAGCCGAACACACGACCGCGCTCATCATTCATTGCATGGGTGGTGCGTTCGACAGGCGGGCGCGTCGCCAGACAGAACGGGCCAGTGGCCGGTTTCCTCAAGAGCTCCCCTGCATTATTCCAGTTGCGGACAACTGAGAATGGACGCCTTTCAACGCAGAGTTGCGCCGCATCAGGCCAAGGCCGGGGTCGATTCACCCTACTTTTGCCAAAAGTAGGCCAAATCGACGCGAAAACTCCGTTTTCCAGCCTGGAAACACGGTAAAGCTCACCCGTTTAATGGCGCGTTTACAAAATTCGCGCCATACACGAGCTCAACGCTTCCTTGTTTTTGGTGAAAGTAGGGTTGAATCGCGCCCGATTATGGAGCGATTTCGCCTTTCGCGCCATGAATCATGGCGGAACAATGTTGATCCCAGCAAGTTTATGGCGCGCTTTGTTTTTTCGCGCCATAGTTTCAGCGGAAACAAGGTAGTCTGGCGCGATCTTAGGGCTGCTCTGGCTCGGGTTATGGCGCGAATTTTACTTGCGCGCCATAAAACCACGCGGAGTTACCTTGCTTTTGGCACAGGCAAGGCATGTTGGCGGCCGAATAGCCTTATTC
>CAYQWK010000171.1:0-12234 GCA_964420805.1 uncultured Bifidobacteriaceae bacterium | reverse complement strand
CTCTCATGGACGCCGGCGTTCCAATGAAGCGCCCCGTAGCCGGCATCAGCGTCGGCATCTGCACCACCTACGCCAGCGACAGCATCGACCAATACAAACTCCTCACCGACATTATCGGCTGGGAAGACGCGTACTGCGACATGGACTGCAAACTCGCCGGCACCTCTGAGGGCATCACCGGCTTCCAACTCGACCTCAAGCTCCGCGGCTTGCCGCAGAGCATCATGGCCGAGTCCGTCGAGCGTGCCCGCGTGGCCCGTCTCCACGTTCTGGCCGAGATGAGCAAGGTTCTCGCCGCACCGCGCACCGAGTTGAGCAAATACGCGCCACGGATCGTCGTGGTGAAGATCAACCCCGAGAAGATCGGCGCGCTGATCGGGCCGGGCGGAAAGAACATCAAACGCCTCGTGGATGAGTCCGGTTGCGAAATCAACATTGAGGATGATGGCACGGTGAACATCTTTTCCACCTCCCCCGAGGGAATGGAGATTGCCCGCCGCGAAATCGAGGGCATGTGCGCCGAGGCCGAGCCTGGCAAGATCTATAAGGGCAAGGTCGTCACCATCAAAGAGTTCGGCGCCTTCGTCGAATTCCTCCCGGGCAGGGACGGGCTTGTTCACATCTCTGAACTAGCCTCCTTCCGCGTCAAGAACACCGAGGACATCGTAAAGATGGGCGATGAGATCATCGTCAAGTGCCTCGGCGTGGACGAGAAGGGCCGTGTGCGCCTCTCGCGCAAGGCCGCGATGGAAGAACGCGACAAGGACGTGGCCGACAAGGAACGCGCCGATTACGAGGCCCGCTTCGGCGCGCAACCTGACGCCGGCGAAGGCCAGGGCGAACGCCGTGAGCATCGCGGCGGAGACCGTGGAGACCGCGGCCATCGCGGTGGAGACCGCGGCGGACGTGATCGCGGCGGACGCGGCGGAGACCGCGGCCATCGTGGCGGAGACCGTGGAGACCGCGGCCCGCGTCGCGAACACCGCTCCGAAGGCGGCGGGCACAGCCAAGGCGGCGGTGAACACCGTCACGAAGGCGGACAGGGCCAGAGCCATAGCCACAGTCACGGTGAAGGCCATTCCCACAGCCATGAAGGCGGCGGCGAACCGCACACGCACTGATCCAGTTTGAAGGATTGCAACACCCGCGCCTCGAAAGGGGCGCGGGTTTTTTGTCACCTTAAAGCCCGGATGTTCAGCTCTGCCTTGTTCAATCCAGTTCGATGCCGACGGGACAATGATCCGAGCCCATCACCTGCTTGAGGATGAACGCGCGCTTGAGACGCCGGCGCAGGGCCGGGCTGATAAGGAAGTAATCGATGCGCCATCCGATGTCCCGGGCTCGCACGCCGGGCATCTGGCTCCACCAGGTATAATGTCCCCCGCGCTTCTCGAACTCGCGGAATGTGTCGATGAACCCCGCCTCAATCATCGCCGAGAACCCGGCGCGCTCCTCGACTGTAAACCCATGGTTGCGCACATTGGCCTTCGGGTTGGCCAGGTCCAGTTCGGTGTGGGCTACGTTCATGTCGCCGCAGATGACCAGTGGCTTGCGACGCTCCAACTTCTTGAGAAACCCCAGGAAGTCGCGATCCCAATCCTGCCGGTATTCGAGCCGTGTCAATTCTCGCTGCGAGTTGGGCACATACACGTTCACGAGCGTGAAGTCCTCGAACTCGGTCGCCAGCACGCGCCCTTCGCGATCGTGCCCGGGCACTCCCATGCCGGCGGTCGCCGCCAGCGGTCGGGCCAGCGAAAGCGTGGCGGTTCCCGAATACCCCTTCTTCTCCGCGCTGTTCCAATGCGCGCAATAAGGCGCAAGCCACAGCGGTTCGATGTCGTCAGGCGAACACTTGGTCTCTTGCACGCACAGGAAGTCGGGCTTCTCCGCGGACAGGAACCCGGCGAAGTCCTTGCGCAGCGCGGCGCGCAGGCCGTTGACGTTCCATGAGAGAAGTTTCACCGGAACGAGGAAGGCGGACAAATCAAGAGGCGGCTTCCGCGGAAACCTCTTCGGACTCTGAGGCCGTGACCGGCGAGACCTCGGCGAGACTGCCGCGGTTGGCGAGGCGGGTCCGGTGAACATCGCCGCTCGCCTCAAGCTGGCTTTGTGCCCGTGCGGAATAACGCGCCCACGGAATGGCCGCGAGCCGTTCCGGTTCAATAGGTTCACCGGTGATCTCGCAATTGCCGTACGTGCCCACCCGCATCCGGTGCAGCGCCTGATCGATCTCGTAGAGCGCGTTCTGCTCCCCGGACATCAAACTGAGGGCGAAGTCGCGGTCAAACTCGTCTGTGCCTGCGTCCGCCATGTGCAAGCTCAACACCGGCGTCTCCTCGCGCGCCGAATCCGCACGCTCGTCCAGGCGCTCGACGATCCTGGAGCGCAATTCGACAAGCGCATCATGGACGGCCTGCCATTCCGGCCTCACCCGAGCGGGACGATTCAGGCCTCCCAAAATCTGGGCGGCCGTCGCCTTCGAGCGCGGGGCTGTTCCCTGTTTCTCATCTGATTGCATAACTTCGGTCTTGGGCGCGCAACCGCGTCGCGTCTGGTATCGGCACGACCGTCCCAGTGGATGAGGAGGAAATGCCGGACTTGGGTTGGCGCCGAGCAGCCGGACACTAGAAGCGCGCCGCCGGGATGCACGGGAAAACGCGCCGGTGGAAAAACTTTTTTTGGAACGAAAACTTGACGGCAAAAGCCCGCCGGGGCGCCCGAAACTCAGCCTCCGCCATCCCTGCGCCGCCCCGCCGCGATGGCGTCCCCCAACGCGCCAAGAATCTCCGTCCGCGCCACCGCGCCAATCAAACGCCGCTCAACCGTCGTGCTGATCACGGGCACGTTGCGCAGTTCGACCGCCAGCAACGACGGCAGCACATCCATCAACCGTTGGTCTGGCGTCAGGCACAACGGAACCTCCCGCAGCAAATCGAGCGCAATAACCGCGGCCAACTCATGACCGGCGTTGAGGAAATTTTTTACGTCATGCAACGCCACCACGCCAAGCAGCCGGCCCGCCTCGTTCACCACCGGGAGGAAGTTGTTCGAGCTGGTCAGGAAGCGGTCGGCCATTTGCTGAAGCGTCGCCGTCTCGCGCAGCGGCGGCACGGGCGCGCGCATGAAATCCCCCACGCGGCCCTCCGTGGCTGCCCCGGTCCGCGCGCTCTCCCGCGCCATCTCCAGGCCCTTGCGCCGCAACGGCTCCGCGTAGATGGACTCCCGGTGCACCGCGCGCGACACCAGCGTGGCCACCGCGCACGCGATCATTAGCGGCGGCATCACCGAGTAATTCAGCGACAGCTCGAAGATCATGATGATCGCCAGCAACGGCGAATGCGTCGTCGCCGCCAGCAACGCGCCCATACCAACCAGGGCAAACGCGCCCTGGGGAAGCCCGGCGCCGAATCCCGTCTCGTGCAACCCCACGGCGAACACGCTCCCGAGGCTCGCGCCGAGAAACAACGTGGGTGTGAACACGCCGCCCACTGTTCCCGCGCCGACCGTCACCACCGTCGCCAGCATCTTTGCGATGAACAGCCCGGCGAGAAAACGCAGCGGCATGGTGGTGGAAAGAACCTCGTTGGCCGCCTCGTGCCCGTTCCCCAGCACCTCCGGAAACAGGAGCGCCAGTGCGCCCACCGCCGCACCGGCCAGGGTGATGCGCAGATACATCGGCAAACCCAGGCCGCTGGCCAGACTCTCGCTCTCGCGCAGCAGCTTGAGGAACAACGCGCCGATCAAACCGCAGACGATGCCCAGCGGTACAAACCACGGCAATTGCGCCAGGCTGGTAAAATCGAGATCCGGCACCCGCACCAGGCCGTGCGGAGTCGAGGGCGTGCGAACCACGACGGTGGCCACGACGGAGGAACACACCAGCGGCGCGAACGTGTTCATCGAAAAATTTCCAAGCACGACGAGCGCGGCGAAAATCGCGCCCGCGACCGGCGCGTTGCAGCCGGCGGCCAGGCCCGCCGCCGCGCCGCAGGCAACCAGCAACCGCAGCCGATACGGCGGCCACTTCATCATGCGGCCCAGCTTCGAGGCCAGCGCGGCCGCGAGCTGGATGACGAGCCCCTCGCGCCCGATCGACGCGCCGGTGCTGATGCTCACCACCGACGACGCGGCGCTGACCGTGGCCTGGCGGAGCGGAAGCCGCCCATCCCCGGCGACAATGACTTCAAGTAGGTTGCTCAATCCGGGGTTGCCAATCAGCCGCAAGCCGATCAGCAGAACCAATCCCGCCGCCAATCCGCCGAGCGTGGGCACGAGCACAAGCCGCCAGGTGGGAATGGACTCCGCAATGTCGAGGAAGTTGCCGGTTTGCCCGAAGGCCAGCCACTTGATGCCCTGATTAACCGCCTGATAGGCCAGGCACGCCCCACCGCCGATCACGCCAACCACAGCCGCAAGAAAGAGGTGCAGCGCGTCCTCGCTCACTCGCACGCGATGCCGGAACCGAACCAGCGCGGGCAGGTGCCGGTGGGTGAAAACCAGTGCTCGGCGGCGAAATCGTTCCCAGAAGTGACGCACCTTTTCCACGGGCGAAACGTAGCACATTACACTCTGGAGCGAACGAGACCTTTTCCCGGTCATCGTGTTGCCTGCCCGCCTTCAGCCGCGCTTCCCAAAGAGCTCCCACGCAAAGCGGCCGATCATCACCGTCACCACGCAAAGGAAGAAGACCCGCACGAAGCGGTTGCCCTTGAGGACCGCCAATCGCGTGCCCACCAAGGCGCCGGCGACGTTACACGCGCCCATCGGTAGCGCGTACTCGTACAGCACGTGGCCGCCCAGTGCGAAGGCCGCCACGGCGGCGATGTTCGTGGCGAGGTTAACCACCTTGGCCCCGGCCGTGGCGGTGAGAAAATCAAAGCCGAACAGGCCGACGAACACGAACATCAGTAAGCTGCCCGTGCCCGGCCCGAAGAACCCGTCGTAGAATCCGATCAGCATTCCGAAACCGATCGCCGCCTGCACCTCGCGCCGCGCCGAGAGCTTCGGCGCATGAAGGTCTCCGAAATCCTTCCGCAGCCATGTGTAGATCAACACCGCAATCATCAGCACCAGGACCATTGGCTTGAGAAACTCGCCACGCAGCATTTGTACACAACGGGCGCCGAACGCAGAGAATACGAACGCCGTGAGCGCCGCCGGAAGGACAGGCCTCCAAGGCACATCCACCCTGCGCGCGTACTGTGTCGCTGCCACGGCAGTACCGCAGATGGAGGAGAGCTTGTTGGTGCCAAACACGGCCGGCACCGAGGCCGCGAGTGGAGCGGGCAGAAGCACGAACAGGGCGGGCAGTTGGATCAGGCCGCCGCCGCCGACCACGGAGTCAACCAGGCCGGCGAGAAACGCAAAGAAACAGAGCAGCGCGATGTCCACGCCGGAACACCGTTACGCCGCGATGGATGGGTTCTCCATGAACGCGTAGCAAAGCATGTGGCAGATCCCCATCTGAGCGTCCTCAACCCGGCCGTAGTGCGTGTCATTGATCACGATGACGTCCTGCGCGATTTCGGCCATGCGGCCGCGCTTCGCGCCGACCAGCGCGATGGTGTGCAGACCGTTCTTACGCGCCCAGTCGAGCGCCTTCACGCAGTTCGGCGAATTGCCACTCACGCTCAAAGAAAGCGCCACGTCACCGGGGCGGCCGTAGTTTTCGAGTTGCCGCACGAAGATGTCCTCGTAGGCATAGTCGTTTCCGATCGCTGTCATCCAACTCACGTTGTCGTTGAGCGAGAGTACGCGGAACCGGCGGCCCACCTTGTCGGACGATCCCTTTCCAAGGTCGGTGGCGAAGTGGGAACAATTGGCGGCGCTGCCGCCGTTTCCGAAGCAAAACACCTGACGGTCCTCCTTCAACGCCTTGTTGAGGCGTTCAATCAACCGCGCGACCTGCTCAACCGGAATCGAATCCAGGGCAGCTTTCTGCGCGCGCACGTAACCGGCAATCCAATCATTCATGGGCGCGTGAATATGGAGGAAAACTTCCCGGCCGCAATCCCAAGTTCAACCGGGCGCGGCAGAATGTTGTTGCCGCCCCCTGACCTTGCCTCCAGCAACGGAGACGGGTAGATGAACACCCAATCCAACTGGAACCCATGAGCATCAACTGGTGTGAAATACTCAGCGCCGACCCACTCGAATACCGCGGTGCCACTCCGGGGCCAATGGGTGTCGGTGACGCCTCGGACCCCGCCCGTTCGTCCGGGACCGGGGATTTACCCGGCCGCACACCCGGCACACTTGGCGTAAACGACTCAGCCTGCGCGCTGGCCTCAGGGCCACTCGTCCTGCCTCTGTCAGAAAACGGCTGTTCCGAAATGAGCCCGCACGAATTCATGCAACTCTACCGCGAGTTGGAAGTGCCATACGCTGCGCGGGCGTCCGGCCAGAGATGCGGCGCGCGGGCTGACGTTCACGTTTACGTCAATGCGAAGATTCCCCGCCGCAACTCGAACCCCAACGAAAGATCAGCCCTTCAAGACCAGGTCCGCCGCAGCCTTCGGAGTCCAGCCACCGCCCCCATCGCAAGTGTCCGGGCGCATCACCTTGCCATTGCTCATGTTTTTTGCCCTGGCCGCACCGTGGAAATTCCGGGTTTATCTTGCCTACGCCCGGGCCGCGGTGGCGTCGCTTGCGAACTACTGTGACACGACAGCACGCCTCGGTGTTGATTGCTCCGGCTTCGTCAACGCATTCCTCGTCTGCACGGAACGCGCAGACGCAGGTGGCCTTGCCTCTTCTACATACGCGGTCCAATCCGTCGCTGGAGGAGTCTTCCAAGTGGACCGGGGGGTGGATGAAAATGACAGGAGGTATCGCGAGTCCAGCCGCGTGACGATTGTGTCTCATCAATGAGTTGCGGAAATTGGTGACCAACCCGGGCCCGCGTCATTCCTTGTTACCCCGCGCCAGCAACAGCGCGCCCACCGGCACCGCGTCCTCGCGTAGCGCCGCCAGCGCCACCCGCGGCCCGGGCGCGAAAGCGTCCATGATGAACCGTTGCAATGATTGCCCGACCGTAACTCGCAATGTTTCGCCCACCAACGCAAGGCCGCCGCCGAGCACAATCGCCTCGGGGTGCATCAAGTGCGTGACGTGAGAGAGAGCGAAGGCAAGGTCATCCGCCGTTTCTTCGAGAATTCTCCGCGCCACCGGATCAGCCTGGACGAGCGCGGCGGAAAGGTGTTTCGCCTCACCACCAATTTGGCCGGCGGTCAATCGCGCCAGCAGGCTTTCCGGGGCAACGGCGACCGCTTCACGAATCTTCCGGTCCACGGCCCAACCGGAGCACCGCTGCTCGACAATCACCCCGCTCTTGTCGAGCCGGACATGCCCAATTTCGGCCTCGCCGGGTTTGGCTCCGTGAAAGATCCTTCCATCCACCACCAACCCGCCGCCCACACCGCTGCCAAGCGTGACGTAAAAGACCGGGTTGCTTCGCCTTCCCGCGCCGCACAAAGCCTCGCCCAGCGCGCCGACGTTCGCGTCGTTGTCGATGGCAACGGGTTTGCCCGTGCGTTTGCGCAGCCAGTCGCCCAGCGGAAAATCCGCCCACCCTTCGATCTGATGCGAGCAACAGATTCGTCCGCTGGCCGTGTCCACTGGTCCGCCGTAGCCCACGCCAACGGCGCGCACATCACACGCGCCTAGAATCGCCGGCAACGCCGCCTCGATTTGCGCCCGGATTCCTGCCCCACCGCGCGCGCGGTCCACGTCGAAGCGCCAGCGACGGAGAATCTCGCCGTATTCCGTCCCGACGATGAGTTGCAGCTTGGTGCCGCCTATTTCGATGGCGAGATGCATGATGTTCAGAACCCGGTGTTCAGCGGCGCGCGGGCCATGGCCGGACGGCGCGACGCCTTTCCAGATCGGCGGCTCACTGAAGACTGAAATACTCCGGCTCGTTCCCCGGCTTCCACTTGATGTTGCAGCCCAGGCTCGGAATCTGCACCGGAGCGGCTGGCTGGCCGGCCAGCACCGCATCGAGCGCGGCACGCAAGTCGCGGCCCGTCACCGGCGCGTCGTTGCCTCGGCGCGCTTCGTCCATCTGGCCGCGATACGCGAGCCGCCGCGCGGCATCGTAGAGAAAGAAATCCGGCGTGCAGGCGGCGCGATACGCGCGGGCGACGGATTGCGATTCATCGTAGAGATAAGGAAATGTGTAACCGGCGGCGGCCGCTTCCTCGCGCATCTTCTCGGGGCTGTCATCGGGATAGTTTGCCACGTCATTGGAACTGATCGCGACCACCGCCACGCCACGCGCCTGGAAGTCGCGCGCCATTTGCGCCATGCCGTCCTGGATGCGTTTCACGTACGGACAATGGTTGCAGATGAACATCACCAGCAGCGCCGGGCGGCCGACGAATTCCGCCAGCGAAACCACCCGTCCTGAAACCACGTCGGGCAGCGCGAAGTCCGGCGCAGGCGTGCCGAGCGGGACCATTGTCGAAGGAGTTCTTGCCATGCGCGCGAGTGTGAAATCGGGACGGAGTAAATCCAAATCACAAATGGACACGAAAGAGGCCGGCTCGTTTTCCGTCTTTCGCCATCGGGCTGCGTGCGCCATCTTCCGGTCCGATGCCCAAGGCGTTCGATACGCGCGGTTTGCCGCGCTTTGACCCGGCCAGCCAACGACTGGCCGTGGCGCTGGCCTTGTCGTTGGCCTTGCATGCGCTGCTCTTCGGCGTGTGGAAAACGACGCCGGTGGTGAGAACGTTCGTGCGCGAGGTCATCCAGCGTACGTTCCCGAAGATTGCACAGGCGCTCCAGGCGATGGAGGCGAAGCCACCGCCGCCCAAAACCACGCCGCCGCCCGTTGAAACCCCGCTCATCTTCGTGCAAGTGGATCCCGCCGCGCCAACCGAGGCGCCCAAGGCCCCGAAGTTTTATTCCACTGCCGACACCACAGCGGCGAATCCGAACCCGCGCACACCGTCCGATGTGCCGAAGATTGACGGCACGCAAACCAAGATCGTGCGGCTGGCGGACAATCCGAAGCCCGTCCCGAAGCCGCTCCAGCCCACGCCGCCCACGCCGCAACCCGAGGACAAGAAGCCGCCCGAGAAACACACGGAGCCAAAGCCCGAAACCAAGCCGCGCCCACAAACACCGATCGGCGACCTGGCCATGGTCAAGCCGCAGCCCAAACCTGCCGTCGGCACCGGTGCGGCCGAGACCGAAACGCCGCGCCAGAAACCGCGCACGTTGAAGGAGGCCATGCAGCGCAATCCCACATTGGCCGGGCAGAAGATGGCGCAGGACGGCGGCGTGCAACGCCGCTCGCACCTGGCCATGGTCGATGCGAAAGGCTCGCCGTTCGGCGACTACGACGCCGCGTTTATCTCCGCAGTCGAGCAGAGATGGTTTCAACTGCTGGAGAACAACCAATACATGCTGGACCGGCAAGGGAAGGTGGTTCTCGATTTCCGCCTGCATTTCGACGGGCGCATCTCGAACTTGGAGACCGCGCAGAACTCGGTGGGCGAACTGCTCGGCCTGCTCTGCCAGAAGGCGATCCTTGATCCCGCGCCCTTTCCGAAGTGGCCGAAGGAAATGCGGCAGGCCGTGCGCGACGACTTCCGCGACGTACGGTTCACGTTCTACTACGACTGCAATTGCCCGTGACCAAGCCGCGGGCAATGACACGGTCGTTTCGTCGTCGGCTTGACGCAAACTCCGCCGCTCCCATTTCGGAGTTCGGGTCTAATCCACCAGCAGTTCGAGCAATTCTGTTCCGCGTGAACCCAACTCCCAGGTCGTTCCACGCCGGGTGACGAGGTGACGGCAGGGGTTTTTCGCCTGTTCGTCAGCATTCACGGACACGAGTTGGAAGCGCGCCTTGCCCTTGATCTCGGCAGCGGTGCGCGGTGTCAGGCGGAAGGGCACACCGTTGTAATCCAGGGAAATCTCGTAACCGGCCACTGGCTCCCTTGCCTCCGCACGCCCCTCTTGAACAAGCATGGGATAGCGTCTGAGAAACGAAAAACTGACGTCGCGCACCAGCACCCGGCACAACTCCGGGCGCCGGCGGATAAAATCCACAACACTGAATTTCGCGCCCTTCGCCTGCTGCTCGCGCAACACCAGTTGCGGATCGACCCCAGCTAGGTTGATACCGTTCCAAACGCCGTGGTCGTCGTTGTCCTTGGGATGATGCTTCTTGTACCAGGCCGGGAAGCGATCACTGAGGAATAGGTTGATCTCGAAGTGAACATGCGCGCGGTCCTGGGTGATGCGTTCGCGGGTGTTGCTGGTCCGGCCCATCGTGGCGATCACGTCGCCCGCCTTCACAGCCTGCCCCGCTCGCAAACCATCGGCCACAGCACTCAAATGCGCGTAGAGTGTATAAAGCTCCATTCCCTCGACGACATGCCGAAGGACAACGTAGTTGCCATAATTCGAAAGCCCCGCCCGTTTGTTAACGTAGGCCACCGTTCCTTCGCACGAAGCCATGACCGGATCAACCGGCTCGCCGCGCTTGTCCCGCTTAAGGCAGCGGATGTCCAGGCCCTCGTGCATCTGTCCGCCGTCGCTGCGCACGCAGCCGAACGTCCCGCTCGGCCAGGGTCGTGAACTTGTGCCGGTGAAGAAACGCTCGCCGCCACCATCCTTGTCGAACAAAGCGCGGTTGGCCGTGGGAAGTTGAAACGGCTGCGCTGTGGCGCGCGGCAAAGCGACCGCCAGTAGCAACGACAAAACAACGCAACGCATCATCGCCGCGCGATCATTTGTCCATCGACGGCAGGAACGGGAAATAGTCTTTCCGCTCGTTTTTGCGCGCGACGTTGTTCAGGCCGAGCACGATGCGGTCGGCCTCCTCGCGCGTGGCGTCGGGCGTGAAGGTGATCAGTCCGGTGCTGTTTTTACCCGTGATCAAGGGCGCGGCCAGCCAGCGCGCCGGGCCCCAATGGCTGAAGATTGCGAGATGCTTGCCCCGGTGGGTGACGGTGATGCGCTCCAGCGCCCAGGTGCCGCGCCGGTTGAGCTTCACCTGAACGGCGAAACCGCCCGGCTGTTCGACCACCTCGGCACTGATGATATCAGCCTCATCCACCACCTGCTCGCGTTCGATATTCAGGCGAATCGGCGTGGACCGGTGGACGGCAATGGCGGAGGAGAAATCGCGCGTAGCGTCACCTTCCACATGGACGCGAATGGTACTGTAGAGGCGCTTCTTCTTTCCTTCCTCCGTGAAATAACAGCCGGTCAGCAACGCGAGCGCGAAACCCGCGAGCAGAAAGGAATTGAACGCCCGAAAACGACTCTTCATATTCGCCGCCAAGAGAACGCATCAGACAAATCAAAGTAAAGCAACTATGGGTAAACAGTACAATAAGGTTCAGAAGCGACGCCGTCGCAACGCCTACGTGAAACGCAAGAAGGTCGTCGCCAAGGCGAAGAAGACGGCCAAAGCCGCGAAGGCCTGAAACGCAAGCACGCTTTCCCTTCAGGGCGGACTCCAACTGGGTCCGCCCTTTTGCTTTCCTACGGACGGCTCGTCCCCACCGAGAGCCGGACAATCTCCGCTCGCGTTTTCCGGCCGGGCCGGCACACTTGCCGTGAATTCACCCTGAACCAGCACCGTACATGAAAGCTAAACTCTCATCGTCTCGCAAAGACCGCGCCGCAACAAATGGCAACGGCCGGGCCGTCTCGCCCAAGCCACGCCGCATTCTCATCAACGGCCAATGGGGACCGGCCGCATCCGGCCAGACTTTTCCCACTTACAACCCCGCCACAGGAGAGGTGATCTGCGAGGTCGCCGCAGGGGACAAGGCCGATATCGATCGAGCCGTGGGCGCGGCGCGCGCGGCCTTCGAGTCCGGCCCGTGGCGCACCATGACCGCCTCGGAACGCGGACGCGCCATCTGGCGGCTGGCGGACTTGCTGGAGAAGAACCTTGACGAATTCGCCCGACTTGAATCGCTGGACAACGGCAAGCCGCTGGGAGTCGCCCGCGTGGCGGACGTTCCGCTGGCGGTGGATCTATTCCGCTACATGGCGGGGTGGACGACGAAACTTCACGGCAGCACATTCCCCGTCTCTGTCCCCTACGCGCCGGGCGCGAAGTTCTTTACCTACACCCAGCGCGAACCCATCGGAGTCGTGGGCCAGATCATCCCTTGGAATTTCCCGCTCCTCATGGCGGCATGGAAACTCGGCCCCGCGCTGGCCACCGGCTGCACCGTGGTGTTGAAGCCCGCCGAGCACACACCGCTC
>CAYQWK010000170.1:0-12311 GCA_964420805.1 uncultured Bifidobacteriaceae bacterium | reverse complement strand
GCGTCGCAGCGGGGTTTTGCACGACTCCCGCGCCGTTCTGGGTGACCGCAGCGCGGTTTTGTACGACCGCAGCGGGAGATTGCGGTGTCGCAAAATGGTTTTGCGCGAGGGTAAAACGGGTCAAAAAGTGCCTTTTTTGCCATTTTTCCGTTCCGCAGCCTCGAAAAACGTCAAAAACTGCCAAAATGAGAGTTCTTCGCTGGAACGACGGCACCCCATGGGGCGATCCCGGCGACACGGACACGACGCCGTTCCCGACGGCGCTGACGCGGTGGAGTTATCGCGCGATCTACATCGTGAACGACCGGCAGGTGGGCCTGTGGAGCGCCGTGATGTCGGTGACGGTGCCGGCGGCGTGAGGCGGGGATTGTTGAATGCCGAAGGGGGCGCGGTGCCGCAAAGGGCCGCGCCTTTTTCATGGGCGGGGAAGGGAGGTCAACCAGATTGGGGTCAGCCAGATTGGGGAGGGAGCGTGTTTTGGAACGGCGCGACATGTCGCGGCGGGGAAAGCGGTGTCATGCCCTTGTCATTATCCACATCTTTCGCCGCGAGGTGGAACTTGTCGCGCTGGGACAAGTGGCGCCGCGTCCAGCGGCGCAACGAACTCGCAACCGACGGCGCAGGACCGGACCGCCCGCTGGACGCGGGCTTGTTTTGTCGCAGCGCGACAAAACCCACCACCTCGGGCCGACAGCAGCCAAGGAATGTGGGTAACGACAAGCCTGTGAAGGCGCGGCCATCTTGGCAGGGAAGGAATTGGCCGCCGCTTCACAGCGGCGGCTACGGGATCAGGCGGCGCATTTCGTCATTCCGTCATCGGCCGTTCGTCATTAACCTGCGCGCATGAATCGCCGCATGTTCCTCAAATCTCAAACCGCCGTTCTCACCGCCGCCGCCGCCACCGCACCAGCCTTCATCGCCCATTCGGCCGAAGCGGAGCTTTACCGCATCCAGAAGGGGCGCATCCAGCAGTCGGTGGTGCCGTGGTGTTTCAAGGGGATGCCCACGCCGGAGTTGATCGATCTTTCGGCGCGCATCGGGTTGAAGTCGGTGGAGTTGATCGGGATGGAGCATTGGCCGGCGCTCAAGGCGAAGGGGCTGACGTGTGCCATTGCCGGCAGCCACGGGTTCTCAAAGGGATTCGCGCACCCGGAGGAGCATCAGCAGTGTCTCGACACGTTGCGCAAGAACATCGACGCGGCGTCGGCCGCCGGGGTGGCGAGCATCATCACGTTCTCGGGATTCCGGCGCGGCATTTCCGACGAGACGGGCACGCGGAACATGGTGGAGGGTTTGAAGAAGATCGCCGCGCATGCGGAGGCGAAGAAGGTGACGGTGTGCCTGGAGATGTTGAACTCGCGCGTGGCGGTGGAGATGAAGGGCCACCCGGATTATTTCTGCGACGACATCGACAAGGCCGTGGCGATTTGCAAGCAGGTCGCCTCGGAGCGGGTGAAGGTGTTGTTCGACATTTATCATGTGCAGATCATGCACGGGGACGTGATCACGCGGATCAAGCAGCACAAGGACTGGGTCGGGCATTACCACACGGCGGGCGTGCCGGGCCGCAACGAGATCGATGACACGCAGGAAATCCAGTACGCGCCGGTCATGCGCGCGATTGTGGAGACGGGTTATCAGGGTTACGTGGGCCAGGAGTTCATCCCGTTGCGGGACAAGGCGCGGTCGCTGGCCGAGGCGGCGCGGATTTGTGATGTGTGAGCGGGGAACCGGAGCGTGATCGCATGAAGGTCCAGTCCATCCTCATTCTCGGCGGCGGCAGCGCGGGTTTCATGGCCGCGATCACGCTCAAGCGCCGGCTGCCGCAGCTTGCCGTGACCGTCATCCGCAGCCCGGACATCGGCGTGATCGGCGTGGGGGAGGGCACGACGCTGGTTTTCCCGCGGCATTTCTTCGAGTTCCTCAAGCTCAAGACGAAGGAGTTCTATGAGATGGCCGAGCCGACGTGGAAGCTGGGCATCAAGTTCCTCTGGGGTCCGCGGCGCGAGTTTTATTACACGTTCAATTACGAGTACCAGAACCGTTTCCCGGAGCTGTCGCGCAACAACGGGTTCTTCTTCAACGACGAATACAGCTTCGCCGGGCGCGCGTCGGCGTTCATGGCGCACGACAAGGTGTTTCCGCGCCGATCGGACGGCATGCCGGAGTTCCACAACAACCATGCCTTCCACATTGAGAACCAGAAGCTGGTCGGCTGGCTCGAACGCACCGCGAAGCTGCTCGGCGTGGAGGTGAAGGATGCCACGGTCACGCCCGAGCGCGGCGGCGAGGGAATCGCAGCGCTCGTCAGCAATACGGGCGAGCGCTTCACGGCTGATCTTTACGTCGATGCCTCCGGATTCCGGTCCGAGCTGCTCGGGCGCGCGCTGGGCGAGCCGTTCCTGAGTTTTGCCGACGCGCTGTTCTGCGACCGGGCGATCATCGGCGGCTGGGCGCGCACGGATGAGCCGATACATCCCTACACAACCGCCGAGACAATGGATGCGGGCTGGTGCTGGCAGATCGAGCACGAGCACTGGATCAACCGGGGCTACGTCTATGCGTCGAGCTTCATCAGCGACGCGGACGCGCTGGCGGAGTTGAGGCGGAAGAACCCGCGCATCTCGAACGAGCCGCGCCTGGTAAAGTTCCGCAGCGGCCGTTACGCGCGGAACTGGGTCGGCAACGTGGTCGGCATCGGCAATTCCGTCGGCTTCGTGGAGCCGCTGGAGGCCACCGCGCTGCAAATCATCTGCGTGGAGACGAGCACGCTGGTGGAGTCGCTGATCGACAGCCTGTGCGAGCCGAACGCGTCGCTCATCCGCCTTTACAACGACTACAACGGCCGGGCGTGGGACGACATCCGCGATTTCCTGGCCGTGCATTACAAATTCAACACGAGCCTCGACAACCCGTTCTGGCGCGCGGCCCGCAACGACACGGCGTTGCATGGCGCGGAGTTCCTCGTCGAGTTTTACAAGGAGAACGGCCCGAGCGTGGTGGCCGGCTCGCAGTTGCTCCATCCCTCGAACTCGTTCGGCATGGACGGATACCTCGCGATGCTCGTCGGCCAGAACGTGCCGCACGCCAAGCCCTACGCACCGACAGCGAAGGAGCGCGATCTGTGGCGCAACCGTTGCAACACCTGGGCGCTCGAAGCGAAGCGGGGCATGAGTGTGAAGGAGGCGCTGGAGGCAATCCGGCGTCCGGGGATGAAGTGGGCCTGAGCGGGTTTGGGAATCCGGTCGCTGCCGGACCGGACTCACGTCTGCTACCACGAATTCCAGGGGAAGGTTCTAGGCCTAAAGTCCTATGGCTTGATTTCCGGCCGGGGCTTTCAATTTCGCCCTGTGCCGCCATGCTTGCGCATGTGACCAACGCCCCAAACGCCGAAAACCGGCGCGACCCGTTCGCGCCCGGAATCGCGCGCGCCTTGTGCCGGGCGGCATTGGCGGCGTTGGCTGCCGTCTGGTTCTTCGCCACCGACGCCGCAGCAGCCGAGGTCACCAACATCGGCCGGTTGCTGGCGCTTTCGACGAACGAGCTGGCCGCGGGCCCGGTCCAGGCGCGCGTGCAGGGCACGGTCGTTTATGTCTCGCCCGGCCCGCGCCGGTTGTATCTGGCCGACGGAGACCAGTGCGTGCAGGCAAACCTGGCCGGCGCGATTACGACCTTCGAAGCGGGCCAGCGGGTGGAAGTCACGGGTGAAGTCGAGGACAGCAAGCCCGCCCCGCGCATCATTGACGGCGTGGCGCGCGTGCTGGGACGCGCCGAACTGCCGGCGCCCAAGGCGTCCACCGCCCATCGTTTCGCGCTCGGAGAAGATTTCATCCGGTGGGTCAGCGTGCGCGGCGTGGTGCGGGACATGGTGCTGGAGCGCGGCTCGCTCATGTTGTTGCTCACGTCGGAGGGGCTGCCTTTTGAATACTCGATCCAGACCGCGCCCGGCCCGTTGCCACGCGACTGGCTTGATGCGGAAATCGAGGCCTCGGGTTTCGCCTTCCCGTTTTACACGCCGTCCGGGCAGTTGAACGGATTCCGATTTCATTCCCCCACCACCAACCTGTTGCGCGTACTCAAGCCGGGTGATGCGGGGATGTTCAACCGCCCGCTGCTCAGCATCGCCGAGGCCGCGCGCCAGCCGCGCCAATGGCAGCCCCGCCACCGGGTGGCCGGCACGGTCACGCTGCATCGCGGCGCGGACTTGTACATCGAAGACGGCACAGGTGTGATGCACGTCAGCCCGATCGCGCTGCTGCCACGAACCGCCCAAAGCGAATCCCTGCCGCACGATCCGCCGCGGCAGTTCAAGCCCGGCGATCGTGTCGAAGTCATTGGCGTGCGCCAGAACTGGTATTTCCTCGCGCCCATGCTGTTGCACGGGGAATGCCGGCTGGTCGGCACCGCCGCGCCGGTCGTGCCAATCCCCGCCACCATCGACGACTTGAAGGCCGGGCGTCATGCGGGCCGGCTGGTGTCCGTCGAGGCGAAGCTGGTGAATCAACGCGCCTGGGGCGAACGAACCACTTCACGCCATTTGATGATGCTCCAGGCCGGCGAGGAGATTTTTCAAGCGAGCTGGACTGGCGACTTCTTCACAAAATGGGATTTCAAACTGGGTTCCTACGTCCGCGTGACCGGAGTGAACGAGGCGCAGAGCGGCCAGGAGAAGGAACACATCACCTTCGAGTTGCGGATGCGCGGCCCGGAGGACGTCACGCCCGTGGCCACGCCGCCGTTTTGGAAACGGACCGAGTTTCACAAACCCATCCTGGCCGGCGCGAGCGTGGCGGGAGTGGCCGCAGCCCTGATTTTTCTCCAGCGACGCCAGATGCGCCGGGTGCGCGCTTCGGAGGAACGGTTCCGCGCGTTGATCGACAATTCATTCGACGTGGTCCTGGTCCTGAACGCCGATGACACGGTGAAGTACCAAAGCCCGTCGGGCGACCGGCTGTTCGGCCCCTTCAATGAACCCGGCGCGAGACGCGACATTCGCAGCGTGATCCATCCGGACGATCTGCCGCTCATTCTCGAAGCGCACCGCGATGTGCTGAAGGAACCCGGCCGGTCGAAGCGCGTCGGCCGTTACCGCGTCCTGACACGCGACGGAACGATCCGCCACGCCGAGGCCATCGGCACCAACTGCCTGCACGTGCCCGGCGTGGCCGGCGTGGTGGTGAACATCCGCGACATCACCGAGCGCGAGGCGGCGCTGCAGGATCTCGAACGATCCGAGCTGTTGCAGCGGCGCATCAATGAATTCGCGACTTCCATTTCACTGCTCCATACCGAAGAGGACATTCTCTGGGAAATCACCCGCCAGTGCATCTCCGTGCTCGGGTTCGTGGACTGCGTGATCTACCTCGTCGATGACTCGCGCGGCGTGCTCGTGCAGAAGGCCGCCTACGGCCCAAAGAACCCGCGCGACCGCGAGATTACCGCGCCCATCGAAATCCCGCTGGGCGAGGGAGTCGTCGGCACCGTGGCCACCAGCGGTCAGGCCGAGATCATCGAGGACACCAGCCGCGACCCGCGCTACATCATCGATGACGAACGGCGCCTTTCGGAGGTCGCCGTGCCGATCCTCTCCGAGGGCCGCGTGCTGGGCGTGATCGACTCGGAGCATCCGCAACGCGGTTTCTTCACCGAAGAGCACCGTCAGGTTCTCGCCGCCATTGCCTCGCTGGCGGCGAACAAGCTGGTGCGAGCCCGCGCCGAGGCGCAGTTGCGGCGGCTGAACGAGGAACTCGAGCAACGCGTGACTGGCCGCACCGCGGAGTTGCAAGTCGCGCTGGCGGCGGAAAAGGAGCTGAACCAGCTCAAGAGCAGCTTCGTGTCGATGGTCAGCCACGAATTTCGCACGCCGCTGGAAGTCATCCTGTCCTCGAGCAACATCCTCGACCGTTATCTCGACCGGCTTCCGCCCGACAAGCGGGCCGCGCAACTCCGCGCCATTCGCAAATCGGTGCATCGCATGAACGACCTGATCGATGACGTGCTGCTGCTGGGCAAGTTTGACGCGGGCGCGCTCGCGTGCAGCCCCGTGCCGCTCGACCTCGCCGCCTTCTGCCAGCGCGTGGCCGGCGAGGTCGCCGCAGCCGCTTCGCGGGATGGCGCCATCCGCTTCAGCGCCCACGGCATCAATGGGAGCAACGTCGCCAACGCGGACGAGGGGCTGCTGCACCACATTCTCGGCAACCTGCTCGGCAACGCAGTGAAATATTCCCCGCCCGGCCGCGAGGTGGAGTTCGCAGTCTCACGCTCCGGCCAGGATGCGCAGTTCGTGGTGCGCGATCGCGGCTGCGGCATTCCGCAGGCGGACCAGCCGCGGCTTTTCACCGCGTTCTACCGCGGCAGCAACGTCGGCCAGACCCCCGGCAGCGGCCTCGGCCTGGTCATCACGAAGCGCTGCGTGGACCTTCACGCCGGCAACATCCGGTGCGAGAGCGTCGAGGGCGAGGGCACGACCTTTACCGTCACCTTGCCGTTGTTCGACGGCACGCGCGTGTTCCGCCGGCGGGTGGAAGCCACCGCTCCGGACGTTGGAGGAAAGCCCGCAACCACTGAACCGTCATGAACCGCATCCTTGTCATCGAAGACGACCAGCAGACCCGGGAGAACCTCGGGATCATCCTCGAAATGGAAGGCTTCACCGTGCGCTCCGCGGCAAACGGCCGCGCCGGGCTGGCGCTCGCCCAAAGCGAGCACCCCGACCTCGTGGTGTGCGACGTGGGCATGCCGGAACTCGACGGCCACGGCGTACTCCGCGCGCTGCGCAGCCATCCGGGCACCGCGGACGTGCCCTTCATCTTCCTCACCGCGCGCGGCGAGCGCCACGAGCAGCGGGCCGGCATGAACCTGGGCGCTGACGATTACCTCTGCAAACCCATTGACGCCGAGGACTTGCTGGCCGCCGTGCGGGCGCGCCTGCGCCGACGCAGCGAGACGCACCAGGCCTCGGTGGCCAGCGCCGCGCCGGACTTCGGCTCGGCCTTGCCGCTGGAATCGCTCGGCATGACCCCGCGCGAGGCGGAAGTGCTCCTCTGGGTCGCCCAAGGCAAGGGCAACGCCGACGTGGCAACCATCCTCGGGATGAGCGAGAAGACGGTGAAGATTCACCTGGGCCACATCTTCTCGAAGCTCGGCGTAGAGACCCGCACTGCGGCCGCGATGCGCGCCATCGAGCAATTGAGCGGCGCGAAACGTGCCGCGTGATTCCGGCGGAGGTTCCGTGGGGTTGGTTGCGCCGATTTGCGCGGACGGGGTTGCCGCAGCGCGACAACCATTACCTGCATGAAAGTGAGATGCGCCCGATGCACCGCCAGCCGGTTTGTTCCATTGCGCGCGGTGACGCCTTTGTTACAGTCCGCCCGTCATTCAGCCGCCAATGCACCCAGAACAAGAATGAAAGCCGTTCTGCTTATCGAAGACGACAGCGCCCTGCGAACGCTGACGGCGGAACTGCTCGGCCGGCATGGCTGGAAGGTTTTCGAAGCCGCGGACGGCGAGGCGGGTCTCACACTTGCGCGGCAACACCGGCCTGCGGTGGTCATTTGTGATTTGCTCATGCCCCGCTGCAACGGGTTCCAGGTTTGTCGTGCCATTCGCGCCATGCCGGACCTGGCCGGCACGCGCATCATCATGGTCTCGGGCCGGGCCTACGCGACGGACCGGATGAACGCGCTCGAAGCCGGGGCCGACGAATATCTCGTGAAGCCGGTGCAACCCGCCGACCTTGGTGACGTACTGCAACGCCTGGCCGGGTTGACGCCCGGAAATTTGCCGCCGCCCGCAGCGCCTTCGCCTGTTTCTAACGGACCGGTGCGCGTGAAATTCTGGGGAGTGCGCGGTTCCATTGCGTCGCCGGGACCGAAGACCGTCTTCTACGGGGGCAACACGTCGTGCGTGGAGGTGCGCGCGGACGGCGAAATCATCGTTCTCGACGCGGGCACGGGCATCCGTCCGCTGGGCCTGAGCCTGGCGGAGGAGTTCAGGGACACGCCGCTTCAACTGACCCTGCTGCTCACGCACACGCATTGGGACCACATCCAGGGGTTCCCGTTTTTCGTGCCGGCTTACAACCCGCGGAACTCCGTCCGCATTCTCGGTTACGAAGGCGCGCGTCAAGGCCTGGCCGTGACGCTCGGCGCGCAGATGGAAAGCCCCTATTTCCCCATTGGCCTCAAAGAGGTGCCCGGCAACATCTCCATTCAGGAATTGCGCGAGATGGAATTCCACGTCGGCGCCGTGCGCGTGCAGGCCGCGTTCGTGAACCACCCGGGCATTTGCGTCGGTTACCGGCTCAACACCAGCGCCGGCGCGGTCGTGTTCATCCCGGACAACGAGCCGTTCCACCGCATGACTCTCGGCAAGTCGGCGGAGGACCGGCGTGCGACCGAGTTTGCCGCGGCCCAGGACGCGCGGCTCATTGAGTTCATCCGCGGCGCGGAGGTGTTGATCATGGACGCGCAGTACGACGCGGCGGAGTACGCCTCGCACATGGGCTGGGGGCATGCCTGCGTGGACGACGCAGTGGCGCTGGCAATGCGCGGCGAGGTGAAGCAGCTCTTCCTCTTCCACCACGACCCGACGCACGACGATGAACGCATCTCGCGAATGTTGGCGCACGGCCGGCAGGTGGCGGCGGCATCGGAGAACAGCCTGCATGTCGAGGCGGCGCGCGAAGGGCTGGAGCTTGTCCTGGCAAGGTAGCGCGGCGCGATGCCTTGCAATCACGTTGTCCCGGCCTAAATTTCGCGCATGGAACTTCCCGTTGAAGTGCCCGTAATGACCTTGCCGACGGCAACGCTCTTCCCCCAGGCGTTGCTGCCGCTCTACATTTTCGAGCCGCGTTACCGGCGGATGCTCGCGGACGCGTTGCGCTCGAGCCGCATGTTTTGCGTGGCCATGCAAAAGCCGGGCAGCACGCGCGGAACACCGTGCCGCGTGGCGGGACTGGGCCTGATTCGGGTCTCGGTCGGCCACCAGGACGGCACGTCGCACCTGATTCTCCAAGGCCTCACCCGCGTCCACCTTGAACAAACCGTTCGCTACAAGCCGTATCGCGTGCAGCGTGTTCGCGCGCTCACGCCAGCATCCCCCCATGGCGCGGACGTGGAGACTCTGGCCGCGCGCGTGCAGGAACTGGTGGGCCAGCGTCTCGATCTCGCGCCGTTTCCGCTGCCGATCCCGATGAAAGAGGCGAACCCGGAACCGAGCACGATGAACGCGTTCAGCAAGGACGAGGTTTTGAAATACCTGTCGAAATTGCCGGGCGCGGACCAACTCGCGGATCTCGTCACCTGTGCGCTGCTTTCCGACGCCTCCGAGCGGCAGACCATCCTCGAAACCGTGGAACTCGAGCCGCGGTTGCGTCATCTCGTGACGTTCCTGATGGCCGAGGTTTCGCGCCAGCGGAACAAGAAGGCCGGGCCGCAGCAAGACCAGCCCGGGAACGAACCGTGACCCTTCATGTGGTTGAACCGATATGATCCGGCTCGTCCTGTTCGATATTGACGGCACGCTCATCCACAGCGGCGGCGCCGGTGAAAAGGCCTTTGGCCGCGTCTTCGCGAATCTTTTCGGCGTCACCGACGGCGTGGCGCGGCTCAAGTTCGCCGGGCGCACCGATCCCGCGATTGTCCGCGAATGCTTCCTGCAAAACGCCATCGAGCCGTCCCCGGAGAATTTCGCGCGATTCTTCGACGCCTACGTGTTCATGCTCGACCACATGCTGCACCAGTTGCCCGGCGTCACGTTGCCGGGGGTTTGGAACTGGCTGCACGAGCTTCGCACCCTGCCGCACCGGCCTGCTGTCGGGCTGCTGACCGGCAACATCCGGCTGGGCGCGGAACTCAAGCTGCGCCGCTACAACCTTTGGGAGCAATTCGACATCGGCGGCTTCGCCAGCGATTCGATTGACCGCAACGAGATCGCCTCGATCGCGAAGGCCCGAGGAGAAGCGTTGCTGGGACGGGAACTTCGCGGCGACGAGGTCCTGGTCATTGGTGACACGCCGCTTGACATCACCTGCGCACGGCACATCGGCGCGAAAGTTCTCGCGGTGGCCACAGGGGCTTTCAACCCGCAGGATCTTGCAACCCTGCACCCGGATCACCTTGCCGCGAACTTGAACGCGCTTTCCGCCACGAAAGTCTGCGGCGGAAATTAAGCGCTGAAGCCAGAAACGGCGGTAGAAACCACGGATCCAAGGTTCAATCCCAGTCGCTTTCGCCTTGTGACCCGCCGCTAGTTTCTGCACCCTCAGCCCACTGTAAAAGCACCGGACATGGCCAGGAGATTATCAACCGCCAGAGGATCAAAGGTCCTCCGCCCATCAACCCGCCTTTCCCACGCCCAACCCAAACCCGCCTTCCAGCCCGGCCGGATGACCCACGGTAATTCCACCGACCCGTTTCCGGCTTGCCAGTTGGACCACGGCAACCCTGAGACTCCGTCCTGCCACCCCGGTTCGACCAGTGCGGACCGAAGATTACCTTCCACTTCAGCCGAATCCACCGGGCAGACCCGCAAGCCCCCGATCTCCTTGGATATCGTCATCCGTGGACCCGCCGGCTCCCATCCAGTTCGCCGGAACGAACGCTGCGGCGGTCAAGACCGGCGGTTTCTGCCCAAGACAGCAGTTTTTCACTCTGGAACCACTTTAACCCCGCCACAGCAGGCCGAATCCACGTTCGGCCATGTGTTTTTCGGTGGCATTGATTACCACGCGCCATCACTACTGTCCGGTTTAGAAGCCCGGTAAACGCGGGTGATTTTTGATGTCGGGAGATGGATTGGGGAGCGAGTGTTGAGAAAGTGCCTGTAGAATGGGCATTTTCTCGAAAAGCGTGAGGCTCAAAATCTGTAGAATAGTGTAGAGCGACGCCTCCAGCCCCAACCGCTTTTTGAGGATGGCAACGAGCAGGTAAACGGCGATGGCCGTCCAGATTTGGGTGCGCACCGCGTTGGCCGACGTGCCGTAGAAGGCTTTGATGCGCAGGTGCTGTTTGATCCATTTGAAGAACAGTTCGATCTGCCAACGACCGCGATAGAGTTGCGCGATGGTCAGGGCCGGCACGGTGAAATTGTTGGTCAGAAACACCAGCGCCTTGCCGGTGTCCGGGTCGCGGTAGCCGATGCGCCGCAACGGAGCGGGATAATCCTGTTGCGCCCGAAGGCCGGTGAGCCCAACGGTTTGGTCGAAGCGCAGGCCGGTGGACTTGTCCACGGGACGGGAGTAGCTGCGGGCAAAGCGGAGGTTTTTCTTGGCGCGGGTGACGAAGAACGCACCGGATTGGTGGATGCGGTGGAATCGGGCGAAGTCGAGATAGCCGCGATCCATGATGTAAAACGAGCCGGCTTCCCAGATGAGTTGATCGAGGATGTTCACGTCATGAACGCTGCCCGGCGTAATGATGATGACGGTGGGGAAGTTGCCCTGGAGGGTGAGCAAGGTGTGAAGTTTGATGGCGGCCTTGGTGCGGCGGAAGGTGGCCCAAGGGAACAACGAGAGGCACAAGTCGATGGTGGTGGAGTCCAGAGCATAAGCCGCCGCCTTGAGTTCGGCTTGAAAGGGTTCGTCGGCGTAGAGCCTGGCGGCCTGCTGGATGAGAATCTGGGCGAAGTCGGCGAAGAGGCGCCAGTCACGGTTTTCGTTGGCGTCGGCCAGCGTGCTGCGGGCGGCGGGCTGGCGGATGCCGGAGTGATAGAGTTTGTCGCTGAAAGAGCGGAGACACGTTTCGATGTCGCGCAAGCTGTCACGCCCGGTGAGTTGGGCGAAGGCGAGGATGAGGAAGTGTTCGTAAGCGGGCAGGGAGCGAGAGCGGCGGTTGCCGTGATAACGGGCCGCACACTTGTCGAACTCGTATTTGGGAAGGAAGTCGAGCAACTGGGCGAAGATGTAGCGGCCTTGGTTCATGGGGTGAAAAACCGCGAAAAAGCGGGAAAACACCCTCTGGAAGCCAGCAGCGAGTTGAAATCGAAAAATGAACGGACAACGAAAAGACCCTGATTTTATCGAGTCGGCCTCACTGTAGAAGAAAACTTAACCGGACAGTAGTGACGCGCCATGAATGAAACACCGAGAGACCAGCCGAACCCGAGACTTTCCCACACGACGTTGCTTGTGTGGGCCATCCTCGCGACTTTTTCCACGGTTGTGTGCGCCTCAACCGCGCTCATTCTCTACCTGAAGAAGAACGATCCGGTCTCCCGGAATACAAGCGATCCGCCAGTGGCGGCCGCAGTTCAGCCCGACCGGATATCCCTCAGCGACGACTTTTCGAGGAGCAACACGGTCAGCGTGGGAT
>CAYQWK010000169.1:285-12394 GCA_964420805.1 uncultured Bifidobacteriaceae bacterium | reverse complement strand
GACCACCCCAACGAGGTTGTCGCGGTGCGTGAACTTCCTCCGCAACGCGACGCCACCAAGCCGCTCGGCCGCCATCTCGACGGCTGCCGCATCGGCTTCGACCTCGGCGGCAGCGATCGCAAGGTCGCCGCCGTCATCGACGGTCAGGTGGTCTTCAGCGAGGAGACCGTCTGGGATCCCTATTTCCAGGCCGACCCGCAGTATCACTTCGACGGCGTGATGGATTCGCTCCGCAAGGCCGCCGCGCATCTCCCGCGCGTCGATGCCATCGGCGGCAGTGCGGCGGGCTGCTACGTGAACAACCGCGTGAAGGTCGCCTCGCTGTTCCGTGGCGTGCCGCAGGACGTTTTCAACGCGCGCGTGAAGAACATGTTCCTCGACATCCAGAAGGCATGGAACGGCGTGCCCCTCGAAGTGGTGAACGACGGCGAGGTCACAGCCCTGGCCGGCTCCATGTCCCTCGGCAAGAACGCCGTGCTTGGCATCGCCATGGGCACCAGCCTCGCCGCCGGTTACGTCACGCGCGACGGCAACATCACCTCCTGGCTCAACGAACTCGCCTTCGTGCCCGTGGACTACAACCCCGACGCGCCGCGCGACGAATGGAGCGGCGACTACGGAGTTGGCGCGCAATACTTCTCGCAACAAGCGGTGGGGCGCCTGCTCCCGGCGGCGGGCATCGAATGCGATCTGAAGCTGCCGCTGCCCGAGAAGCTGAAACATGTCCAGGCCCTCATGGCCCAAGGCGACATCCGCGCGGCGAGGATTTACCAGACCATCGGCACGTACCTCGGCTACACCGTGGCGCACTTCGCCGACTTCTACGATTTCGACCACGTGCTCATTCTCGGACGCGTCACCAGCGGCCAAGGTGGCGACATCATCATCGAAGGCGGGCGCGAACTGCTGCAGCGCGAATTCCCCGAACTCGCCTCGCGCGTCTCTTTCCATGTCCCCGACGAGAAGGACAAGCGCCACGGCCAGGCGGTCGCGGCGGCGAGCCTTCCCGCGATCAACTAGCCAACTCTCCATGAACCCCTACCACCGCTTCGTCTCTGAATACGCGCGCCTCTCCCGCGAAGGCCGCGCCTGGCCCCTTGGCGGCTTCCCTGACTGCCCCCGTCCGCAACTCACCCCCGACGCCCCCGTCGTTCTCATCTTCTCCCCGCACCCCGACGACGAGGTCATTATCGGCGGCCTCGCGCTTCGGTTGTTGCGCGAGGCCAAATGGAACGTCATCAACGTCGCCGTTACCCAAGGCAGCAACAAGGCCCGCCAGACCGAACGCTGGGCCGAACTCAAGAACTGCTGCGATTGCATCGGCTTCGGCCTCGTGCCCACCGCCCCCAACGGTCTCGAAAAAGTGAATGTCAAATGCCGCCAGCAGGAACCGGAACACTGGGCGCAATCCGTCCAAGTCATCGCCGGCATTCACGCGCAGCACCGCCCCCGCGCCATTCTCTTCCCGCACGACGACGACTGGAACAGCTCCCACATCGGCACGCACCACCTCGTCGTTGATGCCTTGCGAACGCTCGGCCCGGACTTCGACTGCTTCACCATCGAGACCGAATTCTGGGGCGCGATGAAGAACCCCAACCTCACCGTCGAAATCAGCGCGCGGGACCTTGGCGACCTCATCACCGCGCTCACCTTCCACGTCGGCGAAGTGAAGCGGAACCCCTATCATCTCACCCTCCCGGCCTGGATGATGGACAACGTCCGCCGCGGCGGCGAAGTGGCGGGAGGGCAGGGCGGTGCGGCGCCCGATTTCGACTTCGCGACCCTCTACCGGATGCGCCGCTGGAAGTCCGGCCAGTTCGAGAAACTCTGGGAAGGCGGACGCGTCCTCCAGGCCACCGCCAACGCCGCGCAAATATTCGGCTGAACTCGTCTTTGGCTGGGCGCTCCCGCTTCAGACCGCATTCGGACGTCGAAACCGCTAGTCCATGCAACTGGGTTGGTGTTGCACCGTCTGCGGGCGGAGCGCGGTTTGGTGCGCACGCCGCAGATTCGAGCAGGCGACGAGTGGCGTCGCGTCCAGCGGCGCAATGGACGGCCTCATGCACTCCTTTCCGTCCGCCCTGCGCGGACGGGGTTCTCGAAGGGCGACAACCACCACTTGCAGGACGGTGAGATGCTCCCAAAGCGCGCCGTTTTCTCAATTCCACGTTGACCCTGACCGGGGCGCGGGACTACAAACGCCGTCGAACCCAAGCCCAGCTTATGCGCGAAAAACTCCGCTGCGCAGTCATTGGTGCCGGTGCCATTGGCATCGAACATCTCTCCAGTCTCCTTCACACTCCGCGGGCCGCCACGGTGGCCATTGCTGAAACCAACGCCCAGCGCCTGCGCGAGGCGGCGGAGAAGTTCCATGTGCCGCGCACGTACACGCGCTACCAGGAGATGCTCGAACAGCCGGACATCGACGCGGTGACTGTGGCGGTCCCGAATTATCTGCACGCGCAGGTGGCCATCGACGCTCTGGCGGCGGGCAAGCATGTGTTGATCGAACGGCCAATGGCGACGAACGCAAAGGACGCGGCGAAAATCATTGCCGCGGCCCAAAAGGCGCGGAAGACGGTGATGGTGGCCAAGAACCTTCGGTTCGACCGGCACGCCCAGAACGCGAGGGCGGCGGTGCAGCGGGGCGAGTTGGGCGAAATTTATCATGCACGGGCCTTCTGGCACCAGCACAGCGGCATTCCGCGCATCGGCTCTTGGTTCACCCAGAAGCAGTTATCCGGCGGCGGCGTGGTGGCGCAGCAGGGCAGCGCGCTGCTGGACGCGTTGTTTTTCCTGATCGGGGATTTCGATGTGATTTCCGTGAGCGCGACGACGCACGCGAAGTTCGGTCCTCGCGGGCGCGGCGAGATGAACTGGGGCCGCAGCGAGGTGGATCCAAAGCATCCGTTCGATGTGGAAGATCACGCCACGGCCCTCTTACGAATGAAGAAGGGCGCGACGGTCGCGTTGGAGACCAGTTGGGCGGGATTTCATCCGGGGGACGAACGTCAATCCGGCATCGACCTGTTGGGCACGGAGGCGGGCATGAGCCTGTTCCCGGCGAAGCTGTTCAAGCAGGGTCTGCATGGGTTCGAGACAACGCATTTCTTCAACGCGAAGAACGGGCCAGGGGAAGACCGCGTCGCGCATTTTGTCTGTTGCGTGGTCGAGGGGAAGAAGCCGCTGATCGCCGCCGAGGAGTCGCTCAAAGTGCAGCAAACGCTCGATGCGCTGTATGAATCGGCACAGACGGGCCGTGAAGTGCGGTTGACGCGTTGACCCGCTCGTTTCCGCCGGCCGTTGAATGTAACGAGCCGCGAAACTTTCTCCTCTGCTTGATTTGGCGCTCGCGTCTGGGCTTGTTTTGTGGCATTCGGTTTCTCCCAACACATGAATTCCAGAAGCATTCCGATTCATCCAACCCGCGGTGTTCCGCCGGTTGGTTTCCGAGGATTTATGCCAAAGACAATACTCTGCGTTCTGTTCCTTGCCATGGCTGCCGGCGCGACGTTCCGCGCCCGCGCGGCTTGCACCGAGATCGCATGCCCACCGGACCTGGTCTTCCTCACTTGCACAGGCGAGGCTGTGGCGCGTTACGAGGTTTCCGTGAGCGGTTCGCCTGCGTTGGTGACGTGTTCACCGCCTTCGGGTGCTCTGCTGCCGCTGGGCACGACGAATGTTCTGTGCTCGGCCACGAACAACTGTGGCGGCGTCACCGATTGCTCGTTCAACATCACGGTAAAGCCGATGCCCTCGACGTGGTCCTGCCCCGCGAAACAGTTGGGCCTGGGAATTCCGTTTGAATTGGCGGGAGGCGCGGCGTCCGTGATCCGTCCGGCTGCGGGGCCTGGCAGTGCGGGTATCAGCATCACTCCCGGCGCAATGGGCCTGGACAGTGGCATCGTGTTGCAGCCGGGATCGGCGCGGGCGATCCGGTTCACCACGCGCATCGACGCGGACGCTCCAGTGGGCACGGGCTTCGAGTTGAAGCTGCCTTTTGATCCGATGCACCCGTCTGATCCGCCGATTCTTTCCATCCTGAGAAAGGGCGCGAAAGGCTATTGCGTGAAAATGAACAAGCGATTCGCGGACGAACCCGGATCGTTGATGCGCGCCTCGGTGGTGAACTCGAACGGGGCGGTGCTGCCGCCCCTGGATTTCACGCCGTCCGAGGTGGAAAGCAACGGGGTTTTCGACATCTCGTTCCAACCCGGCGTGTCGAATTGCCATGTGGACGTGGAACTGGACTGTGTGAGCGGCGCCCTCACGGTGGAGATACCCGGGCCGGTGGTGGTGAATTCGCGCCGCAAGGGATGGGATGGCTGCATTTACGGTCCCGATCGCCCGGTCAAGAAGCCGACCGCCCGAGTGACGCTGACTCCTCCGGCTACCGGGCCGATCGACGAGGTTTCCCTGATCGCCCGGGGCGTGCCCGAGTTGGTGGTCGAAGAGCCGTCAATCGTGTCGCGCGGCCGCAAGTGGAGCGACGGCCATGTGACCTTGATGAAGGTGGTGGACGATGGTCTCACGACGGATTTTGTTGCGACGGCTCCCGGTGGAGGGGTGCTGGTGGACCTGGGACCGAGCACCAGTGTCGAAATGGGCCTTACGCATGTGGATGATCCAATGTCGCCGCCGGCCGCGCAGACTTTCCGCGTGGGCGGTGGTCGATGGCCGCTTGGACTGACCAACCGGCCTACGCCTCCCCCTCCGGTCAATCTGCATCTTGCACCGGGAATTCTCGGCCTGGACTGTGCGGTGGATTTCAACGCCTGGGGCATTTCCAATGTCACGGCGGTTCTCTGGAGCGGCGGTTTGCCCGCAGTCACTAGGACCAACCTCGCCGGCCTCAGCAATTCACCCGTCTGCACCCTGAGCACCTGGCCATTCGTGTTCGGTTGTCCCATCGTCAGCGTGCTGCGCCTGGGGCACACAAATTCATTCACCGTTCATTGGCCGGATGGTTCCTCGGATGTTTGCGACGAAATTTTCTTTTTCCCTGAAGTTCCGGCGGGCGGCGGTGTGCCCGAGACGTTCACCACCTTGCAATGCGTGGCGAGCGACGGATTTCAGGGCCGTGTCATTTCGTTGCAGTCCACGCCGGCCACGCCGGTCGATCCGCTGGCTCTGACGTGCCCGGGGGACATCGTGACTGGCGCGACCTCGGCGGCGGGCGCGGTGGTTGATTTCTCGCCCGTGCTACACGTCGGCGAGTGCGTGGCGTATCCATTTCCGGTGGTCGCATGCTCGCCGCCCACCGGCAGCCTCTTCCCGATCGGGACGACCGAGGTGAACTGCTACGCCATGAATGCCTGCGGCGAATTCTCCTCCTGCGTCTTCAATGTCACGGTTGATCAACGTCCCGGCATGGCCGTGCAACCGATCAGCCTCGTGGTCACCGCCGGATACCCTGTGCAATTGACGGCTGATGTCTATGCCGCCGCGCCCGGATATTATCAGTGGCAGATCTTCTGCCCGCCCACGCGGCCGGATTTTCCGTTCTGCGGCTGCCTGGGATCGCAGACTTGGCGGCCCCTCTGCATCGGTTGCCCGCCGCCCTTCGTCGAATTCCCCTCGGCCTCGGCGCAATGCGACTCGGGTTATTTTCTGGTGGCGACGAACGACTTTGGCGCGGTCACCAGCGCGGTGGCTTATGTCACCGTAATCCCGAAGGTGGTCTGCCCGCCGGACCAGGTCGCGCTGACCTGCGGCAGCAATGCGGTCTTTCACTACTCCGCCAGCGCCGTGGGCAATGCTGGCGCGCTGGTCTGCCTGCCGCCCTCGGGAAGCGCCTTCCCCCTCGGCGTCACCACCGTCACTTGCACGGCCTCGAATTACTCCGGCACTAACGTGCAATGCTCGTTCACCGTGTCTGTGAAGCCGCCGCCCGCCCACATCGGCTGTCCGCCGCCGCAATTGGGACTCGGCATTCCCTTTGAAACCGTCGGTGGCGCCACGGCCACATTTCGTCCGACCGAGGATGGCGGCCCGTCCATCAACGTCTTCCCCGCGCCGGCCAGCACCAACAGCGGCATCCGCTTCAAGCCCGGCCCGGCGAAATCCATCCGCTTCACCACCGTGCTCGATTTTACCGCGCCACCGGGGGCGGGATTTGAAGTTTTTCTCCCGCCTGATCCGGCGCACCCGAACGATCCACCCATTCTCTCGGTGCTGAGGAAGTCCGGTGGCAAGGGATACTGCTTGAAGATGAATAAACGTTTTGCTGACGAACCCGGTGCGAGCATGCGCGCCTGGTCCGTGAACACCAATGGCGACCTCCTCGATCCCATCACCTTCACGCCGGCTGAGGTGGAATCCATCGGGGTCTGCGATATTAACTTCCAGCCCGGCGTCACCAACTGCCATCTCACCGTCGAGATCAACCTGGCCGACTTCTCCACCAGCATTGAATTCGATGGCCCTGTCGTTCCAGTAACCCCCACCCTCGCGCGGCATAAAGGCTGGGATGGTTGCATTTACGGCCCGGATCGGCCGCGTCCGAAACCGCCGAAGACGGCCCGGGTGATGATGATTCCGCCCATGCTTCCCCCCGGGATTCCCGTCACTGAGGCCACCGTCCGCATCTCGGGCTGGCCGGTGATGCAGATCGAGGAACCCGCCCTCAGCTTGAAGGGAACCAATACTTTCGTTGGTCACATTACGCTTCTCAAAGCTTTTGATGATGCTTCAAGCGAACTCAGGCGCTCCACCAATGGGCTCAACGGCACGGTCACGCTCTTGAGGGCTTTCGATGACGGCAGCGGCTGCGAATTCGCGGTGGTCGGCACCAATGGCGGCATCGGTCTTGATCTTGGTGCATCCGACTCGTTCAACCTCAAGCTCACGAAATACGAGACCAACCTTCCGCCCGGCGAGGAACTCCTCACCCGCACCATTGGCCCGATCCGCGGCCTTACCAATCGCCCGCCTCCGCCGTTCCTGGATGCCCTCCTGTTGCATGGCGCTTCCGGCGGCGTCGAATGTTCGGCCGACTTCAGCAACATTGATTCACCCCTCGTTCACGTTCTCATTTACAGCAGCAACGTACTGGTCGCTCAACGATTCGGACTGCCGGGCATTCTGGGTGTGCCCATCGTTCAACTCCCCGACTGGCCGCTGGCTTTGGGCAAACTTGGCGGCCCCACGCCCTGCCGGCGCATCATCATCAAACACGGCGGCATCGGACTGCCGGGTGGCGCGGGCGGCGCGGGTGGCGGCTTTGAGGAAACGCATTACGGCGACGAAATCCGCATCATCGCCTCGCTGCCGCCGGGCGCGCCGCATCCGGATTATTACGGCGCTTTCGAGTTTATCGCCACCGAAGGCGCGAACTGGGGCGTGAGCGACCTGCAACGCACGCCGGCCTGCACTCCGGTGCCCCTGCACATTGATTCATCCTCCGGCAACACCGTCATTACCTGGAGCGGCGACGGCTTCCGCCTGCAAGGCGCGGTCGATGCGGCCGGTCCCTGGTTTGACCTGGGTGCGGAATCCCCAGTTTCCCTGCCGCCCAGCTATCCAGCGCGCTTCTTCCGGTTGATTTGCGAATAGCGCGGACACCGAAGCGGCAGGCACAGACTAGAACTGCGGGCCGACGAACCACGGCGAGAACTCCTCGTCGCCGATGCCGGCCAGTTCGCTTTTGGTTTTCTCGCCGCTGGCCACGGCGATGATCTTTTCGAAGATGCGCCGGCCGACTTGTTCCACGGTCTCGGTGCCGTCGAGGATGGTCCCGGCGTTCAGGTCCATGTCCTCGGTCATCCACTCGAAGAGCGGCGTGTTGGTCGCGACCTTGATGCACGGCGCGGGCTTGCAACCATACACGCTGCCGCGGCCGGTGGTGAATACGCCGATGTTGCAGCCGCCCGCGACCAGCCCGGTCATGCTCACCGGGTCGTAGCCCGGCGTGTCCATGAAGCCGAGTCCCGGCGTGGTGATCTCCTCCGCGTAATCATACACCGCGGCCAGCGGCGCCTGCCCGCCCTTGGCGACCGCGCCGAGGCTCTTCTCGTAAATGGTCGTCAACCCGCCGTCCTTGTTGCCGTAGCTCGGATTGTTATCGATGCGGGCGTTCCACATGCGCGCGTAATTTTCCCACCAGCGAATCTGCCGGATCAACTTGTCCGCCACCGCCTGGTTCACCGCGCGGCGGATGAGCAGATGTTCCGCGCCGTAAATCTCCGGCGTCTCCGCCAGCACGGAAATGCCGCCGTGCGCGACCAACAGATCGCTGGCCACGCCCAGCGCGGGGTTGGCCGTCACGCCGCTGTTGCCGTCCGAGCCACCGCAATTCTCGGCGAGGATCAATTTGCCCACCGGCTGCGCCGAGCGCCGCAGTTCGTTGGCGCGCGGCAACAGCTTCGCCACGGCGGCGACTCCAGCCTCGACGGATTTCCGCACCCCGCCGGCCTGCTGGATGGTCATGAACACCGGCGCGTTTTCGCCCGGCGCGGTTTGTTCGAGGCCGCGTTCCTTTTGCAGGATGCCCACCTGGTTCATTTCGCAGCCCAGCCCGATCATCACGTAGCCGGAGATGTTCGGGTGTCGCGCCATCCCAGCCGTCACGCGCTGGATCAACTCGAGCGTCTGGTCCGCCGGGATGCCGCAACCGACCTTATGGGTGAGCGCCACGATGCCATCGACGTGAGGGAAGTCGCGCGCGAGCTGCGCCGGATCGAACCGTTCCTTGATGTATTTCGAGACCGACGCCGAGCAGTTCACGGTGGAAATGATGGCGAGGTAATTGCGCGTGCCCACCTTGCCGCCGGGACGGCGGAACCCCTGGAACGTGCGCGGCTCCTCGGGTGGCGCGGGCCACTTCACCGCTCCGAGCGTGTAGTCCCGTTCGTAATCGCGGCAGACGAGATTGTGCGTGTGGACGTGGGCACCAGCCGCGATGTCGCACGAGGCAAATCCGATGATCTGTCCGTAACGCCGCACCGGCGCGCCTTCGGCGATGGCCTGCAATGCGATCTTGTGGCCGGCGGGAATGGTGGCGCCGACGTTCAGGCGAAAGCCGGGTGAAATCAGGTTGGTGCCGGCCTTGATGGTGCGTTTCAGCACCGCGACTTCGTCTGCCGGATGGAGGCGGAGCGCAAACAGTTCAAAGGATTCGTCAGGCATCGACGACGGACAGTGGACCTTTCGCGGGTTCGCTCCAAGCCGGAACGAATACAGAGCCGGGGGTTGAACCCTTCCGCCGCGGTTTGGCACGCTGGCCCGCGACATGAGTTATCTCGCCCGCGCCAGAGAAGTGTTCGACATCGAAATCGCCGCGCTCCGGCGCGTTCGAGCGCAGCTTGACGATGCTTTTGACGCGGCGGTGGAACTCGTTGTCGCGGCGGTGGCACAACGCGGAAAGGTCATCGTGGTCGGCATCGGCAAATCCGGGAATATCGGCCGGAAGATCGCCGCCACCCTCACGAGCACTGGCGCGACCAGCGTCGTGCTCAACAGCGTCGATGCCTTGCATGGCGACCTCGGCGTGATCAACGACGGCGACGTGATTCTCGCGCTTAGCTATTCCGGCGAGTCGGAGGAGTTGATGAATCTGATGCCGGCAATGAAGCGGTTTCCGGTGCGGATCATTGCCATGACCGGCGCGCCGAAGTCCTCCTTGGCCCGGCACAGCGATGTGGTTTTGAACGCGCATGTGCCGAAGGAGGCTTGCCCTTTCAATCTCGCGCCCACCGCCAGTACCACGGCCATGCTCGCGCTTGGTGACGCGCTTGCCATGGCTGTGCTGCAGGCGCGCGGTTTCAAGCAGAGCGACTTCGCCCGCTACCATCCGTCCGGCGCGATCGGTCGCGCCATGCTGCTTAAGGTGAAAGACATCATGCGCAGCGGTGATCGCAACGCTGTCTCCACGGAGAAAACGCCCGTGCGGGACGCCCTGCTGGTCATGACCCGCGCCAAGTCTGGCAGCCTGAGTGTCGTCAACAGCGCGGGTAGACTCACCGGGGTGTTCACCGATGGCGACTTTCGGCGTCGCATGGCTGAGGACGAGTTGCTGCTCTCTCGGCCGTTGTCCGCGGTGATGACGAGAAACCCGGTTTGTATCCGGGACGAATTGCTGGCGGCCGAGGCGCTTAAGATTTTCAACGAACGGAATATCGACGACCTCATTGTCGTCAATGCGAGGCGCCAGCCGGTGGGCTTGGTGGATTCGCAGGATTTGCCGAAGTTGAAAATCATGTAACTCGGCGCGCCGCTGCCGGGTCTGGTGCGGCGCGCATTTCGCCCCCCTCCAACCGGATGTTTGTCCCGTAAGTGACGGGCAACAGCAAAGAATCGCTGCGCCGGATGGAGGGCGGCATACGCTGACAATTACCAATGACGCTGATCAACACTGAACTGGTCCGGGACCAAATTGCCGCTGCGGTCGAGGAAACCGTGGCGCGTACTCCGATTTCCGACATCCACACCCACCTTTACGACGCGGCATTTGGCGAATTGCTGCTGTGGGGCATCGACGAGCTGCTGACCTACCATTATCTCGTTGCCGAGTCCTTCAGGTACTTCGAAATGCCGTTCGAGAATTTCTGGAGCCTTCCCAAGGCCCGCCAGGCGGAGCTGATCTGGGATGCGCTGTTCATCAAGAACTCCCCGATCTCAGAGTCGTGCCGCGGCGTGCTGACGACGCTGAACCTGCTCGGCCTGGACGTGCGTCGGCGCGACCTCAACGCCATCCGCAACTGGTTCTCCGAATGGACGGCGGAGGATTACATTACCAAGTGCATGGAACTGGCGAACGTCAGTACGATATGCATGACCAACTCGCCGTTTGATGATCTGGAACGGCCAGTGTGGGAAAAGGGATTTCAACGTGACGAACGCTTCACTGCCGCGCTGCGCATCGACCCGTTGCTGGTATCCTGGAAAACCACGGTGCCCCGCCTCGCGCAGTGGGGCTACGCCGTCACGCCCGACCTGAACGCCAAGACCATCAGCGAAGTGCGCCGTTTCCTCAGCGATTGGGCGAAACGCATGAACGCGCGCTATGTCATGGTGTCGTTGGGGCCGGATTTCCGGTACCCGGCGCAGGATGATTGCGCGCAATTGATCGAGCAGGCGGTGGTGCCGTTTTGCCGGGAAAGCGGTCTGCCGTTCGCCGTGATGATCGGCGTGCGCCGCGCGGTAAACCCGAAGCTGGCTCTCGCCGGCGACGGCGTCGGCTTGTCCGACCTCACTGCATTGCAGAACCTCTGCGCCGCCCACAGTGACACGAAATTCCTTGCCACCATCCTCGCGCGCGAGAACCAGCATGAGCTGTCCGTGCTGGCCCGGAAGTTTCGCAACCTCCACATCTTTGGATGTTGGTGGTTTCTCAACAACCCGAGCCTCATCGACGAGATGACGCGGATGCGCATCGAATTGCTTGGCCTCAGCGTCACGCCCCAGCATTCGGACGCCCGTGTCCTGGACCAGATCATCTACAAATGGTCGCACTCGCGCACCGTCATCTCGCGCGTGCTCGTCGAGAAATACGGCGACCTTGCCGCCACCGGTTGGATGCCATCCCGCGAGGAGATTCAGCGCGACGTGAAGAAGCTCTTTGGCGGCGCGTTTGACGAGTTTTGCGCGTTGCGGCTGCGTTGAGCGGAATACCGGGTCCGTCACGGCTTTTGTTGAGACGGCGCGGCGTGTTGGCTTAACGTCCCCGCCATGACGTTGACTGAACAAATGACGCGCCTCGGGCGGCAGGCCAGGGTCGCCTCGCGCGAGTTGGCGCTGCTCTCCACCGCGCAGAAGAACGATTGCCTGATGGCCATGGCCGCCGCGCTGGAAACAAACGCGGACGCCATCAAAGCCGCCAATGCCCTCGACATGGAGGCCGGCGCAAAGATGGGCCTGACCAGTGCCATGCTCGACCGGCTCAAGCTCGACGACAAACGCATCACCGGCATGGCGAAGGGGTTGCGCGAGGTTGCGGCGCTGCCCGATCCGGTCGGTCGCGTCCTTGATGAGCGCGTGCGTCCGAACGGCTTGCGCCTCCAGAAGGTCAGCAGTCCCATCGGCGTCGTTGTCATCATCTACGAATCCCGCCCCAACGTGACTGCGGATGCCGCGAGTCTTTGCTTCAAGTCTGGCAACGCGACCATCC
>CAYQWK010000169.1:0-275 GCA_964420805.1 uncultured Bifidobacteriaceae bacterium | reverse complement strand
GCGGCGGCAAGGAAGCGGTGAATTCCAACCAGATCATTGCGAAGACAATGGTTGAAGCCGGGCGCGCGGCGGCGCCTGGATTTCCGGAGCACGCCATCCAGGTCGTGGTGACGACCGACCGCGAGGCCATCCGCGAACTGCTGTCCCTGACCCAATATGTTGACCTTTGCATGCCGCGCGGTGGCGAAGGGTTGATTCGCGCGGTGACGGATTGCTCGAAGGTGCCGGTGATCAAGCACTACAAGGGCGTGTGCCATCTCTACGTGGACGCCGAA
>CAYQWK010000168.1:0-12414 GCA_964420805.1 uncultured Bifidobacteriaceae bacterium | reverse complement strand
ATTGGTCGTGTTTCGTGCTCATCGGATAGTCCGTGGGCTGGAATCTGCCGTGTTTAATCAAAGAAATCAAGTAATCATGATTTGAAGATTAGATAAGTTCTGACGAAGGCCGCGCTTTGTCGTTTTGCCGGGCCGGTGGTAATCTCGCCTCGTCGCGATGAACTTGGAACTTGATGTCGTTCTGGTGGCTGTGCTCGTCAGCACTGTTTTGGTTTTGGCGGCGCGCTGGATCGTACGTGCTGGCCACGGAACCGGCGCGGATCAGGGGCCGGATTTTCAGGAGCGTGATTGGGACGGAAAGGCGATTGACCCGGCGGATTTAAACCGGTGCGTCAGTGATGTCCGGCGCGATTATTTTCCTTCCATGTTCGGCAAGCCGGAGTTGGATCCGCACGGGGAACTGCTGTTGGAGATCCAGCGGCGGGTACGGGGGCGCGCCTTCTTCCGCCGTGCGAGCCTCCGCTGAATCGGAATACTCTCCGGATTATTTCCCAACCATCCAGCGGATGATCGCCTTCTGGGTATGCAACCGGTTTTCGGCCTGGTCGAAGATGGTCTGGGCGTGAGCTTCGAATGTCTCCTCGTCGATTTCCTTGCCGCGATACGCGGGCAGGCAGTGCATGACCAGCGCGCCGGGTTTCGCGAGCTTCACGAGGTCGTGGTTGATCTGATAGCTGCCGAGTTCCTTGATGCGTTGCGCGGCCTCGGCCTCCTTGCCCATTGAAACCCACACGTCCGTGTAGAGCAGGTCCGCGCCGGTGGCGGCGGCGCGCAAATCTTCCGTGACGATGATCTTGCCGCCGGCTTTGGCGAGAAGGGCGGGGGACGGCTGATAATTCCTTGGCGCGGCCAGCCGTAGTTCGAAATCCAGTTTTGCCGCCGCGAATATCCACGATGCCGGCACATTGCACGCCGCATCGCCGACGAAGGTCACAACCTTGCCCTGGATGGGACCGCGCTTTTCCTGGAAGGTGAAGATGTCCGTCAGAATCTGGCAGGGATGCTCCTCATCGGTCAGAGCATTGATGGTCGGGATGTTCGAGTATCGTGCGAATTCCTCAACGTCGCTTTGCGCGTATGTGCGGATGATTGCGCCATGAATCATGCGGCCGAGCACGCGGGCGGTGTCCTTGATCGGTTCGCCGCGGCCCAACTGGATGTCGCTGGCATTGAGGAAGAGCGCGTCGCCGCCGAGTTCGCGCACGCCGACCTCGAATGAGACCCGGGTGCGTGTGGACGACTTCGAAAAGATGAGCGCCCACACCTGTCCAGCGAGCGGGCCGGAGGCGCCGTTTCCACGAGCAGCCTTCACGGCTTTCGAGCTTTCGATGACTGTCTCGATGTCCTGCCGCGGAAGCGTCTCCAATGATAACAAATGTTTCATTACTTGAATTCCATGCAATGCAAGGAAGCGCACAAAAAGCGGCAAACTGCCGAAACTCTCAAGCCCAAATCAGGGTGCCTTCTTTACTGCCATGCATTCCGAGGTTCTTGGAGGAACTCGTTGTGCAGGGAAGAGTGGGGCCGCGTTCAGCAGCGCAAGGTTGAGATCGACGCGCAGGCGCTGCCCGCTGGCCGCTACCAACAACTTTGGGATGCACCGCAGACAGTTGGATTGTTCACTTCTGCTCCGGCATTTGACTTCGCCTGGAACGGAAACGAGACTGCGCGTCCGATGATTCGAAGGATTCTCGCTGGTTCCCGTTCCCCGGCCGCGCCCTTGGTGCTGGCTTTGTCGTTGGCACTTGGGTTGACGGGCGGTTGCAAGAAGAAGGAAGCCGCCGCCGGGCCGCCGCCGGGGGCCTTCGCATCCACCGTCGCTGCGGCGCAGGTGGTGGTGCAACCAATCGCCGAGACGCTTGCGGTCGTTGGCACCTTGATCGCCAACGAGTATGTGGAAATCGAGGCTGAGTCGGACGGAACAGTGGCTGAAATCCTCTTTCAGGAAGGGCAACCGGTCAAAAAGGGCGACCTGCTGGTGCGTTTGGACGAGACGAAATTTGCCGCATCGCTCGCGGAAGCGGAGGCGAACTTCAAGTTGAGCGAGACCACTTATGAGCGCACGAAGAGCCTCTTGCGGGACCACCTGATTTCGCAGCAGGAACACGATCAGGCTGCGGCCACATTCCACGCGAACAAGGCCGCGGTGGAACTGCGCCAGCGTTTGCTCAAGGACGCCCGCATCCATGCGCCCTTCTCTGGCGTGGTCGGCTCGCGCCTGGTCAGTCCCGGCCAGGTTATCAAGCAAATGGGCAAGAACACAACCATCACGACCCTCGTGGATTTGGACACGGTCAAGGCGGAGTTCCATGTGCCGGAGCGTTTCGTGAGCGAATTGCGCGTCGGCCAGGCGGTGGAAATCAAGGCGGCCGCGTTTCCCAAGGAAAAGTTCAAGGGCGAAGTCTTTTTCCTCGCGCCGCAAGTGGATGCCGCGACACGCACGTTGCTGGTCAAGGCGCGGATTCCGAACGAATCGCGCCGGCTGCGTCCGGGCATGTTCGTGAACCTGGATCTTACGTTGACGTTGAACGACAACGCGCTGGTGATTCCCGAGTCTTCTTTGGTGAGCCAGGGGGACAAGACGTTCGTGTATGTGATCAGCCCGGAAAACACGGCTGAACTGCGCCCGGTCACGATCGGTCTCCGTCTTCCGAACAAGCTGGAGGTGACGCGTGGACTCAAGGCGGGCGAGACCGTGGTGGCCGAGGGGTTGCAGAAGGTGCGTCCGGGCGGCGCGGTGAAAGTGGCGGCTGAATCCCCATCCGCCGGAACCGGATCGAATGCGACCGTGCGTACCGGTTCCTGAACCTGAGCGCAACCCGTCCTCGAAACACGATCACGAGCAACGATGATACTCTCCCGCATCAGCATCCAGCGCCCCGTCCTCACCTCAATGATGAGCCTCGCGCTCATTCTTTTCGGACTCATCAGCCTTGTGCGCCTGCCGGTGCGCGAGTTGCCGGACATTGACCCGCCCATCGTTTCCGTCACCACGGTTTATCCCGGTGCGAACGCTTCGGTTGTTGAAACTGAGGTGTCGGAGCGGCTCGAGGAGGAAATCAACAACATCGAGGGCATTAAAACCCTTTCCAGCCAGTCCCGCGAGGAGGTCAGCACCATCACCGTCGAGTTCGACCTCGGACGCGACATCGACCAGGCGGCCCAGGATGTGCGCGATCGCGTGGCTCGCGTGCGCGGCAAACTACCCGAGACCATCAAGGAACCCATCGTGGCCAAGCAGGAGGCCGACGCCCAGCCGGTCATTTGGATCGGCATGAACAGCGACCGCCTCTCGCCGATGGAACTCACCACCCTAGCCGAGCGCCAGATCAAGAACCGCTTGCAAACGGTCAAGGGTGTTTCCTCCGTTCTGATTGGCGGTGAGCAACGCTTCGCCATGCGCCTCTGGCTCGACGCCGAGAAGATGGCCGCGCACGAGGTCACCGTGCTCGATGTCGAACGCGCCTTGAAGCAGCAGAATGTTGAGTTGCCCAGCGGTCGCGTGGAAAATCAATCCCGCGAGATGACCATCGAGACGCGTGGCGAACTCAAGACGCCCGCGGAGTTCAACCAGCTCGTCATCCGCAGCGACGCCGCGAAGCTCGTCCGTCTGCGCGACGTCGGCGAGGCTCGAGCCGGCGTCGAAAACGAGCGCACCATCGCGCGCAACAACGGCCGTCCCTGCATCTTTCTCGGCATCGTGAAGCAATCCAAGGCCAACACCGTTGAGGTGGCCGACGGAATCAAGTCCGAGGTGGCCCGGCTCAAACCCATTCTTCCTGACAGCGTGGAAATGGTCTTCAACTACGACGAATCCATCTATGTGTCGAAGGCCATCGAGGAAGTCTGGGGCACCCTCGGTTTCGCCTTCCTGCTCGTGGTCATCATCATCTGGCTTTTCCTCGGCAGCGCGCGCACCACGCTCATTCCGGCGGTGGCCATTCCCGTTTCAATCATCGGTGCCTTCGCCATTCTTCACGCCTTCGGGTTCTCCATCAACATTCTCACCATGCTCGCCCTCGTGCTCGCCATTGGCATCGTTGTCGATGACGCCATCGTGGTGCTCGAGAATATTCACCGGCACATCGAGGACGGCATGAAACCACTGGCCGCCGCGTTCAAGGGCATGGAGGAGATCGCTTTCGCCGTCATCGCCATCACGGTTTCGCTGATGGCGGTCTTTCTGCCGCTGGCCTTTCAGAAGAGCGCCACGGGCCGCTTGTTCATCGAGTTCGCCGTGGCCGTGGCGGGGTCCGTCGCCGTGTCCGCGTTTGTCGCGCTTTCCCTCTCGCCTATGATGGCGGCGCGCGTGTTGAAAGAGCACGACAAGGAGGGGAAACCGATCTTCGTGATCCGCTGGTTCAATGCGCTGCTGCGTTTCTTCACGCGCCTTTACGAACACGCCTTGCGCTGGTCGCTGGCGCATCGTTTCGTCGCGGTCTTGATCGCCGGCGCGAGCCTTTGGCTCACCGTGCTGGCCTTCAAACAGCTCGAAGGCGAATTCCTGCCCGAGGAAGACAAGAGCCGCCTGCTTTGCTTCGTCTTCGGACCCGAGGGTTCGACCACCGAATACACCGACCGCCAGGTCCGGAAAATTGAGGCCATGCTTGCCGGGCTGCCTGAGGTTGAGGCTTACGGCAGTGTGACGGCCTTTGCCTTTGCCGGCCCCGGCCAGGCGAACAACGCCATCGTCTTCGTGAAGCTCAAGGAGAAGGACCAGCGCCGTCGTGGCGTGCAGGAACTCGTCAACGGCCCCGGTGGATTGCGCGGGCAGATGTGGGGCGGCGTGCAGGGTGCCATCGCCGTGCCGAACATCCCCAAGGCCATCGGCCGCGGTTTCGGCGCGCCTTTCCAACTCGTCATCCAGGCGCAGGAAATCGGCGAGCTCAACGCCGCCACCCAGGAGGTGCTCAACAAACTTCGCGGCCTGCCCTTCCTCATCAACACCCGCAGCAGCTTTGAGATCACCAAGCCCGAGCTTCGCCTCGACATCGACCGCAACCGCGCCGCCGCCCTCGGCGTGAGCATCGACGACATCTCCCGCACGATGCAGATCCTCTTCGGCGGCCTCGACCTCAGCCGCATCAAGGTTGCGGGCAAGGAACACGAAGTGATCGCCCAGCTTCAACGCCAGTCCCGCCTCGTGCCGCAGGACATGGACCGCCTCTACGTGCGTAATCGCGCCGGCCAGTTGATCCAACTCAACGCCATCGTCAGCCGCGCTGAAGGCGCGGCGCCCAACGCCATCGAGCACTACAACCGCCTCCGCAGCGCGACCATTTCCGCCTCGCTCAATGGCGTCCCGCTCGGCACGGCCATCAACCGCGTCGAGGAAATTCTCCGCCGCGACCTGCCGCCTGGCATCAGCTTCGAGTGGTCCGGCGAGTCCCGCGATTTCAAGGACTCCGGCACCGAGTTCCTCTGGGTTCTGATGCTCGCGCTGATCATTGTTTACATGGTGCTTGCGGCGCAGTTCGAGAGCCTTCTCCATCCTCTCACCGTGATGCTGGCTGTGCCGCTGGCCGGCCTCGGCGCGTTCGGCCTCTTGTGGATCGTGAACAAGCTTGGCGTGATGCAACTCATACCGCCCGTGTCGGCCATGAATATCAATCTCTTCAGCCTCATCGGCCTGGTCCTTCTGGTCGGTCTCGTCACCAAGAACTCGATTCTTCTCGTCGAATTCGCCAACCAACAACGCGCGAAAGGCGTCAGTCCGCGCGACGCCATGTTGCAAGCCGGCCTCGTACGGTTGCGCCCGATCTTGATGACCGCCTTCTCGACCATTGCTGGCATCATTCCCATCGCCATCGGCTACGGCGCAGGCGCGGAAAGCCGCCGTCCGATGGGCATGGCCGTCGTCGGCGGCATGATTACCAGCACCTTCCTGACGCTGCTGATCATCCCCGTGGTTTACACCCTGTTCAGCGACTTCGGGGCTTGGATGCGACGGCGTTTTGTCCGCGCAGATACGACTCCTCAGCCGGATTCCGGGCCGGAATTGAATTGATCATCCGTCTCTTTGCCCGTGCCTCACGGAGGGCAGTCCTGAATGGCGGCGGATAGCACGGGTGTCCGCCTCAAGTTCTTCAGGTGTTCTGCCGCCAATTGGGTGTGCGGAAGGCGCCCGCCGGCGATCCATTCCTCACAGAACTAGAGCACCGAGACTTTATGCCGTCATTTGCCTACGTGGCCCGAGAGGCCGGAACCGGCCGCGAAATCCGCAGTTCGCTCGACGCAGCGAACGAGCAGGCGGCCATCGCCACGCTGCTCAATCGCAACCTTCTCGTCCTTTCCATCCAGGAGAAGATCGCCCGCAAGGGCAAGACCGCCGGTGGCAAGGTTGCCCTCGCCGACCTCGTGGTTTTCACCCGCCAACTGGCCACGATGGTCGATGCCGGTCTGGCCATGGTTCAATCTCTTCAAGCCCTGGCAGAGCAGACCACCAACAAAATCATGCGCGATGTCATCAAGGACATCTGCACCCGCGTCGAGGGCGGCGACAGCTTCTCCGAGGCGCTGGTCAAGCACCCGAAGGTTTTCAATCGCCTTTACGTTTGCATGGTGGGCGCGGGCGAACGCGGCGGTCTGCTGGCGGAAATTCTCGCCCGGCTTGCCACCTACCTGGAAAACACCGCGCGCCTCCGCAAGAAGGTGAAGTCCGCGTGCATGTATCCCACTGCGGTCACGATCATCGCCATCGGCATCACCATCTTCCTGCTCGTCAAGGTCGTCCCGGTATTCGGCGACGTGTACAAGAGCTTCGGCTCGAAGCTGCCCGGCCCGACCCAGGCCCTCATCAACCTCAGCGAATTCGTGAAGTCCTACCTGCTCTACATTCTCGCCGCGGGCGTGGGCGCAGTTTACAGTTGGTTCGCCTACATCAAGACCAAGAAGGGTCGCGAGTTCTGGGACCGCACCCGCATCAAGCTCCCGATCTTCGGTGCCATCGCGCACAAGATTTGCCTCGCCCGGTTCACTCGCACGCTGGCCTCCCTCATCCGCGCCGGTGTGCCGATCCTCGAGGTGCTGAACATCGTTGCCAACACCGTCGGCAATGTCGTGATGGAGAAGGCCGTCCGCGTCGCCGCCAGCGACATTGAAAAAGGCGAGGGCATCTCCGTGGCCCTGGCCCGGCATCCGGTCTTTCCGGTCATGATCATCCGCATGATCACCGCCGGCGAACAAACCGGCAAACTCGAGCAAATGCTCGAACGCATCTCCGACTTCCTTGACGAGGAAATCGAAACCACCCTTGATGGTCTTACCTCGCTGATCGAGCCGCTGTTGATCGTGTTCCTCGGCGTCACTGTCGGCGGCATTGCCATCTGCATGTTCCTCCCCATTTTCAAGCTCTCGGAACTGGTCAGCGGCAACAAGTAAGCGGGGGCGGTTCAAATCACGCTGCCCGTTAGCGGGGCTTTGTTGGTGGTTTCGCTTCAAGCCGTTCCGGCTGTGGTTCTCCGTTTTGTGTGTCCGACTGAATGTTTGCGCCCTGGCTTTTCGTCTGAAAGCCTCGCGAAACATGAACAACATTCTCCGCCTGCTGGCTTTGCTTTGCCCATGCCTGGCCTTTGCTACCGCACCCGCTAAACCCCTTGAACTGCGCGAGGGCGACCGCGTGGTCTTCCTCGGCGACACGCTCATGGAGCGCGAGAAGGACTATGGCTACATCGAGCTGATGATGACGCTGCGGTTTCCGGACCGGAACGTCACCTTCCGCAACCTCGGCTGGAGCGCGGACACGCCGGTGGGCATTTCGCGTGTGAGCTTCGACTGGCCCAAGGGCGAGGGCGAGATGTTCCGCCAGCTCATGGAGCAGGTGAAACAGGTGCAGCCCACGGTGGTGGTGCTCGGCTACGGCATGGCGAGTTCCTTCGACGGCGACGCGGGGGTGGAGAAGTTCACGAAGGACTACAATAAGCTTATCGATGCGATTCTGGAGCTGAACAAGGACACGCGGTTCCTCCTGCTCAGTCCGATCCGGCACGAGAAGCTGCCGCCGCCGCTGCCCGACCCGGCGCGTCACAATGAGATGCTAGCGGGCTACACGAAGGCGATTCAGGGGATAGCAGAGAAACGAGGCTGCCAATTCGTAAGTCTGTTTGATGGTCTCGCGCACGCAATGGATAGCAAAGGCCCGTTAACGGAGAATGGAATTCACCTCAGTGGACTTGGATACAATCATCTCGCCTACACTTTGGCCCGTGGATTGCATTGGACGGGATTCGAGCCACGCTTTGCTGACTATCACATATTGCGTGAAGTCATCATCGCCAAGAACCAGCTCTTCTTCCACCGCTGGCGGCCGGAGAACAGCACTTATCTCTTCCTCTTTCGCAAACACGAGCAGGGCAGGAACGCGCAGGAGATTCCCAAGTTCGATCCGTTGATTCAGGCGGAGGAAGAGAAGATTGCGAAGCTGCGCAGGCTGCCGCCGGAAGCTCCTTCGCCCGGACAACTCGCGCGCAAGCCTTCCCAGAATCCTTTGCCCGACAAGCCCGCCACGCCTTTCAAGACGCAGCCCCACCCCACCTTCCAACTCGCCGACACGAATCTCGAAGTCACCTTGTGGGCCGAGAATCCGCTCCTTGCCAAGCCCATCGCCATGAATTGGGATGCGCGCGGGCGGCTCTGGATCGCCAGTTCGTCCGTCTATCCGCAAATCGAGCCGGGCCAGGCGCAGGACGACAAAATCCTCATCCTCGAAGACACCAACGGCGACGGCAAAGCCGACAAGGCCACCGTGTTCGCTGACGGCCTGTTGATTCCCACCGGCATCGAGCCGGGCGACGGCGGCTGCTACGTCGGCCAGAGCACCGAGCTGCTGCACTTCAAGGACACCGACGGCGACGGCATCGCGGACCAGCGGCGCGTGGTGTTGAGCGGATTCGGCACCGAAGACACGCATCACATCCTGCACACGTTGCGCTGGGGACCGGACGGGCAGATCTACATGAACCAGTCCATTTATATCCACAGCCACATCGAGACGCCGCACGGCGTGGTGCGGTTGAACAGCGGCGGCACGCTTGCGCTACGCCCGGACACGATGGAACTGGGTGTGACCATGAAGGGCCTCGTGAACGGCTGGGGCCATGTGTGGGACGACTTCGGCCAGGAATTTCAAACGGACGGCGCGGGCGGCGCGGGCATCAACTGGAACATCCCGCAGGCGATGTTCGTGACCTACGAAGGCGCGCGGCGCGTGCTCGGCAGCGTCAGCCCCGGCGCGTATCCGAAGTTCTGCGGGCTGGAACTGATCAAGAGCGAACGCTTCCCGAAGGAGTGGCAGGGCAACGCCGTGACGCTCGACTTCCGCGCGAACCGGATGGTGCGCTTCGAGATCATCGAGCAAGGCGCGGGCTACACAACCAGGCAGCACGAATTCCTGCGCAGCACGAACGTCACGTTCCGGCCCATCGACGTGAAGCTCGGCCCCGACGGCGCGCTCTACATTGCGGACTGGAGCAACCCGATCATCCAGCACGGCGAAGTGGATTTCCGCGATCCGCGCCGCGACCGCGTGCATGGGCGGATTTGGCGCGTGGGTTACAAGGGAGGGAAGGATGTGAAGGGGGCGGAGCTGGTGAAGCTCACGAACACGGAGTTATTAAACGAACTGAGTTCGCCCAACGCGTGGACGCAAATCCAAGCCCAACGGTCGCTCGTGGAAAGACAGCGCGACACGAACTCCCATCTCATGCAGGACGTATTTCAGTTTGTGGCTGAACAGATGAAGGGGAATCGAGACGACCATGCGAAGTTGCAACTGGTTCGGCTCTATCAAGCGCTGCGTTGGTTCAGCGTTCCCTACGCTCGGTCTTACACGACGAACTTGTTGGCAAGCACAGACCCGCGTATTCGCGCGGCGGCAACGCGCGTAGTTGGCGCGTGGGCCGGCATACAGCCGGACATGCCAACGCTTTCTTATTCTGGATGGCTCTACAAGGACGGCCTCGAATTACTCCGCGAACGCGTTCGCGACCAACACCCACGTGTTCAGATCGAGGCGTTGCGCGCCTTGGCTCGCGTCGAGAAGGAGCGTGCGCGCATGGAGATTGATCGACTTCGACGGTTGGGCGGTGTCCCGGATACGACGTGCGAGGCTGCGGAACTCGCCTTGAGCGTGCTCGATGCGCCCAGTAGCCGCGGGCGTGAGCCTGCGGCTGATCGATCTTCCCACGAAACGAATGGCCGCGGCTTCACAGCCGCGGCTACGGAGCTCGATCCCTTCCTCGAATACGCGCTCTGGCTGACCATCAACGACCTCGCCGAGCCGTGGGCCGCCGCCGTCGAATCCGGCGCGTGGAAGATCGAAGGCCGCGAGAAACAACTTCAATACGCCCTCAAAGCCATCGAGCCGAAACTCGCCACACGGCTGATGGACAAGGTCTTCGCCGGCAAGACCATTCCCCGCGACGGCTCCGGCGGCATGATCGAATTGATCGGCCAGGCCGGGGGACCCGCCCAGTTGCGGCTGTTGTTTGATCAGGCGTTGAAGGGGGGCTTCGAGGATATGGCCATGGCACGAGCATTGAACGCATTAGCCGAAGCGGCGCGACTGAGGAATGCGAGGCCGGGTGGCGATCTTTCTCCGATCACCAGCTGGCTTGGGAAGATCGACCGCCATTGGTTGGATGTTCATGCCGCCGCAATCAGGCTGGTCGGTGCCTGGAAGATCCGGACAGCCACTCAGACGCTTGCCTCGCTGGCCAGCCGTCCCGACGGCTTTGGTGGAAAGGTCCAGCTTCCTGCCATTGAAGCCTTGCGGGAAATCGGCGGTCGGGAAGCCATCACTTCCCTTCGCGCGGTCGCGAAGGACACAGACGCTTCCGTGCGCCGCGCCGCCGCCTCCGCGCTCGCCGCCGCCGACTTGAACGGCTCGCTGCCGCAAATCCTCGAAGTTGTTTCTGCCACGAGGAGTGAGCAGGAATCGCTGGTCCTGTGGCGTTCACTGCTGGCCGCGAAGGGCGCGCCGGCCGCCTTCGCCAACGCATTGACGAAGGCGACTCTTCCCGAAGCGGTGGCCAAAGCCGGCCTGCGTGTGGCTCGCGAAGGAGGGCGCAACGAACCCAATCTCGTGCTGGCCCTGAACCGCGCCGGCGGAATGGCGAACTCCGCCTCCGCACTCACGGACGAGGAGATTCACAACATCAGTTACAACGTCACGAAGGGCGACCCCGCCAACGGCGAGAAGATTTACCGCAACAAGCAACTTGGCTGCGTGCTTTGCCATTCCATCGGTGGCGCGGGCGGCAAGGTCGGGCCGGACATCACCAGCCTCGGCGCCTCGTCGCCGGTGGTGGATTACATCGTCGAGTCGGTGCTGCTGCCAAACAAGCGCGTGAAGGAGGGTTTCAACTCGGTGCAGGTCATGACGAAGGACGACGAGGAAATCGCCGGCAACCTCGTTCGCGAAACATCGGAGGAACTCATCCTGCGCGACGCCACGGCCAGGGAAGTTTCCATTCCCAAGCGCAACATCGCCTCGCGCAAGATGGGCGGCTCGTTGATGCCCGCCGGCCTGCTCGACTTCATCACGCCGCAGGAGCGGCTCGACCTCTACGCGTTTCTCAAGGAACTCGGGAAACCCGGCCCTTACGACGGCACGAAGCAAAACGTCGCCCGCTCATGGCGGTTGAATCCCAAGGTCGGCACGGTGAACGCCGATGAGATGCTGAAGTCCGACATTCGCGGACGGGACTGGACGCCGCTGTTCGCAACCGTCGGCGGGACGCTCCCCAAGTCCGACGTGATGGAGGAACTCGCCGGCCAGGACACGACCGTCTGGGTGGCGAGCCGTTTCCAGATGGCGAAGGGCGGCGTGGCGCGGTTCAACGTGACCGGCACGCCAAGCCCCAAGGCATGGGTGGACGGCAAGCCAATCGGCGGCGCGGGAGAACTGAGCACCGCGCTCGACGCGGGCACGCACACCTTCTTCCTCAAAGTCACGACCACGGACATCGCCAGCGGCCTGAAGCTGGAGAGCGGCGATGTGACGTTCCTGGCGGAGTAACGCATACAGAGAGACCCGGCGACCGTTCCGGCGTGCAACTCCGCGCGAACGTTTGTGCTAATCTTGCGTCCAACTTCATCATGAATGCGCAACGGATAATCGGACTGCTCTTGTTCTCGTGGGTGGGAACGCTTTTCGCGCAGTTCGAATCGACGGTTCTCAAGATCCCCACCAACGCCGTCATTCGCCTGGAGTTTGAGAAGACCAATTTCCTGATCGGCGAGAATGTCTTTGCGAACTATATCATCTCGAACAGCGGCGGCCCGACGCTCAAGCCGGGGGTCGGCGGCGATTATCGCGGCGGCACACGCGCCAGCCGCTTCAAGGTCACGGCGACGCGTGCGGACGGTTATGTCGCGCCTGATCCGGAGCCATTCCAATGGATGATGGGTGGAATG
>CAYQWK010000167.1:0-12416 GCA_964420805.1 uncultured Bifidobacteriaceae bacterium | reverse complement strand
GCGTGGTCTGGACTTATCCGCCCGCATTCAATTGAAACGCCGGAATCACGAGATCACCCGGCTGGGTCGGCTGCATCTCGTAAGTGAACGTCTGCGACATCTGGTTGTTGTTCAGCTCGAAGCGTGTTCCGGAGCCAATGACGCTGAAGCCAGGAATAGCGGGGAGTTGCGGCTGTCCGGCGCGATTGCCGTCGAAGGTGATCGAGAGCGTGAGCGTCTCGCCGAAGTTCAACACCGCCTTATCCACGGTGGCGGAAACCGCGGCGCGCAAATCCGGGCAAACCACCGCGCACCACGCGAACAGCGCGGTGAGCAGCATCCTACGAAGCGATTTGGGCGCGATAACCATCGAACAGCGCGGAGTTTTTGCCCTGCCGCCGAACACGGCGCAAGGGTTCACTTGGCATCCGACAGGAAACCGGCGGTGACGTTCATTCGAGCGGCTGGTTAGCGTGCCGGGAAAACCGGCGGCAGGGCCATGCCTAGTTCCTTCGCCAGGAAGGCCAGTTCGTCGGTCTTCTCCTCGATCATCTTCGAGGTCGGCTTGCCCGCGCCGTGGCCGGCTTTGGTCTCCACGCGGATCAACACCGGGTTGTGGCCGGTGTGGAATTCCTGCAACCGCGCCGCGAACTTGAAGCTGTGCGCCGGCACCACGCGATCGTCATGGTCCGCTGTCGTTACCATCGTCGCGGGATAACGCGTGCCGGGGCGGAGGTTGTGATATGGCGAATAGGCGCGCAGCACGGGGAACTCCGCCGCGTTGTCCGCGCTGCCGTAGTCGCTCGTCCACGCCCAGCCAATGGTGAACTTGTGGAAACGCAGCATGTCCATCACGCCGACGGCCGGCAGGGCAGCGCCGAAGAGGTCGGGCCGTTGCGTCATGCACGCGCCGACGAGCAGGCCGCCGTTGCTGCCGCCCTGAATGGCGAGCTTGGCGGGTTGCGTGTAGCCGTTGGCGACCAGCCATTGCGCCGCGGCGATGAAGTCATCGAACACGTTTTGCTTCCGCGCCTTGGTGCCGGCCTGGTGCCATTCCTCGCCGTATTCGCCGCCGCCACGCAGGTTCGCCATCGCATAGATTCCGCCCATTTCCAGCCACGCCACGCGGCTCACGGAGAAGCCCGGGGTCAGCGGAATGTTGAATCCGCCGTAGCCGTAGAGCAGCACGGGGTTGGTGCCGTCGAGCTTCAACCCGCGCTTGTGGACGAGGAACATCGGCACGCGCGTCCCATCCTTGCTGGTGTAGAAGATTTGTTTTGTTTCATAAGCGGAGGCGGCGAAATCAACCTTCGGCGCGCGAAACACGGTGCTCTTTCCGGTCGCGGCGTCGTGACGGTAAATCGTCCCGGCGTCGGTGAAGCTTGAGAAGGCGAAGAAGCTCTCCGTCTCCGTGCGTTTCCCGCCAAAGCCTCCTGCCGTGCCGAGGCCGGGCAGTTCCACCTCCCGAACGAACGCGCCGTTCAACCGATGCACGCGCACGACCGTGTGGGCGTCCTTGAGATAGCTGAGGAAGAACTGGTTGTTCAGCACACCCGCGCCGCGCAGCGTGTCGCCGGTTTGCGGGATGATCTCGCGCCAGTTCGCGCGCTCCGGCCGGCTGATGTCGATGGCGACCAGGCGGCCGCGCGGCGCGTTCAGATCGGTCTTGAACCAGAACACCCCCCCGTCGTTGTCGATGAAGTCGTAGTTTGCATCGAAATCCATTAGCAACTCCACCACCGGCGAACCCGCCTTGGTCAAATCGCGATACAACACGCGCTTCTTCGGATCGGTGCCCTGGCTTGAGGTGATGATGAGGAAACGCCCGTCCTCGGACACTTCGCCGCTGAAACCCCAATCCGGATGATCCTGCCGTTCGTAGATCAACGCATCCTCCGACTGCGGAGTGCCGAGCTTGTGCAGGTAGAGCTTGTGAAACTTGTTCACGCCCTTGAGCGCATCGCCGGCCTTCGGCGCGTCGTAGCGGCTGTAGAAAAATCCGCTGCCGTCCTTCAACCATGCCGCGCCGGAGAACTTCACCCATTTGATCACGTCCGGAAGGTCAGCCCCGGTGCGGACATCGCGCACGCGCCATTCCTGCCAGTCCGATCCGGCCACCGAGATGCCGTAGGCTAGGCGGTTGCCGTCCTCGGAGACGGCCGTGCCGGAGAGCGCCACCGTGCCATCCGCGCTCAATGTGTTCGGGTCGAGCAAGACCACTGGCGGGGCGTCCAGGCTGGGCATGGTGTAAAGCACGCTTTGGTTTTGCAGCCCATCGTTGCGCGAAAAGAAATACCGGTTACCTTGTTTTGATGGCGTGCCGTAGCGCTCGTAATTCCACAACCTGGTCAACCGCGCTTTGATCGCGTCGCGGCCTGGAATTGCATTCAAGTATCCGAACGTCACCTTGTTCTGTTCCTCAACCCACGCTCTGGTTGCCGGCGCGTTATCGTCCTCCAGCCAGCGATACGGGTCAGGCACGAGCGTGCCATGAAGATTGTCCACAGTGTTGGTCTTGGCGGTGACGGGATAGTTCAAGCGATGAGTCGGGGTGGCGCAACCGGCCATCAACAATGCGGTGGCCAGGCAAAAAGTCGGTTTCACGGAAAACATGGCGCGCACGATGCCGAACCCGCCGCCCTCGGGTCAAAGCGGTTCTGGCAGCCCTCCGCCTTCGGCGCAGCATTGCCAGCCGCCGCCATTTCGCGCAGCGTCGCGGTGATGAAATTGTTTTCTTCGGCCTGCGTTGCTTCGCTCGCCTTACTGTCGGGATGCCGCGACAAAACGCCAGTGGCTGGCAAACCCGTCCCGGTGACCAATGCGGTGGTGGAGTCCACGCCCTACTTGCCGCATGCCCAACCGCGCCTCCAGACCATGAGCCTCTATGTCGGCGGCGAGACCCTTGTTGCGGAACTCGCGCTCAAGCCCGTCGAGGTTTTCACCGGCATGATGTGGCGCACCAACATGGCGGAGGGCGAGGCCATGCTGTTCGGTTTCGGACAACCCCATCGCGCCGGCTTCTATATGAGGAACACCTTCGTGCCGCTCTCCATCGCCTACGTGGATTCCGAGGGCGTCATTCAGGAAATCCACGACCTGCATCCCCAAAACGAAAACCCGGTCGAGGCCTCCGTGGACACGATCCAATACGCGATCGAAGTCCCGCAGGGCTGGTTCAAGCGCCACAACATCAGCACCGGCGCGCTTGTCCGCACCCCGATGGGCGAACTCAAGCGCACATTCACTTTCACGCCGCGGTAAACTTTTCGCGGGGCACGATGTGCGCTACGGTTGATCCGGAATTTCCGCCTCGACCAACTGCGTCAGCAGCGTCAGCGATTCCTGCCAGCCGAGATAACACGCCTCGACGGGAATCACCGCAGGAATTCCCTCCTGCGTGATGTTCAGTTCTGTTCCGCAGAAGACCTGCCGCAGCACGACCGTTGTCACCATTTCGCCGGGGAGATTCGGATCATCGAACTTGTCCGTGTAACGCAGGAGTTCGTGGGGGTTAAGTTCGAGATACGTGCCGCCGAAAGAATGGCTTCTCCCCGTGCTGAAGTTCGTGAAGGACATCTTGAACGTCCCTCCGGTCTTCGCCTCCAGGTGATGAACCCGCCCGGTGAATCCATGCGGCGGCAACCATTTTGCCATGGCTTCGGGATCGATGAACGCGCGGTAAACCCGCTCCGCTTTGGCGCGCAAGACGCGGTGTAAACGAACTGTGCCGGGCTTGTTCATAAGCTTTTGGAATTCCTTTTCGGGCTGGGCTTGCGTCACGCCTTCTTGACGAAGCACGCCTTCAGGCGCACCCCGATGCCGTCCACCTTGCAGTCGATCTCGTGGTCGCCATCGATCAGCCGGATGGGGCGCGACTTTGAGCCGCCCTTGAGCACCTGCGAGCCGCCGAGCTTGAGATCCTTGATTAACACTACGCAGTCGCCGTCCGCGAGCGTGTTGCCGTGGGAATCCTTGACCACGCGTGGGGCGTTGGTGGTCTCGGCCACGGGGGCACGATCCCATTCATGGCCGCAGGTCACGCATTCGTGGCGGTCATTGTGATTCAACACGTCGGTCATTTCGCACATGGGGCAGGCTGAGTCGCTCATCAAAAGACAAGTGTGCCGCGCGGTGGCGGCGGGCACAATGCCGGATCAAGGAAATCCTGTTCTCCGCAGCCCGGCGATGAAACCGGATGACAACCGCCGGTGATTCCCCTACGGTTTGCGCGCTTCGGCGAGTGCGCGCGTAGCTCAATTGGATAGAGCGTCGGCCTCCGGAGCCGAAGGTTGTGGGTTCGACCCCCGCCGCGCGCACCAATTTCCTGCCGGTTTCGCATTGCCGCCAAAGCTGGACGGAATCATGCACCAGTTGCGATTCATCTTCCTGTGTAGTGTCCTCGCGTGGTTTTCCGCCGCGCGGGTGGCGGGCGCGGGGCTTTGGTGTACGGGCTATTATCCGGGTTGGACTCAAGGCTACCTTCGCGCGACGAACATCAACTACTCGGCCCTCACCCATGTGATCCATTTCGCCTTGCTCCCGCAAAGCAATGGCACCCTCGACTCCTCCGCAAACGTCGTCACCCCGGCGAATTCTGCCAGCATCATCACCAACGCCCACGCGGCCGGCGTCAAAGTGCTCATCTCGGTCGGTGGCGCGGGTTCAAGTTTCGCCGGCGCGGCTGGCCCGACCTATCGCGCCACGTTCATCAGCAACCTTGTCCAATTCGCCGCCAGCCGCGGCTACGACGGGATAGACGTGGACTGGGAACCCCTGGTCGCCGGCGATGCCGCCAACTTCACCAACCTCGTCATCAGCCTGCGCGCGGCCATGAACGCGGCCAATCCCCAATGGCTTCTCACTGCCGCCACCGCGTCGCAGCCGGGCCTTTACGCGGCCGTGCAGGACCGACTCGACCAGATCAACCTCATGACCTACGACCTCTCCGGCCCGTGGAGCGGTTGGATCACCTGGCACAACTCGCCGCTTTACGACGGCGGCACGCGCTTCCCGAGCACCGGCGGACTGGTGCCCTCCATCGACGGCATGGTGAATCAGTTCCTTGCCGCAGGCGTGCCGGCGGTCAAACTCGGCGTGGGCGTGCCATTCTACGGCTTCGTCTGGTCCGGCGGCGCAGGTACCCCGACCGGCGGCGCTGCCTTCCCCAGGCAATCCTGGACTACTGCCCCTACCACCACCACCGCCGCCTTCCGCGATATCCTCACCAACTACTATCAGCCCTCGCGTTTTGCTTGGGACACCAACGCGCAAGCGCCATATCTCAGCATCAACAACAGCGGTGCCGCCAACGACAAGTTCATCTCCTACGACGACGAAACCTCCTGCCGCGCCAAGGTGCGCTACGCCGCCGCGCGCGGGTTGGGCGGTGTGATGATCTGGGAACTTTCCCAAGGCTACCGCGCTGAACAACCGGCCGGGCAACGCGAACCCTTGTTGCAGGCGATGCAGCAGGCCCTTGCTGAATCGTTCCTCATCAACCGCACCGGGCGCGCCAGCAACACCATCTCCTTTCATTTTAACAGCGTTCCTGGGCGCGGCTACCGCGTCCAGGCGGCCGGACTGCTACCAACGACCAACTGGCAGACCCTCACCAACCTCACCGCGACCGGCGGCACCACTGTCGTGCGCGACATTTTTCAGGCGGCTTCCAACCGCTTTTATCGCATATCCCAATAATGAGTCGATTCGTAGTGGTCACGGGCACGGACACGGATGTCGGAAAGACGGTCTTCACAACTCTCCTTGCCGAACACCTGTTGCGACAGGGTAAATCGCTGGCAGCCATCAAGCCGGTCTGCTCCGGCGGGCGGGAAGACGCGTTGGCGCTTGAATCCTTGCAGTCTGGCACTCTGACCCTGGATGAGATTAACCCCTGGCATTTCCGCGCCTATCTCGCGCCATTGATGGCCGCGCGCATGGAACGGAAAAAGGTGTCGCTCGCCGACGTTGTTGCACACGCGCGCCGGATCGCGGCTCGGTTCGACCTTGTCCTGGTTGAGGGCGCGGGCGGGCTGCTTAGTCCCTTGGGAGAGAAATTCGACACCCTCGATCTGATCCGCGCCCTGCGGGCAGACGCGATCGTGGTCGCTCCGGACCGCCTTGGCGCGGTGAACCAGACCCGGCTCGTGTTGGAATGCCTGCCCGCCGCCACCCTCCGTCGTGTCTCCGTGATCCTGATGTCACAGGCCAGCCCTGACCGCGCCTCGGAATCCAACGCCGCGATCCTCGGCGAATTCTTCAACCCGCGCCGCATCCACACACTGCCCTGGTTCCAAGACGAACAGGAACGCGCCGCCGCGTTGAGAACGCGCCAAGTACAAAGGGTGCTGAAGCAACTTCTCTGACCTGCTGCCCTTGGTGTGCGGCGACATGCCGCTCCGCTTACCAAGCGGACCATGCACCGCCGGTCGAGAGTGCAGACCTGTCTGGGTACTCGAATTTGCGCGGTAGTTCTCACCACCTCTTCGATTTCGGCGGTGGGAGTGGCGCAAAGCTGGTACGGGGTGTTAGTTGAAGCGCAATTTGAAGAGATTCGGCGAAATCGGCTGGCATGGCCAGGCTGGGCTGATTAGCGTTCGGGCCGTGAAACTTCTGTTCCTGAACGGCCCAAATTTGAACCTCCTTGGCATGCGTGAACCTGAGAAGTACGGGACGGTGACGCTGGCCGAAATCGAAGGCCGGGTGCGGGCACGTGCGACTGCCTTGGGGGTTGAGGTCGAGTTTCGGCAGTCCAACTTGGAAGGTGAACTGGTCGGCTGGATTCAGGAGGCACGCGGACGGTTTGGCGCGATCGTCTTGAACGCGGCGGCTTACACCCACACCAGCATCGCACTTCGGGATGCGATTGCTGCCGTCCAGGTTCCGACCATCGAAATCCACATCTCGAACATCCATGCACGAGAGGAATTCAGGCACCGGAGCCTGATCGCACCGGTTTGCCGGGGGCAAATCTCGGGTTTTGGCGCCACCTCATACCTACTTGGGTTGGAAGCGGCAGTTAGCGATAAGATTTGAGGTTGGTTTGGGGTGGATTTTTCCGGATTTGGTTCATCGGGAATGGCGGTTTTTGGTGTTCCGTCGCCGGTTTTTGCGTCATGCCGGGCTGGAATCAGGTGTGGAATTGTTGCTTGACGCGGTTCGGGGCGGTTTCTAGTTTCCGCGCGCAGTTGATGACTCGGTTTAGAGCAGTGACCGGAAAATCGGTAACTGCTTTTTTGCTTAATGAATCTTTCAACCAGTTTAATAACGCACCCGGGAGGAACCTCGTGGACTTAAAAGACATCAAAGCCATCATTGACCTCATGAAGAAGAACTCCATCTCGGAGTTCGAACTCGAGAAGGGGCAGGAATTCAAAATTAAGCTCAAGCGGGGATTGGCGGGTGAGGATGGCGGTCCAAATCCGGTCTATATTCCCCAAGTGGCAATGCCCATGGCGGCGGCTTCGGTTACCTCCGTGGTTCCGGTGGCGGCGCCGGCGGTCGCTCCCGCGGCGAGCAATGATCTGGAGGTCAAGTCTCCGATGATCGGCACGTTCTATCGTTCGCCTTCGCCGGAGGCTGCGGCGTACGTCGAGGTTGGGACCGAGGTTGGGCCAGAGACAGTGGTTTGCATCATTGAGGCAATGAAAGTGATGAATGAGATCAAGGCCGAGGTGCGCGGCATCGTCACGCAGGTGCTGGTGGAGAACGCCAAGCCGGTCGAATTTGGCCAACCGCTGTTTAAGGTGAAACCCATCTGATCGGTCGGCCGGTTGAGGAACGGGCGTTTGTTGTCCGTTTCAACACCCAATCCAATCCCAAGAATCATGTTCGAGAAAATCCTGGTCGCCAACCGCGGTGAAATTGCTGTCCGTATCATCCGGGCTTGCAAGGAACTGAACATCGGAACCGTGGCGGTGTATTCGGAGGCGGACGCCAACTCGATGCATGTGCAACTGGCTGACGAGGCCATTTGCATTGGCAAGGGTCCTTCGAGCGAGAGCTACTTGCGCATTGACCGGATCATTAGCGCCGCCGAAATCGCCGATGTGGACGCGATTCACGCCGGCTACGGGTTCCTGAGCGAGAATGCCCACTTCGCCGATGTGTGCGAGAACTGCAATATCCGCTTCATCGGCCCTAGTTCCCGCGCCATGAACGCCCTCGAAGACAAGGCGGTCAGCCGTACGCTGGCGAAGAAGGCAGGCGTTCCCACTCCGCCCGGTTCCGAAGGCGTGGTTGAGACCGAGCAGGAGGCATTGGCCACCGCGAAGAAGATCGGTTACCCGGTGATGATCAAAGCTGTGGCGGGCGGCGGCGGTCGCGGCATGCGCGTGGCCCACAACGATATCTCCCTCGTCCGCGGATATCAGACCGCGCGGACCGAGGCTGAGAAAGCTTTTGGCAACTCGGGCGTGTACATCGAGAAGTTCATCGAGAACCCGCACCACATCGAATTCCAGATTCTCGGGGACAACCGCGGCAACATCATTCATCTCAACGAACGCGATTGTTCCATCCAACGGCGCAACCAGAAGGTGGTGGAGGAAAGCCCGTCTCCGTTGCTTGAACACAAGTTCAAGGGCCTGCGCAAGGCCATGGGCAAAGCGGCAGTCAAGATTGCCGAAACCGCGCATTACACGAACGCCGGTACCGTCGAGTTCATCGTCGATGACCACGGCAACTTCTATTTTCTAGAGGTCAACAAACGCATCCAAGTCGAACATCCCATCACCGAGGAGATCACCGGCATCGACCTGGTGAAGCAGCAGATCATGATCGCCATGGGCGAACCGCTGCGCATCTCGCAGAGCGACGTCCACATCAAGGGCCATGCGATCGAATGCCGGATCAATGCCGAGGATCCCTTTGACGATTTCCGCCCGTCGCCCGGCCGCATCGAGATGTATTACGCCCCCGGCGGGCGGGGGGTGCGGGTCGATTCCCATGCCTACGCTGGATATACCATCCCGCCTTATTACGATTCGATGATCGGGAAGCTGATCACCTACGGCAAAGACCGTCGCGAGGCCATGGACAAGATGAGCCGTGCCTTGGGCGAATACATGATCACCGGCATCAAGACGACCATCCCGTTTGAGCAGGCCATCCTGAACGATCCCAATTTCCGCCGCGGCGTTTATTCCACGAACTTCATCGAGCGTTTCCTAAGCGGCACCCGCCGCGAATTGATCGAGGAGAAGGCGTAGGTCCGGTCTGGAACTTCGCGTGGATGGGCAGGGCAGGGGGCGGTTACTTCCTCGGCCGTTGCTGACTTAACCAGTTGGCCACCCATTGCGAAATGAAGACGCCGAAAAGGAACACGCTGAAGCATCCGGACGCCAACGCTGCGACCTCAGATTTGGGAGCCGGCCGCACGAACAGAAAGAGCGCCGTTGCCGCGAACCCCGCTGTCGCCAGAACCAGTGTAATCCCCAGCATGGTCAGGCGTGGCCAACCTTTGGCACAGCCATGGATCGCCGACGTCGGAAGGGCCAGAAGCCCGAAGACCAGCGCGGCGATCAAGTAATCACCGCCGCGCCCGCTGACGAGCCACGCCGCCAGCGATGTCAATGCCAGCCCGATGCACGCCCCGACCCATCCGGCTTGCGTCTTTTGCTCGCGGTCCAGGGCGTGGCGGCCGAGCGGGTGCAAAAACAGCATGAGATTGAACAGCGGATAAGCCAGCCAGGTGAACACGGCAAACGTGACGTAGAAAATCCGCAGCGGCAGAAGCCATGGGGCCAGGTCCGGATTGCTTCGCGCTAAACCGCCCATCACCCGGTTCAGCAAGTAACCGCCGATCAGAATTCCCCAACGCGCGCCGTCGGAAAGTTTCTGCATCCATAGGAAATATTTCAGCATCACCGCGTAAAGCGGGTTGCCCGATTTCAACGCTTCGACCAGGCCGGCCCGCGCCCAGTCATTGGTCGGATCAAGGCGCAGGCTCTCGCGGAAATGCTGCATGGCTTCCTTGCGCTGACCCTGTTCGAGCAGCGTCCAGCCTCGGTTGGCATGGGAGAAGGCGTCGTCCGGATCGCGTGCCAGGGTGCGTTCGATGGTTGCGCCCGCTTCGGCTTTCCGCCCGAGTTTCACCAGCGCCATCGCTCGCAGGTTGTTGCAGCCAACGTGTTCGGGATCGAATTGCAAGCCCGCCTCTGCCGCATTCAACGCCGCCGGCCAGTCGCGCCGGTCGAACTCGATACCTGCGAGCATCGCGTGATAATCCGCGTCGGTGGGCTCGATGCGGATCGCCTCGCGGATCGCGCCCGCCGCCTCGGCCTCGTGGTTGCGGGCGGAAAGCACCCGCGCCATCGCGTAATGGCAGAAGGCCATGTCCGGCGCGCCTCCCACGGCATCACGGGCCGCGCCTTCCGCCTCGTCGAAGCGTTCCTGCTCGACCAAGCTCACCGCGAGCAGTGCGTGTGCGAACGGGTCGCCGGGATGCTGTACCAGATGCTGGCGCAATTCCTTCTCGGCCAGTTCATGGCGGCCTTGCTGTTGCAGCACCAGGGCGCGTTGAAGTTGCGGTGTTGCGTCCATGCGCGGCCTTATTTGAGTTTCAAGTGAAGGAGGATGTCGTCGTAAACACCGCCCTGGTTCGAGTAGAGCGCGTAGTTCTTCGCTGTGGCGAACCACTCGCGTGTCGTCGGCCGCTGGCCTCCCACCGCGTGAACAAGGTCCTTCGTGCGGATTGGCGCGGGAACGCCGGTCTTCATCGCCTCGCGCAGCTTGTTTTCCACCGCCACATCGATCGCCGCCTTCAGGTCCGCGCCGGAGAATCCGTCGCACTTCTTCGCCACCGCGTCCGCGTCCATGTCCTCGACCGGCTTTCCGCGCAAGTGCAGCCGCAGGATTGCCGCCCTTGCCGCGGCGTCTGGCGGCGGAACGAAGAGGATTCGATCAAATCGACCAGGCCGGCGGAACGCGCTGTCCAGATGCCACGGCGCGTTGGTCGCGCCCAGCACAAGCACGCCGTCGTTGCTGTGCTTCACGCCGTCGAGTTCGGAAAGGAACTGGTTGATCAAATGGCGGCCCGCGCTGGTCTTCATGTCCGTGCGGCTCGCACCCAGCGCGTCCACCTCGTCGAAGAACAACACGCACGGCGCGTTGCGGCGGGCCTGCTCGAAGAGTTGGTGCAGGTTCCGCTCGCTGTTTCCGATCCACATGTCCAGCACGTCGTGAATCCCGATGGCCATGAAGTTGGCCTTCACTTCGCCCGCCGTGGCGCGGGCCAGGTGCGTCTTGCCGCAGCCTGGCGGGCCGTACATCAAGATGCCGCCGCCGATGGTCTTTCCATAAGCCTTGAACACTTCCGCATGCGTCAGCGGATAGATGATCTTCAGCCGGATTTCCTCCTTCAACGCCTCCATGCCGCCCACATCGCGGAAGTTGATTTGCGGCCGTTCCAGATCTGCCGGAGCCTCCAACTCTGGAGCGTGCCAGGCGGCCCGCAGGCGGCCATCCGAGACTTCATCGTCGCCGGAAATTGAGGGGAACAACGGGGGATCCGCTTTCGGTTCAGGCGCGGAGGAAATGCCGAAACGCTGGGCGAAGTCCGGATCAGCGGCGGAACGGTCCTTCTCGACCCCGCGCTTGTATTGCTGGACGGCCTGCTCGATTTCACCGGCGCCGGCCAGCAAGCGTGCGTGAAAGACAAACGCACGAGCCGGCGCATGCGGGGACTTCACGAGATCCTCCAAAACGACGAGCGCATGACTCGTTTTTCCATTCGCGTGAAAAGCCCGGGCCAGCCCGAGCTTTAATGCCGCATTCTCCGGCGCTTCCGTGAGCGCGGCGCGATATTCCACCACTGCCTCCGCCGGCAGGCTGGCTGCGAGCAGCGCGTCCGCGAGTGCCTGGCGCAAGGGGAGATTCCCCGGGGAGACCGCCACGGCTTCGCGAAGCTGGCGGATGTGGTCGGGTTCAAAGGCCGATGACATGGGCAAAGCCTGAATCGCCTCACGGCCAAAGCGAAGCGCAATCCACGTCGCAAGAGGAATTCCAAATCTTGGAGGCGCGGCATTGCTTGCAAGGTTCACGGAGAAGCCGCCCGCACCGTGGACTGTGGCGACATATCGCGCCGCCTATTTGCGATGCGCGTGGGAAAACAACCTCGGTTCCGCATTTCTCGCCGTTTGCCGTTGCACTCCATCACCCATCCCGCAACCTCCCGCGCACGTGAACACCGGGAACAACGAACCTCAAACCAGCGACGCCATGGCACAGGCGCATCCATCCTTCGCGGAAGCGTTTCGCTTTTGGCTCAAACTTGGCTTCATCAGCTTCGGCGGGCCGACCGGCCAGATCGCCATCATGCACACCGAGTTGGTCGAGAAGCGCCGATGGATCAGCGAGGGACGATTCCTTCACGCGCTGAATTACTGCATGTTGCTGCCCGGCCCCGAGGCCCAGCAGCTCGCGACTTACATCGGATG
>CAYQWK010000166.1:0-12477 GCA_964420805.1 uncultured Bifidobacteriaceae bacterium | reverse complement strand
GGAGCGTGTTTTGGAACGGCGCGGCATGTCGCGCCGGGGAAAGCGGCGTCGTGCCCTTGTCATTACCCACATCTTTCGCCGTGAGGTGGAACTTGTCGCGCTGCGACAAGTAGCGCCGCGTCCAGCGGCGCAACGAACTCGCAACCGACGGCGCAGGACCGGACCGCCCGCTGGACGCGGGCTTGTTTTGTCGCAGCGCGACAGAACCCACCACATCGGGACGACAGCAGCCAAGAGATGTGGGTAACGACAAGGGCTCGAAGGCTCTTGTCACGTTCTCGCTCGACGCGGACGGCGGGAACTGCTGGCCTTGGCGCATGATTCACGTCATTGCCACCATCGAAGTCGCGCCGGGATCCCGCGCTGCCTTCCTCAAGGAATTCCACGCCCTCATGCCTTTGGTCCTCGCCGAGCAGGGTTGCATCGAATACGGCCCGGCCGTGGATGTGGACAGCGGCATCGGCGCGCAAACGCCCGTGCGGGCGGATGTCGTGCTGGTGATCGAGAAGTGGTCCGATCTGCCCGCGCTCAAGGCGCATCTGGCCGCGCCGCACATGGCGGCGTATCGCGAGAAGGTGAAGGATTTGGTGCGCGGCGTGGCGCTGCAAATCCTCGAACCCGCGTGATGAATTCGCGCCACATCAGAGTCTGAGTTCGCGATCATGACTTCTCCCTTCATTCCATGGCGGGCCTGCCTGGCGGCGACGGGTTTGGCGGCTCTTTCTTGCGCCGCGTCAAACTGGCCGCAGTTTCGCGGCCCGACGGGTGACGGCCACGCGGATACGGCGCGGCTGCCGGTCGAGTTTGGCGAGACGAACCGCGTGAAATGGAAGACCGCGTTGCACGGCCGGGCGTGGTCGTCGCCGGTGATTTGGGGTGAGCAGGTCTGGCTGACCACGGCCACGGAGGACGCCAAGGAGTTGTCCGTGCTTTGCGTGAATGCGACCTCCGGGAAGATCGAGCGCGACGCGAAGCTCTTCGAGGTCGAGCGTCCGCAATTCCACCACAAGTTCAACTCGGCGGCGTCGCCCACGCCGGTGATCGAGGCGGGACGCGTGTATGTCACCTTTGGATCGCCGGGCACCGCGTGCCTGGACACATCGAGCGGCAAGGTGCTCTGGCAGCGTCGCGATTTGGAATGCAACCACTTCCGCGGGGCCGGTTCCTCGCCCATCCTGCACGGCGGCTTGTTGCTGATGAACTTCGATGGCAGCGACCATCAGTTCGTCATCGCGTTGGACAAGAACACTGGCCGGACGGTTTGGCGCACGCCGCGCGGGGTTGATTTCCAGGATCTCGGGGCGGACGGCAAACCGCAGGCGGAGGGGGATTTCCGCAAGGCGTTTTCGACGCCGCATGTCATCAGCGTGGGCGGCAGCCCGCTTTTGTTGAGCAGCGGGGCCAAGGCGCATTACGGTTACGATCCGCTGACGGGCCGCGAGTTGTGGCGCGTGGAGGAACGCGCGCAGCACAGCGCGAGTTCGAGGCCCGTGGCGGGGCAGGGGATGGTGTTCATCAATACGGGATTCTCGAAGAGCCAGTTGCTGGCGGTGAAATTGCCGGAGCGGCCGGCCGCCGGCACGAAGGTTCTCGATGGGTCGCAAATCGCCTGGCGCATGACGCGCTCGGTGCCGAGCAAGCCTTCGCTGCTGCTGGTCGGGGCGGATTTGTTCATGATCGACGATGGCGGCGTGGCCAGTTGCGTGGAGGCCGCCACGGGGCGGACCTGGTGGACGGAGCGGATTGGCGGGAATTGCAGCGCGTCGCCGATTGTCGCGGATGGGCGGGTTTATTTCTTCACGGAGGAGGGCAAGGTCGCGGTGGTCGCTGCCGCGCGTGAGTTTCGGAAGCTGGCCGAGAACCGGTTTGCCGACGGCTTCATGGCCTCGCCGGCGGTGACGGACAACGCGCTGATTCTGCGCACGAAGACGCACCTTTACCGGGTCGGGGAATAGGCGCCTGCGGTGCAGAGACAACTCGAGTGGATCCCGACCTTGGTGGTGGGTTTTGTCACGCTGCGACAAAACAAGCCCGCGTTCAGCGGGCGATCCATGTCGCGCCAGGTGTGGCGAACGAGTGCCGAGATCCGGTTGCGCCGCTGAACGCGGCGCCACTCGTCGCAGCGCGGGGAGTTTCACCAACAACGTCGGGATGTACCGAGGCAACCAGAAGAAAAATTTTTGGGTTTGACCCAAAAGGCTCTCTCATGCCGAGATAGAAGCTCGATTTGCACGCTCAGAAGGACCAATGCCCAGAGTAGCCAAAAAATCCGCCCGCCCGCCGCGTTTCTCGGCGAGCGCCTCCAAGTACGACGCGCACCACAACGTGTTGTCCAAGACCTACGGCGCCCTTGCCGATTTGCGCAAGGAGTTGTCCGAGTCCAAGTCCCGCGTCGCCGAGCGCGAGGAGATTCTCCGTCTCTTCGCCACGTGCGAGGACTCGCAGCGCGCCTGGCTTTTGCTCGAGGATTACTTCGAGAAGCTCTCGCTCTCGCGCAAGGACTTCACCGCCGCCGACTGGTGGGCGCGCATGATTCCCAAGCGCGGTCGTGACCGCCTTGAGGAGCTTGCCATCGTCTTCCTGCGCGCCAACCGGCCGTTGCCGACCGAGTTGACCAGCTATGCCAATTTCGACCGCTTTGCCGAGATCGAGCAGGCCGAGCAGGAGCAGCAGGTTTTGCAGGCGCTTGAGGATTGGATGTTCCCGGCGGCGCCCGCGCATCTCGACGGCCCACGCGCGAAGCTCCACGTCTTCGCCGAGGTCGCGCCGGCCGCCGACAAGTCGCCCCTGCACGCGCTCAAGGTTCATTTCAACCTGTTCCGCCCGCGCACCGGCGAGCGGCACCGCACAATCAGCGACCTGATCGACATCACCACGCGCTCCGGGCACGAGCAGGAGTTGTTCGCGCCGGTGGACTGGCAGTTCCTGCTCTGGCTGGCTGAGAACTACCACGAGCGTGGCAATGAGAGTGAGTTGCTCGTCTCCGGCCTGGAACTTCTCCAATGGCTGGCCCGCTGGGGCCACATGCCGAGGCTGGAGTTCCCGAATGAACCGACGCATTTCGCCTTCGCCGGTCAGATCGCCGAGCTGGTTCCATTTCTTCTGAAGAACGGCGACGAATCGTCCTTCACCCACCAGTTGCTGCTGCCCGACGGCCGCCGCGCGGGGCTGAACGACATCAAATTTTTCAGCGGGCAGCCTGCGCTCGTGCTGTCCGGAAACACGTTTTACCTCCTTCGCAATGCGCCGCCCGCGCGGTTGCTCGAACACTGGGCGCAAACCCCGGCGCTGCCCGTGCGCAAGTTGAGCACCCGGATGCGCACCCAGCTCCGCAAGACCAGCGGCAACGACGGCGTGGATTGGGATCAGCTTTGCGTGGCCCACACCGCGAGGGCGCAGTTCATCTTCGAGCTTTCGGACGACACCGTCCGCCTTCGTTTGCGCGCCATCAGCGAGCGCGATCAGAGCTTCTGGTACTGGAACGGCCAGGAATGGCAGAAGGATTCCGAGCGCCCGGCCGATAGCGAGAAGCCGCATGTGCTGGAAGACGACCGGCTCGAAGCCGCAACGCGCTGGTTGCGCCGGCTCGACTGGTTCACGCCGGAACCGGGCCTGTGGGTTGGCGATGCGAACGAGAATTTCCTCGGCACGCTCGCGGCGGTCTGGGCCGAGAGGCCCGATGGCGCGGAGTTCCTCGGCAACCAGGCTTTCCAGCGCCTTTTCATGTCGCCGCGCCAGATCAAGCCGAAGCTGATCGTCAAGGGCAGCGGCATCGACTGGTTCACCGTCTCGACCGAGTGGGAACAGGAAGGCATGCGTCTGTCTGCCGCCGATCTCCAGCGGCTCGCCACCGCGACATCGCGCTTCGTCAAACTGCCCGACTCCGGCTGGGTCGAACTCGACACTGAGGCCGTGGCGCGGGCGCACGAGACGATGGCCGACCTCAACCAGGACGCCCTCAGCCCCATTCCGCAGCGCATCGGTCTCGACCAGGCAGCGCACTTTGACGAGGCCGAACTCAAGCGATTCGCCGACACGCCCGAGTTGAAGGCGCTGCGTTCGAAACTTGCGGACTTTGAAGGGGTCCCCGAAATCAGGATTCCGAAGGAAGTGCAGGCGGACCTTCGCCCTTACCAGCAGGAGGGCCTCAACTTCCTCTGCCACCTTACGCGGGCGAAGCTGGGCGGCATTCTTGCCGACGACATGGGCCTCGGCAAAACGCTGCAAACGCTCACGTGGCTGGCCTGGCTGCACAATCAGAACGCCGCCAACCCCAGGCCCGCGCTCGTCATTTGTCCTGCGTCCGTGCTGCACAACTGGCGGCGCGAGGCCGAGAAGTTCACGCCGCATCTCAAGGTGCTCGTGCTTGAAAGCGGCAACGCCCGGCACAACCTCCGCAAGCAGATTCCCCAGCACGACATCATCGTGACGAATTACGCGCTGCTGCGCCGCGACCTCGAGGCGTTGCAGAAATTCTCCTTCAGCGCCGTGGTGCTGGATGAGGCGCAGTTCATCAAGAACCCGACCGCGCAGATCACGCAGTCCGTGAAGCAGATCCATGCCGACCAGCGCCTGGCCCTCACCGGCACGCCGCTTGAAAACCGCCTGCTCGACCTTTGGAGCATCGTGGATTTCATCCAGCCGGGTTATCTCGGCACGCAGGAGCATTTCCACGAGACCTACCAGCCGCGTTCCGAAGGTGAGGTCGAGGAGGCCGTCTCCGCCCAGCGCATCGCGCGTCGCCGCCTTAGCGCCAAGCTCCGTCCCCTCATGTTGCGCCGCCTCAAAAAGCAGGTCGCCAAGGACCTGCCCGACCGCATCGAGGAACGCCGCGACTGCGAACTTGGCGAAGCCCAGCGGAAACTCTATCTGGCCGAACTCCGCCGCAGCCGCGAGCAAGTCGCGCAGATCGTCGCCGAGAAGGGCCTCAACAAGTCCAAGATGCACGTCCTCGCGGCGCTCACCCGGCTCCGCCAGATTTGCTGCCACCCGCAGCTCGTCGGCAACGACTCCGGCTCGGGCAAGACCGAAACATTGTTCGAGTTGCTCGAACCGCTGCTCGCGCAGGGCCAGAAGGTGCTCATCTTCTCCCAGTTCGTGCAGATGCTGCGCCTGCTCGAGACCGACTGCCGCACGCGCGGCATTTCGACGCACATCCTCACCGGCGAGACCAAGGAACGTCAGGCCGTTGTGCAGGCGTTCCAGAACGACACGCAACCGGGTGTCTTTCTACTCAGCCTCCGCGCCGCCGGCACCGGCCTTAACCTCACCACGGCCAGCTACGTTGTTCTTTACGATCCGTGGTGGAATCCGGCCGTCGAGGCGCAGGCCATCGACAGGTCTCATCGCATCGGCCAGACCCAGACCGTCAACGCCTACCGCCTCATCGCGCCGGGCACGGTCGAGGAAAAGATTTGGGATCTTCAGCAGCGCAAGGCCCAGACCATCGCCGACGTGCTCGGCGAGGAAGGCTTCGCCCGGAACCTCACGCAGAGCGACCTCGAATACCTCTTCTCCGAGGACTGACCTGAACCCATCCCGCTCGTGAGCAAACAAGCCCTCGGCCGCGGTCTCGACCGCCTGATGCAAAAGCCTCCGGCCGAAGGGGCGCAATCAGGTGCGGCAGAACTGACGCCGGGACTCAAGGTGCTCGTGCGCGGTTCGACCGAGGAGGCGGCGGCATCGCAATCCGCGCCAGCGGCGCCCGTGCCTGCAGAGCAAACGACAGTCGCCGCGGAACCGGCACAATCGCAGAACGCCGCACCGGAAACGCAGGGTGAGCCGGCGCCCGATTCTTCGCCTTTTGCCAGTTCGTCGCCGTTCGCGGCACCGTCGCCATTCGCCGCCCCCGGCGAAGCGTCCGCGCGGCCGAATCGTAAGAAACTGAATGTTGCCGTTTTCGTCGCCGCGGACATCGCGCTCGTCTTGTGGCCAGCGCTTTATCTCTGGCAGCACACGGGCCGCGTGCCGGGACTGATGCTCTCCGCCTGCGCTGTTTCGCTTATCGTCGGCGCGATAGCCGGGTTGATGGCCCTGGTGGCGTGGACGGAATAGCATCCGCTGGCGATTTTCCGTCGCCTTGTAGTTGGAATGATGCGGCTTCTTGAACGCCTTTCCTTGGTGGTAAAGTTCTCCCGTGCAACGCGCCATTCACTGGTTTCGCCGCGATCTTCGGCTCGATGACAACACCGCCCTCGCCGCGGCCGCGCAACAGGCCCGCGAGGTGGTTCCCGTGTTCATTGTTGAGGATGCCTTCCGAACCGGCCCTGACGTTGGTGCGGCGCGTTTGCAATTCCTTCTCGATTCCGTGGCCGAACTTCGCGACGCGCTCGGCCGCGCCGGGCACCGGCTCGTCATCCGGCATGGGCGTGCCGAGGAGATTTTGCCCGCCCTGGTTCGGGAGACCGGCGCGCAAGCCGTCTTCTGCAACATCCGCTACGAGCCGTACGCCCAGGCGCGTGATGCTCGCGTGTTCAACATCCTGAACGCCGCCGGCGTCGGAATGGAGTCGTTCAAGGACGCGGTGGTCTGGCATCAGGATGAAATTCTGACTCAGGCCGGAAATCCCTTCACTGTCTTCACGCCGTATTCCAAGGCTTGGAAGGTCCGGGCCGTTCCGGCGCCACGGCCGTCCTTCACCAAGGCTTCGTGTGCGGCCTTGAAGCACATTCCGTCCGACACGCTTCCTCGCGACGCGGCGGAACTCGGCTTTCCTTGCCGGCAGGACTTCATTCGCGCGGGAGAAACCGCCGCCCGCGTGGCGCTTGAGGAATTCATGCGTGCCAAAGTTCTCAACTACGGCACGACCCGGAATGTGGTGGATGTGGATGGCACCTCGCGGCTTTCTCCTCATTTGCGCGCTGGCACTCTTGGCATCCGCACGGTGCTGGCTGCGCTGGCTCGCGCCCGCGCGCGTGCCAACCCCGAGCAGGCGAAGCACTGCGAGGTGTTCCTGAACGAACTCATCTGGCGCGAATTCTATTTGCAGGTGTTGCACAACTTTCCGCACGTCACCCGCGGCGCCTTTCGCAAGGAATACGACGCGCTCGAATGGGGTGGCAGCGACGCGCACTTCGAGGCTTGGTGTGCCGGGCAGACGGGGTATCCGATTGTGGATGCCGCCATGCGCTGCCTCAACGCGACCGGCTGGATGCACAACCGGCTGCGCATGATCGTGGCCATGTTCCTGACCAAGGATTTGCTCGTCCACTGGCAGCGCGGCGAACGGTACTTCATGCGCCAGCTTGTCGATGGCGACATGGCGGCGAACAACGGCGGCTGGCAATGGAGCGCCGGAACCGGCACTGATGCCGCGCCTTATTTCCGCATTTTCAATCCCACCACCCAGGGCATGAATTGCGATCCCAACGGCGACTTTGTGCGCCGCTGGATTCCGGAGCTTGCGGCGTTGCGAGGCGCGGCCGTGCATGAACCGTGGAACGAGCCTTTGCTGGCCGCGAAATATCCACCCCGCATCCTTCGTCACGAGGACCAGCGCGCCAAGGCCCTGGCCATGTTCAAGCGGCTGAAGGGATGAACCCCGCGCCCCCCACGCCCTTGCCGACGGAGTTCTTCGCGCCTTCGGCCCGGCGCGTTGCACCGGCGTTGCTCGGGCACCTTCTGCTGCGCCGGACGCCTGATGGTTCGTGGGCCGGCGGTGCGATTGTCGAGACCGAGGCGTACCTGGCAGACGACCCCGCTTGCCACGGTCACCGCGGCGAGACGCGGCGCAATCGTTCGATGTTCGGTCCGCCCGGCCGCGCCTATGTCTATTTCATCTACGGCAACTATTTTTGCTTCAACGCGGTTTGTGCCGCGCCGGGTGTGGCCGAGGCCGTGTTGATCCGTGCCATTGAACCCCTCTTCGGTGGCGACTGGATGCGGACCAACCGGCCGGTGACCAAACCGCGTGATCTCGCCTCCGGCCCCGCCAAGCTCTGCCTTGCCCTCGATCTTGCGCGCGAACACGACGGCCAGGAAGTCACCACCGTGCAATCCACCATCGTCATCGCGCGCAACAAGGACGTCCGCGCCTTTCGCCGCCGCCGCGGCCCGATGGTGACCACCACGCGCATCGGACTCTCCGTGGCGAAGCATCTGCCGCTGCGTTTTTATCTTCCTGGGAGCGAGCATGTGTCGCGGCGGGGATAGAACATCGACGTGAGAATCAGCCTAGGTTCTCAACGGGAGCTTGGACTGCGGGCGCAGTGTGAATCCGTGGCCGCGCCTGTGAAGGCGCGGCCATCCACAGACTGGAAGGGCGACTCGCCACCGCTTAACGGAGATGGCCACGAGACGGGAATTCTGGTGCTGACAGCGCGCGCGGTTTGGCGGTGAATTCGCGGCGTGATCTTCCACCATCGAATTTCCGCGTGTCTCGCGGCCTTGCTGATCGCATCAGCCGCGAGCGCCGCTTCAAAACCCCTCACATTTCCCCGCAGCACGCCCGAGCAGCAGGGGGTGTCGTCGCGGGCGGTGCTGGAACTGGTGGAGGCACTGGATCAGATCGACTCGCTGCACAGCTTCATGCTGGTGCGGCACGGGCATGTCATCGCCGAAGGGTGGTGGAGGCCATACCGTGCGGAGGACAATCACGAGTTGTATTCCTTGAGCAAGAGCTTCACTTCCACGGCGGTAGGGATGGCCGTGGGCGAAGGCCGGTTCAGCCTCGATGATGAAGTGTTGAAGTTCTTTCCCGAGGACGCGCCTGCTGCGCCCGCCGCGAACCTGAAGGCGATGCGCGTGCGCGATTTGCTGACCATGAACGCCGGCCATCAGGACGAGGTGCCCACCGCCGCCGACCGGATGTCCGCGCGTTCGTTTCTGACCAACGCCGTGCCGCACAAGCCGGGCACGCATTTCAAATACAACACGCCCGCGACCTTCATGCTTTCCGCCATCGTGCAGAAACAGACCGGACAGACGGTCGGGGAATTTCTGCGCCCGCGGCTGTTCGAGCCGCTGGGCATCGCGCGGCCAGTTTGGGAGACGAATTGGCAGGGCATCTCGCTCGGCGGGTACGGGCTGAACCTGCGGACGGAAGACATTGCGCGGTTTGGTCAGCTTTATTTGCAGAAGGGGAAATGGAACGGCCGGCAGCTTCTGGCCGGGGACTGGGTGGAGCTTGCGACGTCCCGGCAGGTCTCCAATGGCAGCAATCCCAAAAGCGATTGGGAGCAGGGCTATGGGTTTCAGTTCTGGCGCTGCCGCCACGGCGCGTATCGCGGCGACGGCGCATTTGGGCAATATTGCCTCGTGATGCCGAAACAGGACGCGGTGATCGCAATCACTGGTGGCATGAAGGACATGCAAACACCGTTGAATTTGATCTGGGACAAGCTGCTGCCTGCCCTGGGCGAGAAGCGCCTGCGGGCCAATGCGGCAGATCAGCAGAAGCTCGCCGGCAAGCTGGCCGACCTTGCCGTCCGTCCGGCGGTGGGGAACGAGAATTCGCCCATTGGCGTGAAGGTATTCGGGCGCAAGTTCACGTTCCCGGCCAATGACCTGAAGATCGAGTCCCTTGTCATCGAGCCGGCTGAAGGTGGGCGTGGTTTGACCGTTTCCATCCAAGGCGGCGACGCGATGCGCAGATTCAGCGCAGGGTTCCAGGAATGGCGCGCCGGTCGGGGATGGTTCGGTGCGTATGCGGATCGGCCTGCGGCGGCGTCGAGCGCGTGGGCGGCTGACGACACGCTGGTGGTCAAACAATGCCTCGTGGAAACACCGTTCCACATCACCCACAAGTTCCGCTTGGACGGCGACAACGTGATCTATGATGCCGAGGCCAACGTGGGCTTCCGGAATACCAAGCAGCCCCAACTCATCGGGCAGGCGAAATAGGCCGTCCGCGAAAATCTCTCCGAGGCGCGCTGGTGTTCGCGAACGTTGGCGTTTTCCGGCGCTGCGTTCGCCCCGCTTTATTCCGCGCCGTCCACGATCCGGCAGACCAGGGGCTGCATCTCGATGCCGGTCTTTTCGCGATAATTCCGCGTCATGGCCTGGCAGAAGGTGCCAAGGGCGGAACGGTGGACGAGGTTGATGGTCGCGCCGCCAAAGCCGCCGCCCGTCAGTCGCGCCCCGAGGCAGCCGGTCTGTTCGCGGGCGAGCGAGACGAGTAAATCCAGTTCGGCGGTGCTGTTCTTGAAGTCGTCGCGCGAGCTGGCGTGGCTTTGGAACATGAAGGCACCGAACTGGGCGAAGTCTTCCTTGCGCAGCGCGCGCGCGCCGGCGGTCACACGCCAGTTTTCGCCAACGATGTGGCGGGCGCACTGCCACTCGCGTTGGGTGAGCAGGCCGCGGTTGGACTCCAGCGCGTCCGGCTTGATGGCACGCAGGAACGGCACGCCGAGTTTCCGCGCGGCGGATTCACAGCAAGCGCGCAATTCGTTGTACTCGCCGCCGACAAGTTCGTGTTTGACGCCGGAGTTGCAGACCACGATGGCGATGTCGCCAGCCATCGGGACGTGGTGGACGGCGAGGTTCTGGAAGTCGATTTCAATGGCATGGTCAGCCTTGCCAAAGAGGGAGGAAACCTGGTCGAGCAGGCCGCATTTCACTCCTACAAACTGGTTCTCGGCGGCCTGGCAAAGCATGGCCAACTCCAGCTTGTCCGTGTCCGGCGCGTCCGCCAACGCGAAGGGCCAGAGCCGGCGAACGGCGAGCGCGGTTGCCACCTCGAGCGCCGCCGAACTGCTCATGCCGGCGCCCATGGGAATGGTGCCGGTGATGGCCGCGTCGAATCCAGCGAAGTGGATGCCGCGCCGGTGCATTTGTTCGAGCACGCCCTTTACGTAATCAGCCCACGGGGCATGCGGGTTTTTCTCGAAGCGGTCGCAGGGGAACTCCTCGTGGCCGGCAAATGCCGAGGCAGCAAGGCGGATGCGGCTCCCGGCGCGTAGGCTGATTGCGATCTGGATGTGCCGGTCCACCGTTACGGCCATGACAAGGCCGGCGTTGTAATCGGTGTGGTTGCCGAGAAGTTCAAGGCGGCCGGGTGCCTGGACGACGTGCGCCGGGGCGTGCTGGAACCGTTCCTGAAAGAGAGAGGTGACAGCCGTGGTTTCCATGCAATGAAGTCCTGTGCTTCGGCGCCCGATCAGATCAAACCATCAATCTTCCGCGCGAGGTTGAAGTCTTTCTCCGTCAGGCCGCCCGCGCTGTGAGTGGAAAGGACGAGGGTGACTTTGTTCCATCGGATGTCGATGTCGGGATGATGGTTCGCCTCCTCCGCCAATCGGGCGACGCGGTTGACGAACTCCATCGCGGCGGCGAAGTCCCGGAAGGCAAAGCACCTGACGATCGAGGCAGGTTGTCCGCGCCATTCGTTCAACGCTTTCAGCGCGGTCTGGATTTTCTCTGGGTTCAACGCGGGCATGGTTCGGGAGTTCAGAGTTTTCGGAGGTCTTTCAAGATGTCCGGCCAGTTGAAGGCGTTGCCGGCAATGATCAGCGCGATGGCGAAGACGAGTTGGGTGATCGACAGCGCGAGACCGGCGATGGCCATGTTCCGCCCGCGCTGGTTCGGGTTCTTCGCCAGTTGCGAGAGTGCAACCGAGGAAAAGACAATGCCTAGGACGTTGAAGGGCACGCCGGAGCAGCAACAGGCCCCCAGCCAGCAGAGGACGCCGCAGGTCAGGCCGGCGACGGCCATCGAGTTGGTGCCGGGTGTTTGTTGCAAGGCAGGGAACACCGGCGCGGCAATCGAGATCGCGGCGGCGAATTCCGGAAAGGTGGAGAGCGCTTTCCACTCAGAGCCGCCATCCGGCATGGCGAGGCTATTGGCGTTCAGGCGGCGGTCGGCGATCCATTGCCGCACCTGGTCCGCGGGGATGGGGCCGTATTCCTTCTGATCTGCGCCGATGATTCGATACATGGCTGGGTTCAGCGTTTGCTTGCGTAGATAATGAGCGGGACGAGCGTGTAACCAAGCGCACACAAACCGCCGAGAATAATCCCGACCCACGCGTGGACTTTCCCCCGGGCGGTCGGGTGGGCGGCGGCGAATTTCAACCCGAGGATGCCAAGAACCACGGCGGCGATGCCCAGCGGAATTCCCGCGCAAGGAATGAGCGAAAACACGGCGAGATAATAGGCAATCAAAGCCTTGGGGTTCTTGTATGGAATCACGACGCTTACTCCGCCATCCGAGGCCGGCGCCGGCATGGGTGGCGGCGTTGCAGATGCGGCTTGCGCGGGCACGCCGGCGAGTTCCGGGAACGCGGACAGGGGTTTCCAATCCGTGGACCCCGCGGCCTGGACGAGCGTGGACGAGTTTACGCGGCCTTGCGCGATCCACTCGCGCATCTGGTCTGCGGTCACAGGGCCGTATTGTTTCTGATCACCGCCGATAATTGCGTACATTGCCGGGGCCTCCGAATGAACCGTGAGTTGGCGCGGTCTTGTTGGTGGGATGCGGATCCCATTGCAGGAAGGGAAGTTCGTTCGTGTGGATTCCGCGCACCCATCCGCTGACATAGCC
>CAYQWK010000165.1:0-12509 GCA_964420805.1 uncultured Bifidobacteriaceae bacterium | reverse complement strand
TCGTGGCATGGGACTTGATCAACAGCGCTGAATTTCAATACCGCCACTGATCGACCAAACCCAACCGAGAACCCGTTATGAGCACGAAGAAACAAGCCAGCCTGCAATCTGCGAACATGCTCGGAATGAACCTGAGCCTGCCCATGAACCGTCGCGACGCGGTCCGCATCGGACTCTTCAGCACGGCGGGTTTGTTGTTCGCCGACCACGCGCTCGGCGCGGCGGCGGACGGCGCGCCGGCAGTGGGAGAGAAGCCCTCTCCCATCATCAAGGCCAAGGCCCGTTCGGTGATTCAGATCTTTCTTTGGGGCGGCATGTCGCACAATGACACCTGGGATCCGAAGCCTGATTCCGGCTACGACTACATGGGCGACTTCCGCACCGCCATTCCCACGAACGTTGATGGCATCCAACTCGGCGAGTTGTTCCCGCTCATGGCGAAACAGGCAGACAAATTCTCGCTCATTCGCAGCATGACGCATCGCAACAACGGCCACGAAACGGCTGCCTATTTGATGCAGACGGCACACGCGCCGGGCGAGCGGCTTGCCTATCCGAGCGTGGGCGCGGTGTTCTCGCATTTCAAAACACCGAACTACAAAGGCATGCTTCCGCCCTACGTCGTGCTCACACAACCCCAGGGGCGTTTCTCCGAGGAGGGTTTTCTTGGCCCGAAACTCAAGCCCTTCGCCACTGGCGGTGACCCCGGTGCGACGCGCTTCGAGGTCGAGGGCATCGTCTCGCGTGGCATCACCGATGAGCGCCAGCGCGCGCGCCGGAACTTACTGGGCAAAGTGAACACCCTCGGCAACACCATGGCCGACTGCCCGCAAATGGCCGCCGCCGAGGAATCCAAGAAGCAGGCCTATGAGCTGATCCTCGGCAAAGGCCGCGAGGTGTTCGATCTCTCGAAGGAAAAGCCCGAACTGCGCGACCGCTATGGACGCCACACCTTCGGCCAGGATTGCCTTGCCGCGCGCCGCATGGTCGAGGCCGGCGTGCCGTACATCGTCATCAATTATCCCGGCGGCTGGGACACGCACAGCAACCACTTCGCAACCATGCGCCGGCAGTGCCCGCAGCTCGACCAGGGCATCGCCTCTTTGTTGTTTGATCTGAAGGATCGAGGCCTGCTCGACAGCACCATCGTCTGGTGCTCTGGCGAGTTTGGGCGCGGGCCAAAGGTTGACTGGCAGCCACCGTGGAACGGCGGGCGCAACCATCACGGCGCGGTTTTCACCGCCATGGTCGCTGGCGGCGGATTCAAGGGCGGGCACATCGTCGGCTCCTCGGACAAGCGCGCCGAGGAGGTGAAGGACCGGCCGGTTTATCCGGTGGATTTGCTCGGCAGCATTTACGCCCTCAGCGGCATTGACCCACACGCAAAGCTCCCGCACCCGCTTGGCACCGAAGCGCACGTTCTTCCTTCACCAAAGGAAGGCGCCAAGTCCGGCGGCCTGCTCACCGAGATCATGTGATGAACGCGATGCTCCAACGGCTTGCTGTCGTCGCACTCGGGTTTTCAATGGCGGCGTCGGCTGCGCTGGCACAAACGCGCCCGTACATCGGCTACGCCTATCCGGCCGGCGGACAGCAGGGCACAACCTTCCAGGTCAAACTCGGCGGCCAGACGCTCGACGATGTGAACCAGGTGCTGGTCACGGGCGATGGCGTGAAGGCGCGGGTGGTGGAGTATTTCCGCCGGTTGAATCCCCAGGAAATGCAGTTGCTCAACGAGCAGGCGCGCGACCTGCGCCGCGCGACTTCCTCCGTGCCGGAGTCGAAGGCCATGCTCGCCAAGATCGAGAGGCGCACCCGCGATTATGTCCAGACCCCGGCTTGTGATTCCATTGCCGCGCTGGTCGTGGCCGAAATCACCCTGGCTCCGGACGCGAAACCGGGAGTCCGCGAGCTGCGCCTGGGCACGCCGCGGGGCGTCTCGAATCCACTGGTCTTCCACGTAGGCCAGTTGCCCGAGCATACGCGTGAACCGATGATCACCGCGAGCAAGCAGATCCTCGGCAAGGAATACCTTGCCCTGCGTCGGCGCCCCACGAATGACCTTGATGTCCGGGTCAACATCCCCTGCACGGTCAATGGCCAGATTGCCTCGGGCGAGGTGAACCGCTACCGCTTCACCGCGCGCAAGGGACAACGGCTCGTCATCGAAGCCCAGGCGCGGCAGTTGATCCCGTATATCGCGGATGCCGTGCCAGGCTGGTTCCAGCCGGTCATCGCGCTTTACGATGACCGAGGCCGGGAGATCGCCTTCTCGGACGATTATCGTTTCAAGCCTGACCCGGTGATTCTCCACGATGTGCAGAAAGATGGTGAGTTGATGTTCACCATCTCCGACAGCATTTACCGCGGGCGCGAGGATTTCATCTACCGCGTCAGCGTCGGTGAACTGCCGTTCGTCACCAGCGTGTTTCCGCTGGGAGCTCGGCCGGGTGCGGTGACGAATCCGAAGATTCAAGGTTGGAACCTCGATTCGACCGAACTTGCGTTGCCCGGGGCTGACGCGGCTCCCGGCATCCACGCGTTGGCCACGCAGGCGAAGGGAAAGGTTTCCAATCCCGTTTTGTTCGCCGTCGAACCTCTGAGCGAGGCTCTAGACAAGGAGCCGAACAATTCCGCCGCCAGTGCCCAGAAGATCACGCTGCCGGTGGTGGTCAACGGACGCATTGATCGCGCGGACGACTGGGATGTGTTCCAGTTCAATGGCAAATCCAACGACATGGTTGCCGTCGAGGTGATGGCGCGCCGGCTCGATTCACCCCTCGACTCCGTGGTCAAACTTACCGACGCGCGCGGCCGGGTGCTTGCCGTGAATGACGATCGCGAGGATCTCACCGGTGGCTTCAACACGCATCAGGCGGATTCGTGGTTAATGGCGCGCCTGCCTTCCACCGGCACTTATTTCGTCCACATTGGCGACACCGCGCGCAAGGGCGGCGAGGAATATGCCTACCGCCTGCGCGTCAGCCCCCCACAACCTGACTTCAGCCTGCGCGTGGTGCCCTCGAGCATCAATCTGCGTCCCAATTCCTCCGGCACGCTCACGGTGTACGCGGCGCGGCGGGATGGATTCGCGGGCTCGATCCAGTTGGGTTTGGAGAATCCGCCCAAGGGCATCACTGCCGTGCCGGTGAAACTCGCCCGGGGCGAGAACGTCGCGCGGATCACCGTGGCCGCCGGTCCGGGCGCGGCGCACAAGCCCGTGTCGCTGGTCGTCACCGGCGCGGCGAAGATTGACGAAAAGGAACTCGTGCGCACGGCCGTGCCTGCGGAAGACCGAATGCAGGCATTCCTCTGGCGGCACCTCGCGCCCGCCAACGAACTTGCGGCTTTGGTGATCAATCCGAATTACGAAGCGCCGCGCAAACGCGTGACGCGCGAGATTCGCGCCACCGTGGCCTCGAACGAAATGGCCGCTGCGAAGTCCGCCGCCACCAACACCACCACCGGCACCAATGCCACGGTTGCCGCCAAGACGCAGAAGTTCTCCAAATCCCAGATTGCGGGCCGGCTGCGCCAGCTTCAGTTGCTCTTCGACGAGGGCCTTTTGACCGAGGACTTCTACGTGGAGAAGGTCGCGGAGTGCGAAGCCATGAAATAGGCAAATAAGGAGCAGGCTTGGGCGTTGCCGTTCGAGTGGAAATCTGAAAGGCTCGCGGCCATGAAGACAACACTTCTGCCCACAATTGTTGCGGGCCTGCTTGCCCTGACGCCTGCCGCCCGATCCGCCTCGTTGCCGGTCAGCCACATCATTCCCAACGTGCCGTGGCACGATCAGATGAACGGTCTGTTCTGCGGACCGGGTTCGCTGGAAATCGTTTTCGATTACTGGGGTGCGGACATTCCCCAGAAACCCATTGCCAATGTCGCGCGCAGTTCGTCCATCGGGACCTGGTGCCACGATCTGCACCGCGCGGGGCATTTCAGCGTGTTAAGCTCGGCTCAAGGGAGCTATTTTCAGAATGAAATTCCTACCGCCGGTTTCGCCGAACGGCCGCTGGGCTACGCGGCCTTCGCGCACTCGGCGGACAACATCTGGCTGGATGACTTGAAGGCGCTGCTGGCCGCTGATATTCCGGTTGCCTGCCTGATGTGGTTCGCACCGGACGGTTCGGGCGGTGGACATTATCGCGTGGCGATCGGCTACGATGATCTTCTTGGCGTCATTTATTTCAGCGACCCATGGGGCCGCGACATGCGCTATCTGCCGGACATGCCCGGCGTGATCGCGTGGACATACGCCGAAGTCGAAGCCGCTTGGAATTACGTTGCCTACGGCACGTCGAAGCCTTTCTGGGGCACGGCCTTCATGCCGTGGACTGTGGGCGTGAGTGTAAAGGGCAAGGTGAAGTCTGGCTCCCAAATCACCGTCACAGCTACGATCACCTATCCGTGTCCCGCGCCGTTCAATTCCACCCATTTCCCTGCCACCAACGCCCTGGCCACCATTTCAGTGCCGGCGGGCGTGACTCTCGACGGTGCGGCCACCATCTCGCTTGGCAACATGCCGGCCGGCACCACGAAGTCCGTTTCGTGGAAGGCCACGGTCGGTGGCGGTTTTTCCGGCGGCGCGGTTAATGTGCACGCGGGCGGCGTCATCTCAGGCTCCGTCCCGGAAACCCGTTGGGAGGGCCAAAGTCAGTCGTATCCGCCCTATGATTACATCGACCTGATTGGTGGTGGCGCCTCGAAAACTCTTTAGGCCATTCGCGTGCGGACCGATAGCCCCGGTGTGAGTGGCGAGAACACTCTCGCAAGACCATGAATGCTTCGTTTCGCACCGCATCCAGAACGGACGGGGGTGCGCCGTCGCCAGCCCGGGACAGAGGTGTTGCCGCAACGAACTCACGCCGCGCGATTTCATCTCGCTGGGCCGCTTCCCTGTTCCTTGCCGCAGCCTGTTCCGTGCGCGGCCTCGATACGCTGGCTGATGGCAAAGAGGTCGATCTCACCCAACTCTCCCTTCAGGATTTGATGGCTGTGAAGATTGAGCGCGTCACCACGCCGTCGCGCTTCAGCCAGTCCGCCGACGAAGCGCCGTCGGCGGTGTCCGTCATCACCGGCGAAGAGATCAAGATCTACGGACACCGCACGCTGGGGGACGTGCTCGAAAGCGTGCGCGGCCTCTACGTCACCGGGGATCGCAGCTACACCTATCTTGGCGTGCGCGGGTTCAACCGGCCCTCGGATTACAACTCACGGGTTTTGCTCCTCGTCGATGGGCACCGGGTCAATGAGAACCTCTTTGGCGGCGCTTACATCGGCTATGCGGGCATGGTCGATGTGGACTTGATCGACCGGGTCGAGGTTGTCCGCGGGCCGACCTCGTCTCTTTACGGCAGCGGCGCGTTCTTCGGGGTCGTCAACGTGTTCACCAAGCCGGCGAAGGAGTTTCGTCACGTCGATGCGTCCGTCGATGCAGGCAGCGGCGAAAGTTACAAGGGACGTTTCACCTACGGCGGCGTGGCCACCAACCTCGGCCTCCAGCTTGTCCTCTCCGGTTCCATTTACGACAGCGCCGGGAACACCCGCCTCCGTTACCGGCAGTTCCGAGGGGCCACGAACAACTTCGGCCTCGCCGAGGATTTGGACCATGAACAGGCCCGGCACCTTTTCGGCAGCCTTACTTGGAATGATTTCACGCTTTCTGCCGCTTACTCCGCACGGAAGAAGGAAATTCCCACCGCAAGCTGGGGTACGAGGTTTGGCGACCCGCGCTACAACACCGTGGATGAGCACGGTTACATCGACCTCAAATGGCAGCACACTCTCAACGAGAACCATACCTTGATGGCTCGCGCCTACGGCGACGACTACCGATACACCGCCGATTATCCCATCTCGACCGCCACTCCCGCCAATGAGGGGTTGGGTCGTGACGACGACCTTGGCCAGATGGTGGGCGGCGAGGCGCAATGGATCATGCGCTGGCGCGAGCATGTGCTGACTTTGGGCGGCGAGGGCCGCGGCCACATCCGCCAGGATCAGTCCTACTACGAACCGCGGCCCCGCGTTGTTTATCTCGACGATCATCAATCAAGCAGCGATTTCGGCGCTTACGCCCAAGCTGAAATCGCCGTGTTGACCAATCTCCATATCAACGCCGGCCTGCGTTATGACTGGTATGAGACCTTTGGTGGGACACTGAATCCGCGGCTCGCAATCATCCACAATCCCTGGCGCGGTTCCGCTTTGAAGTTCCTCTACGGCACGGCCTACCGCGCGCCGAACGCGTTCGAGCTTTACTACAACGCACCGCCCGAGACCATCGCGAATCACCGGCTTGAACCTGAGACCATCCAGACCTTCGAGCTTGTCGTTGAACAGAAACTTCCCGCCCACCTGCGCGTCAGCGTGTCCGGCTATTTCTACGAGGTGGAGGATCTCATCGACCAGGTCGAGACCCGGCCCAACGTGTACCAGTTTAATAACACCGGCGGCGCGGACGCGCTTGGTGTCGAGACGGAACTTGAGTGGCGTCATCCCTCGGGCGTGCGCGCACGGGTCAGCTACGCGCTCCAGCACGCTGAGAACGACGACGGCGTGCGGCTTGTCAACTCCCCCGAGCATCTCGCCAAGGCGAATCTTCTTGTGCCGCTTTGGAAGGACCGGCTCTACACCGGCCTTGAGGCGCAATACACGGGAGCGATGAAAACGCTGGCAGGTTCCGGTTTGAACGATTTCGCGGTGGTGAATTGGACACTGTTCAGCCAGCGGTTGCTGCCGGGTACGGAAATTTCGGCCAGCGTCTATAATCTTTTCGATACCCGTTACCACTCATCCGGCGGCCCTGGGCACATGCAGGACGCCATCGCCGGGGATGGAAGATCGTTTCGGGTGAAACTCACCTGCCGTTTTTGAGGGCGCGCCGACGTGAATGCCTGGCCGGTCAAGTTGAGAACATTTGCAGGCGTGACGATCACAGTTGCGTTCGGTCTGTCGTTGCTCGCAGTTGGACACATCGTGGAGGCCGCCCTGTTGAAGCGGCCCGAGTACGAGGTGAAGGCCGCTTTTCTTCATCGGGTGGCGACTTTCGTCGAATGGCCGGACGTAGCCTTCTCCAACAAGACGAACCCGTTCGTGATCGGCGTGCTTGGTGTGAATCCCTTCGGCAGTGCGCTCGAAAGAACCCTTGGCAAAGCCAATGTGCAGGGCCGGCCCATTTCGGTGGTGCTGCTTCCCAACCTTGCGGCCCTTTCGAATTCCAACTGCCAGCTCGTCTTCATCAGCGCCTCGGAGAAGAGCCGCCTTTCGGAAATCCGTGCCACCCTCAGGTCCAGGCCGATCCTGACCGTGGGCGATACGGCCGGCTTTGAAGATGCTGGCGTGATAGTCAACCTGCTGGTCGGCGATGAAGACTTGCGACTCCACATCGATCTTGGCGCTGCAAACACGGCCGGCCTGAAGATTGATTCCCAACTGCTCGGCGTGGCGGCCTCGGTCAAACGGCCGGATAAAAGGAAGGGTAGCCGATGAAAGGGTTTCTCAACCGCCAGTCCTTTCGCCGGAAACTGCTCTTCGCCATGCTGTTCACCAGCGGCGTGGCCCTCCTGCTCGCCGCTTCCGCCTTCACGACCTACCAGTGGTTCGTGGTCCGCGACAACGCGCATCGTGACTTGCGGTCCCAGGCGCAAATTCTCGCCGCCAATCTCACTGCCGCCGTCTCGTTTGGCCATGTCTCAGGTGCGCGGCGTGTGCTCGAAGGACTGCGGGCCAGGCCGCAATTCGACCTGGCGTGCGTGTTCAGCGAAGACCGCCGGCTCCTGGCGGGCTACACCAATTCGTCGGCGACCTCCGTTGTTGTCTGGCCCGATCCGGTTCCCGAGGAGGTTATTGCGCGGGGCGATTCCCTGCTCATCTTCCAACCGGTGATCCAGGGCAACGAAGTCGTTGGCACGCTGTTCTTGCGTTCCGTGTTCAATCCGATCAGCCAGCATTTCAGGGAATATCTGCTTCTGGCTGGTGGTGCGCTGCTGGCCTGCTGGCTGGGCGCGTTCTGGCTGGCTTCGCGCCTTCAAAGCATCATTTCCGCGCCCATCCTCGACCTCGCCCGCACGACCCGCGACGTCACCAGGCGCAAGGATTACTCCCTGCGCGCCACCGCGCAGGCCCGCGACGAGGTCGGCGACTTGATCGACGGCTTCAACGAGATGCTCTCCCAAATCCAGTCCCGTGACACCGCTTTGCAACATGCGCATGACGAGCTGGAACAACGTGTGACCGAACGTACTTCGGAACTGCTCCGCGAGGTCGTCGAACGCCGTCGCATTGAGGCGGCCCTGGCAGATGAGAAAGAGCGCCTTGCCGTCACGCTCCGCTCGATTGGCGATGCGGTCGTCGCCACCGACCCCGCCGGGTGTGTTATTCTCTTCAACCCCGTCGCCGAGAAACTTTCCGGCACAGACTTTGCCGACGCCATCGGGCGGCCGCTTTCCGAGATCCTGCACTTCAAACGGGAGACGACTGGCGAGCCGTGCGAGGATCCGGTGGCGCAGATTCTCCTGCGCCGCGGCCCGGTTGCATTAAGCGAGAACACCACCCTGGCTTCACGCGACGGTACGCAGCGTCTCATCGCCAGCAGCGGCGCACCCATCCGCGACCGCGGCGGCAGCGTGATCGGTGTGGTGCTCGTCTTCCGCGACGTGACCGAGAAGCACCGCACCACGCAAGAGTTGCTCCGGGCCAGCAAGCTCGAATCCGTGGGACTGCTGGCCGGCGGCATCGCCCATGACTTCAACAACATCCTCACCGTCATTCTCGGCAATATCTCCATGGCCCGCGCGTTCGCACCCGCCGACAACCCGCTGACCACCACCCTCGCCGCGGCGGAGAAGGCAGCCATCCGCGCCACCGATTTGACCCGGCAACTTCTGACCTTCTCGAAGGGCGGGGCGCCGGTGAAGAAGACCGCCTCGCTTGGCGAAATCATCAACGAGACCGTTTCATTCGTCCTTCATGGCTCCAATGTCAGCTCGCAGATTGTCCTGCCGGTGGATTTGTGGCCGGTGGACGTGGACGTGGGACAGATCAGCCAGGTGATTAACAACCTCGCCATCAACGCCTGCCACGCCATGCCGGAGGGTGGAAGGTTGCACATACGCGCCAACAACGTGACTTTCGACTCCCAGTCCGGCGGCGCGCTCAAAGCCGGCCGGTACGTCTGCATTTCCGTGCAGGACCACGGCACGGGCATCCCGCCTGAGAACCTGCCGCGCATCTTCGACCCCTATTTCACCACCAAGAAACACGGCAGTGGCCTCGGTCTCGCCTCCTCCTATTCGATCATCCGCAAACACGACGGCGAAATCCGCGTCGAATCTGAATTGGGCCGCGGCACGGTGTTCCACATCTACCTTCCCGCAGCCGAAGGCACCGTGAGGAATGCGACCGAACCGGTCATCGCGCCGCCAATGTCAGGCCGTGGCCGCATCCTGGTGATGGACGACGAGGAGCCGATTCGGCAATTGATCACCCGGATGCTCCAACCGCTTGGCTACCGTATCACCGCCACACCCGACGGCACCGACGCGTTGCGCGAATACGAGGAGGCGCGTGCAAAGGGGAATCCATTTTCGGCTGTGATTCTCGATCTTACCGTGCCGGGAGGAATGGGCGGCAAGGAAACGATGCAACGGTTGCTTGTCCTCGACCCGGATGTCCGGGCGATCGTCTCCAGTGGCTATTCCGAGGATCCTGTCATGGCCCGCTACCGCGAATTCGGTTTTTGTGGCGTGGTGGCGAAACCGTACCGCCTGCAAGAGTTGAGCATGGCGTTGCGCGAGGCGACCGCGCCCCGCGATAAACCTGAAGCCGTCGGGCCAATCATCTGATCAAAGCCTCTGCCCCGTCAGCCGGGTGAACGCTTCGAGGTATTTCTCCTGGGTCCGTTGGATGACGAACGGGGGTAATTCCGGCGCGGGCGGCTGCTTGTTCCAACGCGTCCGTTCCAGGTAATCCCGTAGGTATTGCTTGTCGAAACTTGGCTGGGCCTGTCCGGCCTCGTATTGGTCCGCTGGCCAGAAACGCGACGAGTCCGGCGTGAGAACCTCGTCGATCAGGATCAACTTTCCGCCGCACAACCCGAACTCGAATTTGGAGTCGGCAATGATAATTCCACGGTCGCGCGCGTAAGCTCGCGCCGCGGCATAGATCTCCAGGCTCAACCCGCGCGCCTTCTCCGCTGTACCGCGCCCGACCAGCGCAGCCATCTGATCAAACGTGACGTTCTCGTCATGCCCGACCTCCGCCTTTGTGGCGGGCGTGAAGATCGGCTCGGGCAACGGCTCGGATTCCGTCAGACCGGGTGGCAGGCGGATGCCACAGACGGTTTCGCTTTTCTGATATTCCCTCCACGCGGATCCGGAAAGGTGGCCGCGCACGACGCATTCGATCGGCAGCGGTTCCGCCTTCCGCACCACCATGCTGCGCCGTTCGAGCAGGGAGGTGAATTGCCGCAGCGAATCGGGCAGGGGATCGTTCGCGCGGGCGAGCCGGTGGTTGGGCACCAACCGCTCGAACATCTCGCACCAGAAGTGGGAAAACTGTGTGAGCACCTCGCCCTTGCGGGGAACGCCGTTGGGAAGCACGCAGTCGAACGCGGTCACCCGGTCCGTTGCCACGATCAGGAGCGCGTCGCCGAGATCGAACAACTCACGGACCTTGGTGCTGCGCAGCCGGGGAATGCCGGGCAGGTCAAGTTTCAGCAAGGACGCGGGCACGGCGGGACGATGGCCAGTCGCGGACGGTTGAATCAATGTCCAAGCACGAACTGCCGGTGCCGCGCGAACACGCCGCGCAATGCTTTCGACATCTCGTCCTGCAACTCCTGCAATTCGGCATAGACCGCCGTGTTCGCCCGGTTCGGCTGCGCGACCTCCATCTTGTTGATCTCCACAAACTCGTCCGTGATGTCCGCGATGTCCGCCGAATCGCCTTGTTGCAACCTCCAGCACCACAAAGCCTGCAACGCCGCGCCATACGCCGCGCCCTCGCCCACCTTGAGCGTCACCACCTCGGCGTCGAACACGTCGGCCATGATCTGCCGCCACACCTTGGATCTCGCGCCGCCGCCTGTGGCGCGTATTTGCGTCGGTTTGACGCCGAGCTGCGACATGCGCCGCAAACCGTAGTTCATTCCCAGCGTCACCCCTTCCATCGCCGCGCGCGCGAAATGCTCGCCGGTAAAGGTGCGCTGGTTCACGCCGAAGTAAACACCGGTGCCGTCCGGCACATTGGGCGTGCGCTCCCCCTCGAGATACGGCAACAGGATCAGGCCGTCGCTGCCCGCGGGCGCGCGCGACGCCGCGATGGCGAACTGCTCGTGCGACATCTTGAAGTCGTCCCGCACCATCTCGGTGGCCACCGTCACGTTCATCGTGCAGAGCAGCGGCAACCAGCGGTTTGTCGAGTCGCAGAACGCCGCGATCTCGCCGCGCGGGTCGATGACCGGCTTTTCCGCGCAGGCGTAGATTGTCCCGCTGGTGCCGAAACTCGCCGTGATGACGCCGGGCCGCGTGTTGCCGGTGCCGATGGCTCCCATCATGTTGTCGCCGCCGCCCGCGCTCACCAGCACGTCCGTGTTCAGCCCCAGGTCGCGCGCCGTGCCTGGCTGGAGGCGACCCACTGGTTGGTCGCTGGAAATGATTGGCGGAAGTTTCGAGGCCAGTTCGTCATCGATCGCCGCCAGCGCAGGTGCGCACCATTTGCGGCGGCGCACGTCGAGCAACGCCGTGCCGCTGGCGTCGCCGAACTCCATGCGCCGTTCGCCCGTCAGCCAGAAGTTCAGGTAATCGTGCGGCAACAAGACGGTGGCAAGGCGCTTGAAATGGTGCGGCTCGTTCTTCTTGAGCCAGAGAATCTTCGACGCGGTAAAACCCGGCAGCACCGCGTTGCCGAGAGCGCGGATCGTTTCCTTTGGGCCGCCGAGCGCCGCCGTGATCTCGTCGCATTCGGCAATGGTCGAGGTATCGCACCACAGCTTGGCCGGGCGGATGACTTCGCCGTCCGCGTCGAGCGGCACGAAGCCATGCTGCTGGCCGCTGACGCCGATGCACTTGACCTCCGAGGCCACCGCCTTGGCCGAGCGCAGCGCCTGCCGGATGGATTTGGCCGTGGCATCACGCCAGGTGTGCGGGTGCTGTTCCTTCGCGCCTGGAGGCAGGTTTGAAATCAGGTCGTAAGCTTGCGAGCCGGAGCCAAGAAGGTTGCCGTTTTTTACGTCCACCACCACGGCCTTCGTGGACTGCGTGCCGCTGTCAATGCCAATAACAAGAGTGCGCATGTGCGATGGCTGTGAACGTACGACGGACTCGGAGCGGGTGTCGAGAGTGTTGCGCGCCGCTGGCTGTTGTTGGTCGCATCTCAAATTCTCGCACGATGCGTATTTCCGGGTGGTGGACCTCGTCGCGCTGTCCACCGTCCGTAGTACTTGCTACGGAGGATGGGCGACGAGTGGCACCGCGTCCAGCGGCGCAACGGACGGTCTCACGCCC
>CAYQWK010000164.1:0-12656 GCA_964420805.1 uncultured Bifidobacteriaceae bacterium | reverse complement strand
GACCTCGACCACGCGGCGCTTGAGCGGGCGGCGGTCGATGGGGAAACGGGCGCGGTCCTGCTGCCGCGACCACTGTGACGCGAGGCGGTTCAGGCCTTCGTCCTTGGTGGCGAACAAGTTCCATGTCCAGAGTTCATGGAGCGCGAAGAGTACGTCCACGAGCGGCGTGCCAGGCACAAGATCCGCGCAAATGAACGGCGGCCGGATGTTCGGATGCCACGGCGCGGGATGCGGTCCGAGGTAGGCGAGCACCTGGGGAATCTCGACGCGGTGCAAGTAGTGCGGCGGGAAACAGATGCCGGCCACAAATTCGCTGTGTTCAACGATGTTGCCGGCGGGATCTTTGACGAGGCCGCGGCTGTCGCGGAAATGCGCGATGTAGCGCGATGGCGGTTCGCCCGTGGGTGCAGGCATCGGCATGAGTTGGACGACGTCGGTCGTCCGCGCGAAGGCCATGCCGTCGCTGAATTGTTGCTGGAGGAAGCCGCGAAGCACCGGGTCTTTCATGGGTGATTTCCTTTCGAAGCCGGCAGGCCGGCGAGTTCAACGAATGTCTCTTCCGCGCCTTCGCCGAGTGAAATCACGTCGCCGGCGCGGAGACCGAGGCTGGCGAGCGGGAGGTTTTCCGCGCCGAGCGGGAGAATGGCCGGCGCGAGCTGCTCGTGTGTGTGCATGGCGGAGGCGAGCAACTCCGAACCGCAACGGTCACAGCGGCGCTCGTGGTCGTCGAGGCGATGCCGGAGTTTCAAGATTGGCCGGCCGAAGCCGCAGCGCGGGCAGTCGAGCCGGGTGGCGAGAGTTTTGCCGGCGAAGCCGATGCTGGCCAGGTCGCCCGCCATGCGGAAAGCGGCGCGAATGGTCAGGCGCGCGGGCGACTCGGCAAGCGGGCGGATTTTCCAGGTCTGGTGATCGAAACGGCAGCGGGGATTGTGGCGAAACCAGGTGACGAAGTGCCGGTGGGTCGCCGCCTCGATCAACACCTGCCGGCCAATGAGCGCCTGGTCGAGTTCGCCAACGAGGAGTTTGTGGCATTCGATCGCCTGCAACGAGGCCGCGAGCGAGCCGAGGCAGGCGGGCGCATTGGTGGGGTGAGCCTGCGGCCGGCCGTCGTCGCAAGGATGGCGCACGTCGAGGAAGCGGTAATCGCGCGCGTCCCATGAGCATTCGCAACAAGGCCGTTCGAGGCCGGGCTGGTAGATGTTGACCCGGGCGAGCATGGCGCCGGCCTCGACTCCGGCGTCGATCCACGGGACGCCCAGGCGCCAGGCGATTTCATTGATGCCGCGCCGCGCCTCCTTCGAGTCGAGGCAGGCCGCGATGAAATCCGCGCGATACATCCCGAGGGGAAGATCCTCGAGACGGGCATTCAGCGGCCGCACATGGAGCCGCGGGTTGATCTGGCGCGCACGGCGGGCCACCACGCGGACCTTCGGTTGCCCGATGTCGCCAGGAACGATGTCCTGCGAGGCGAGGTTCTTCGGCTCGAACACGTCGCAATCAACGAGCGTGAGCTGGACGACATTGGGATGGCGCGCGAGCAGCGACACGAGGTAGGAGCCAATGTTGCCGCCCGCGCCGACGATGACGATGTGGCCGGTGTTGGGCGGGGTTTTGGCGCGGGGTTTCATGTCACAGTTCCTCCGGGGTCCAGGCGTAACCGGCGTCCAGCGCGGTGGACTGCCCCTGGCACAGCGCGCACGACGGCGCATAGGTCCAGCAAGGATACGTGTGTGTTTGATGGTGCCAGGCGCGGCAGCGCGGGCACGAGACGGCGAGGTCGCCGGGTTCGATCTTTTGTTTGCAGCGCGGGCAGAACGCCGGCTGCGCGAGACCGGGGAAGGGAACGGCGCGCGCGAGTTCCTCGGTTGAAAAGAACACGCGGTGCGCGCCAAGCACTACTTCATCCCGGTCGCGCAGGGCGTGAATGCCGAGTAGCATCGACCGGCCGTTGAGGCGGACGGGCGAATCGGAAGCGGCGACCAAGGCCCACCCCGCAGCCCGCCCGCCGTCGGCGTAGGGGACGATGCAAGATTGCGTGGGCGGGACGGGGCCGGCGGTGAGCGGGTGCAGACGGAGTTCGGTGCCGATGTCGGCGAGCGCCACGCCGGAAACGGGGAGCGGCTGGTTCACCCAGCGACCCGCGGAGTCGGGTTTGAAGACCTGTGACATAAGATCGTGAGTCGCAGGTTACATCCATGAATGGTAACAATCGGTTCGATCAACGTTGGTCATCCATGGTCACAGAGGGCAGCTTGAACAGGGCGAAGCGGTATCCGCCGCGGCGTGTAAGGATGACGCGCGGGTCTTCATCGTGTTCTTCCAGCAAGTCGCGAAGGCGATGCACGAGTTGCTTGACGGAGGATTTGATTCCATCGTGTTGCTTGAGTGTCTCGGCAACTTCCTTGGTGGCTTTCCATGGGATGTATTTGTCGGTTGTGGTTCCGGCGTGTTCGCGGAGTTTGTTGGCAAGCACGCCCACCTTTGGCGGCAGGGTGATCACTTTGCCGCCGTCCAATTGAAGATCGTAGTTTCCGTCAACCCGCGGGGACACATCGACGGTGTGGAGTCCGCGCGGAAGTCCGGAACGAGGGGTGCGGGTAGGCTCGGAGGGGCGAGGATTTGGAGTCTTCGGCGGAGGCGGGGATTTCTTGCCGGGACTTGAATCGATGTAGGAGGTGGGCGGGGGAATCTGGCTGATGATCTCTTCCAGTTCGGCGAACAGGTTTGAGGCCAATTCCTCGGCTCTCTCAAGTCGGATTTGCAGGGCCTTTATCTTGTCCAAGCACTTCCGGAGGTTGATGAGATAAAGTAAGTCTCCAAGTGGGGGTTCACCCGGGTTGCGGGGAACTTTTGGTTTTTGGCGGGGTTTGTTGTTCATGGTTTTTCTTGTTTCGTGTGTCCGTGAAGGGTTGGAACGGACACGGTGAAAGGGGCGGAGGCTCGTCCGAAAGCTCGACGTTCAGGGTGATGTTGACGAACGAGGAACGCATGCGCCGGTGGCGGCGGGCCGGAAATATGCGGAATAGAAGTTCTCCTTCACGGCGAGGGCGAAGCTTCAAACTCCGCTGCCGGTCGGTCGTCCATCGAATCCATGCGCATGGCTTTTGCATTGGTTGAAATGGGTTCATCCATGAGATGCGGGAAAGGCAAATCCCGTTGCAGATCACGCGATGTCCCGGGCGTGACCTCGGAGCGACATCCATGTCACGACGGCGTCACGGCAATTCCGACTCAGCGTGAGTTCAGGCCGGAGGGCGGATGTGGCGCGGTGCGAGCGTCAGAAGGTCCACGTTGTCGTCGTAGTGGGGTGGTATGAGCACCAGCTTGCCGCCTTGATGGAGTCGCGTAGGTGTTTGTGCAGATCGGTGTCCTTCGTACGGGTAACGGCGATTGCACGGCGGATGGCCTTGGTGACGGTTGAACGGGCGCGTTCCGCCGGGTCTCCTATCGGTGGACGAAGGCGTCCCCACTTGTCGAGGGCGGCCGAAAGATAGACGACGCACCGTCTGATTTCCTCGTCGAGTACCGTGATCTCCCCGTCGAGTGATTGGACCTTCCCAGTGTCGTGCCGGTTTACGGCGTCCGCGCGCGCCAACATCAGGGGTTTCTTCTTCTCCAGAAGTTCCGTCCGCAACTTCTTAACCCGCATGACCGCGTTCATCCGTTCCTTGTCGTCCGTTTCCGCTCCGGTTGATTCATGAAGCTCGCCTTCTTCGAGGGCGGCTTGGACCGCCTCGTCGGAGGGAATAGCACCGGTGTTGGTCGCAAGCCAGAGGTCGAGACAGGAAACCGGTTTCTTTGCGTGGCGGAGGAGATGCACGATGTGCTGGAAGCCGACGCATGGCTCGAAGTGCGAGGCGAGTCCGGCGAAGGTGATGGTCCAGGATTTGTCGGGATTGCACACGAAGCGATTTTCCGCGCGCCGCATCACGCCGATGTAGCGGCGGATGGTTTTCCGCGCCACCGGGCACCATTGGCTGGCGAGTTCATTGTCCTCCAGCCAGCCATCGAGCAGCGCCCCGCTCAAGAGGTGGCCCCGGTCGAAGACATATCGCGGAGCTGGCACGGGATCCTGAAGGGAGGCGCTGAAATCCCGGATGAGATCCTCCAACGCGAACAGGCCAACCGCCTGCCGGATGGCACGGCAGGCCTTCGCCTGGCCTGGCGCGGCGGGCTCCTCGTCAAGCTCGGCATCGTGGAACTCGAGATTGCGCAGTTTCTGCGAAAGCTCCCATTCGATGACCTTGATGAACTCGATGCCGTTCTCGCCGTTCTCGGCGTTCAGTATGACGAATGCCTTCGTGGTCCGATACGGCAGGCCGCCCGGAAGCCAGGACGCGCGAATCTCGACACAGTCCGGGCCGGTTGATTCGACATTTCCCTCCAAGAGTTCCGTGGCGATACGGGCCTCGCGTTTGATGAGGCGGAGGAACCTCTTGTGGTGGATGTTGGGCAGCATGCCGCCACCAAAGCCTAGCCGCAGGCAGTGGTCCTCCTCACCGGTTGAGTCGATGACGAGGATTTCTTCGCGCAATTCGCGCTCGGCCGTCTCGTCCACCTTGACGAGTTCCTTGCGGGACGCAGAAGCGCCGTTGGCAAGGTTCCAACCGGCCACCGGACGGAGGTTGCGAAGGAACAGCATGCAATAGCGCACACCCTCAATGACGAAGATGGGCAAATAGCCGGCGCTGGCCCACCGAAACGGGCTTGTGCCACGGTAGGTGTGAAGTCCCGGCCTCGAAAGGGACGCGACAAATTCCGCAGCGGTGTGATCGTTTGCGTGGCGGGAGTGGAATGCCTGTTTCTCAAGGGTCGTCCGCATGACGGGAAGATCCTTGGTGAGATTGATGTTCAGAGTTTGGGAGCCGTCTTCTGCGACCTGGACGGTGAAGTCCTTGATCTCGACGATCAAGAATGCGGGTTTTCCGGATGAACCGGTGGGTGTCGGGGATTTCGATTTCATTTTGGATCAGGGGAAGAATGCGCCGTCTCTTCGTCCGCCGAACCGCTTCAACACCCCCTGATCCCATGAGCGGCCAAGGCCGGACGCGGTGGATGGGTGTGGATCGACGGTTGCGGCGGTCAGCGGGTGTGGCGGCCGTTGGCGGTGACAGGCCCGGTGCTGCAAGCCAGTTCATGACAACGGCCGGCAACGTAGCAGTGACGGCGTGAAAAGAAAAATTTTTCGTGCCGCTGATGAGTGGTGCGAATGAAGACGGGCGCTGAACGGGTTCAATGCCCCGGCAAAACTAAACCCGTGCCTCTCACCACTCGATCACCGCCGCGCCCCAAGTCAGGCCGGCTCCGAATACGAGCAGCAGGATCAGGTCGCCTCGCTGTACACGGCCGGAGGTCACGGCTTCATCCAACGCGATGGCGACGGAGGCGGCGGAGGTGTTGCCGTATTTGTGGAGGTTCACGAAGACCTGCTCCGGCGTGGCTCCGAGGCGTTCGCCCACGGCATCAATGATGCGCTGGTTGGCCTGGTGCGGAATGACGCATTTGATTTGCGAGATGCTCACCTCGCATCGCCGCAACGCCTCCGCGGCGGCGGTGTACATGGCGTTGACCGCGTTCTTGAAGGTTTCCTTGCCGTCCATGCGGAGGTAATGGAGGCCGTCAGCCACCGAGGTCGAGGTTGCCGGGCAGCGGCTGCCGCCGCCGGGCAGTGAAAGCAACTCGGCCTTGCTACCGTCCGCGCCCATGCAGGCGGTGAGTAGGCCGTGCGAATCAGCCCGGTTCTGAAGGATGGCAGCGCCCGCGCCGTCGCCGAAGAGGACGCAGGTGTTGCGATCACGCCAGTTGATGATCGAGGAAAGCTTCTCCGCACCAATGACCAGCACGGTGTCGTAGGTGCGGGACATGATGAATTGCTGGCCGATCTCGAGGGCGTAAATGAAGCCGGAACAAGCCGCCTCCATGTCGAATGCGGCGGCGCGGCGCGCGCCGATCTTCTGTTGAACGAGGCACGCGGTGGCCGGGAACGGCATGTCGGGCGTGATGGTAGCGACAATGATGAGGTCGATCTCCTCGGGCCTGATGCCGCCGCGTTCCATGGCGAGCTTGGCGGCCTTGGCAGCCATGTCGGACGTGAACTCGTTCTGCGCAGCCATGCGACGCTCGCGGATGCCGGTCCGGGTGACGATCCAGTCGTCGGTGGTATCGACCAGTTTCTCAAGGTCGGCATTGGTCAGTACACGCTCGGGCACATACGACCCGACGGCGGCAATACTACAGGTGCGACCCTCGAAATTGTGCTTGGCCCTGGGGTTCCTGAACTTTTTGGCCGAGGTGGTTTTCATGCGGCTGGAGACAGGCGGGCGTTGGCGCGGGTGATTTCGTCGCGAATGTGCTGGTTGAGTTGGTGGGCCACGGCCTCGACCGTCTGTCGGATGGCGTTGGCAACGACACGCTCCTTGGCCGAGCCGTGGACCTTGATGACGTTGCCATTGAGGCCAAGGAGCGGAGCGCCGCCGTGAGCCTCCGGATCCATCGTCTTCTTAATCGATCGGAACGCGCCCTGCGCAAGCGTCGCACCCATCTGGCGAAGCGGGTTGGCGGTCAGTTCGCGTTTCAAAATACGAAGGATGCCCTTGCCCATGCTTTCGCAGGTCTTGAGGACGATGTTGCCGATGAACCCGTCGGTGACAACGACATCAACCTCGTCGTTGAAGAGGCCGTGGCCCTCGACGTAACCGAGGAAATTCAAGTCGAGCTTGCGGCAAAATTCGAGCGCCGAGCGGGTAAGTTCGTTGCCTTTGATGTCCTCGGTGCCATTGCTGAGGATGCCGACGCGGGGACGCGCGACGCCTAGCATTTCGCGAGCATAGACGTGGCCCATGATGGCGAATTGCACAAGGTGCATTGGCTTGCACTCTGGATTCGCGCCGGCGTCGAGCAGGATGAAATGCCCCTTGGTCGAGGGCATGATGGTGGCAATGGCTGGCCGGTCCACGCCGTCGAGCTGGCGCAGCCGAAGCGTGGAAGCGGCAACAAGTCCGCCGGTGTTGCCAGGGGAAATGATGGCCTGGGCGCGACCATCCCTCACCAACTCAATGGCGCGGGCCATCGAGCAGTCCTTCTTCTTGCGAAGCGCAGCCACGGGTTTGTCATCCATCGTCAGCACTTCGCTGGCGTGGACTATGGTTGCGCGAGGGTCCGAGCAATGGATGGCGGTCAGGGTATGCTTGATCTCGGCTTGCTGGCCAACGAGGAACAGCTCCTCAATGCGCTCGTTGCCCGGCGCGTGCAGGGCCTGCTTGACGCCGGCGACCACCACGGAAGAACCATGGTCGCCGCCCATCACATCCACCGCAATTCGCATAAATAGAAAGAGCGCAGAGAGAATCCTCACCCCGCGCTCTTCGGCAAAAGCGAATCAGGCGCCTGCCTTGACGGTGATCATCTGGCGGCCCTTGTAATAACCGCAGGAAGGGCACACCCGGTGAGGGCGGTAGGGGGCCGCGCATTGCGGGCAGGTGGACACCTGCGGCAAGGTCAGCACGCTGTTATAGGCTCGTCGCATCCGGATCCGGCTGGTCGAGGGTTTTCTTTTGGGAACGCCCATATTTTTACAGTTTCAGTTTGTTCAGTTCATTCCAGGCAGAAGAGGTCTCTTCAGACGTGCTGCCTGATGTCTTCCCGGCGGAGGGCATCTTCATGCCTTCGCACCCGGCTTCGCACAACGGATGTTGCGGAAGGGCGAGGAGGCTATCTTCGCGAATATGGGGCGTCAAGTCCACCAAGTCGTTCTTCACCGGCTCTGCATCCTCGCCGTTCAGGGCCAGGTGGCAGGTCCAATTGTGGAATTCCAGCGGTTGCGGGAATCGCTTGAGGCAACGGGCGCATTCGCAGTCCATCGGCAATCGGAGGTCGCCGCGAACGAGAATGCCACCCTCAAGGCGTTCAGCGGTGAGCTTGTATCGGAGCGGGCCCGTGAAGTGCAGAAGCTCGTCCTCAACCTGCAAGTTCAGCTCCTCGACTGGAAGCTCCCCTTCGAGCAACAGGTCGTGTCGCTCGAGGTGACGAATGTTGAATGTTAGCGGCATGGAAACTCCTCCTTTGGCGGGTTAGCGGTCGAACCGGCGCTTGAGGGCCGCCTCGACGTGCGCGGGAACAAACGCCCGTACGTCACCGCCGAGCCGGGCAATCTCCTTGGTGATGCGCGAGCTGAGGAATGTGCAGGTCTCTTTCGGCATCATGAAGATCGTCTCGACGCGCTCGTTTAACCGGCGGTTCATGAGCGCGAGTTGGAACTCGAACTCGAAATCGGACACGGCCCGCAATCCGCGGATCACGGCCTGCGCCCGGCAGCGGTCCGCGTATTCGATCAACAGGCCATCGAATGAATCCACCGTCACATTGGGCAGGTCCGTGACAGCCTCGCGCGTGAGCTTGAGCCGCTCTTTGAGCGTAAAGAACGGTTTCTTCTGCTCATTGACGGCGATGGCGACAATTACTCGGTCAAACAACCGGGCTGCCCGCTGAATGAGGTCGAGATGACCGTTGGTCAGCGGATCGAAACTGCCTGGGTAGATCACCGTGCGCATGGATGAGGATTAACAGAAGTCGGCGGCGAACGCCCGTGGAATTTCAAGCCGTGTGGTCGGTTGGCGACTGGGTTTGCCACGGAACCGAGTAACAACGCACCTCATCGTGGAAGCCCTTGAGCGTGAGCGGCGGTTCCGGCGCGCATTGGCCGGCCAAGGCCGGGTCTTCGCGCAGGAGGAGGGCATGTGTTTGCTCACCGATTAGAATTCGCCCGCGCGCTGCCGCTCCTTCGAGCCGGCTTGCCAGGTTCACCTCGCGGCCAAACACAGTGTAATTCAACAAATGCATGTCCGATCCCATCAATCCGACCGTCATCACGCCGGTGTTGATGCCGCAGCCAAGTTGAAGCAGCAGCAGGGGTTGCAGTGGCGGCTCTCCACGCGCGACGCGCGCGGGGTTCTCCGCTTCGCGGTGGTGGTTTTCTTCCGCGCGCTCTGTGTTCAGCCGCGCGATGGCCCGCTGCGCGTCTATCACCGCGCGTACGCAATGCAAGGCGTGTTGATTGTCCTCCATTGGCGCGCCCCAGAACGCCATCACGCAGTCGCCGATGTATTTGTCCAGCGTGCCTCCGTGCCGCTTCACTTGGTCTGCCACCACGCTGAGGTAGAGGTTCACCGTCTCCAAGACCTGTCTTGCCCGGGCATCGCGGAATAATTCCGCGTCCTCATCCGGAAGCTGGTGCCCGGTTCCGTGCTCCACGGCATCAGTGATTTCAGTGAAGCCGCGGACATCTGCGAAGAACACCGTCATATTTCGGCGCGCGCCGTCGAGCGAGAGTCGTTCGGCATCAAGCAGTTCGCGCACGACATCGGGCGACACCACCTTGCTGAAGATGGCGCGGGTCCGCTGACGCTCGCGCTGTTCGAGGCGCGCCAGACAAACGATCAGGCAGACATGCGTCGTCAGCAGTGAACCGGCCACCGGCAGGACCAGGGGCAGCAACCATCCCCACGTCACGAAGGCGGCGCACGCGAACGCCGTGTATCCCGTCGCCGCGCCAAGCACCAACCCCACCGCCTGCAACGTCTTTAACCTCCACGTGCCCAGGGCCGCGATGCCTGCCAGCCCCGCGATCAACATCAGCCGCCACGGCAAATCCGGTGTCCGGATGAAACGTCCGGTGATGACGGAATTCGCCACGTTCCAATGCTGGGTTAACAGCGGCGTTTCCTGATCCAACGGTGTGGCGCCGAGGTCGGTGAGATCATTGCCGGTGGCGGTCGAGCCTATGACAACGAGCTTGTCCTTCCAGCGATTGGTGACCTCCGCGTGCCTCCCATCCCGCCGTGCCTCGTATTGGTCTAACAACGACTCCACGACTTCCTTGGTCAAAGCGGGGTGAGACGCTTTGATCCTCCAATCGATAAACAACCTGCCCTGGAGGTCCACTGGAATGACGCGGCGCACCCCGTTCTTCCCTTCCAGGGTGATTGAACCTTGATCCAGGTTTACTGCGGCGCGAGAGAGATCGAGGTTCAGTTCCCGCGCCGCGAGCAGGATTCCCATCTGCCAGATCCGGTGCTTCTCAAACGCCTCCTCCCATCGCGGTTCGACTGGCTCAGCTTCTGAGCCCATAAGCTGCCGCTTCAATCTGGCGGCATCGAATCTCTCGTTCATCAGCTTGATCCGCAGCGGTGCTTCGTTCGGGATTTCGATCAACACTTCGTTTTCGGAAACTCGCGCCCGGGCCAGATCACCGCCGGCCTGCCGCGCCGCCGCAGTGATCAGTGGATGCCATGCCAGCACATCGGCAAACGCTCGAACCCGCCGGAGCACACCGTCCACCTCGCGCTGTGCCGAAATATCCGCCACAGCCCAGGCGTTCGTGCGAAAGAGGTTGTGCGGCAGTAAACCATGATCACCCGCCAGAATCACATTCCCCGCTGACCGCAGCCGGTCGGCGAAGAAATGGTCGGACAGGAGCTGGCGGTCGCCTTCGATAAAGGGAGGGTGATCAGGTCGCAACTCCGCAAACACAATGTCGAAGGCGACGGCTCGGGCCTGCTGCCTCGCCAGTTCGTCCAGCAATCTTCCATGAATCTGGCGTGGCCATTGCAGGCCGAAACGGTATGGAAGGCTCCCGTCCAGCAGGGCTTGGATGCTCTCATCCGTGATGGCGACAAATCCGAGGTTGCTGGTCACGCATCCCGGATCGCCGGCGGCCTGCCTCGCCCGCCAATCGCTGGTCATCCACTCCATCCGGTGAAATATCGTCTGGCCGTCGAAGACCGAGTCAAGGCATTCAACGGCGGCCGCGAGAATGGAAACAGCGGCGCAGACAATGATCGGGGTCCATGCCGTCGATTTCCGCTTCACAGCATGATGAAAATGAAAAACCCAGAGAAGCTCAAGGCTGCTCTGGGTTGTTCGAGAAATCCGCTTGGGGCTATTTCGCGCGCCGGTCCTCCGGGTACTCTCCTTCGCCTCCCCCGCCGCCTTTCGCGCCCGCGGGCGGAAGCACCGGAGAGGTGAAGAACTCGGGAGGCGAAACGAACGGAGGCGTGTCGTGGCCAGTGCCGTGGTGAGTCGCATCCCAAACCGCGTCCATTAACGCCTTCAATGCGCTGCTCGACGCAGGCTTGGGCGCCGTATCACCCGGGGCGATGCTCTGTCCGTCGTGCAGCACATGGGTGCCGCCCCCGAAGTAGGAAATTCCCGCTGTGCCTTCACCGACGGTGAGTTCGCCTCCGGCCGTGAGATAACCGGAGGTTCCTCGCACGCCGGCGATTCCTCGCGGCGTCTTGATTTCGTAACGCGATGCTTTTGAGAGTTTGTTCACCTTGAAGACCATCGCGCCTTCGCTCAGGTCGAGTTGGGTGTCTGTGACCGTGTCGGCCGCCGTGCGCGTCACCAAGGCGTCAGTAATCGCAAAGGTTGAGTTTGCAGCCACTTGAACCACGCCAACGCTGTTGCCGATTTCAATGTCCACATGGGAGCTTGGTCCCGTTTTGATCACGTCACCCTTGCGCAGGCGCTGGCCGACATTCAGGCCGCCGAATCCTCCGCCGCCGGATGATAGCTTGGCCGCGCCGCCAATGGCGGTGACCAGCACTTGATTGGGTACAGCGGTCTGCGCGCCCGCGCCTTGCGTGAACGCCGCGACGAGGGCGATGGAAGCCGCCCACTTTAGGACAAAGCTGGAACTGAATTTCATATTCGTTTCTGGCCGGACCCGTGCAAAGGGTTAATTGGGCGTCACTCTAGGCGGGAGCAAGGCAATGTCAATTTTTTGTCGTGTAGTTTTCAAAAGCGGACGGAGGTCAAAACACCGGGCAATGGAGCAGGACGATGGGTTTGGCTTGGGGATCCGGGGCGTGGCGGAGGTAGAAGACATCTCCATCCGGGCGCAGGCAGCGCACGACCTGGCATCGTGGCGGGGCGTCTATGAACTGGCGTTGGAGACCGACGGGGACTTTGCCGTCGTCGCCGACGCGCACGGTGGTGCGCTGGCTCCAGACGTAGGGCCACCAGGGGCAGGCCGTGGGCGGTGAAGGCCCGGGGCAGGAAGTCCGGTGGGCCAGGAGGGTTTCGTTTTTGTAGAGACGGGCGCCGATGTTGAGGCGGGTGGCGTCATCGAGGAGGTCGAGCAGGCATTGCTTGTCGGTCGAGCCGGGCAGGAAGGCGTGCGGGGTGGCGTCGTATTGCCAGAGGGTGCCCAGGTCGCGGGCCTGCCAGCGTTTGACCGGTTGGGGCGGCTTTTTGTAGCGGGTGTCGGGGGCCAGTTGGTTTTGGAGGGCCCAGCGGCGGACGCTGGCGCGGTCGGTTTGGAAATCCAGCCGGCGATGCAGTTCGCTGGCGGCGGCGCTGTAAGAGGAGGGCGGTTTGGAGCCGAGCAGTTTGCGCAGCAGGTCGGTCGCCGGCGCGGGCCAGTCGGGGTGATGATCGCCGCCGGAACAACCGGGTGACCAAGTGTCGGCGTAACCTTGGGCGCAGGCCTTGAGGTAGTCGCCGTAGAGTTCGTAGAAGCGGGTGGGGGGCAGGCCGAGTTCGGCGGCGGCGGCGCGAGCGTAAAGCTGGCCGGAGCGGTGGCTGGCCAGGAGGTGGCGGATCTGGGGAGCGGGGAGACGGTGAAGGAGTTGAGGCTCTTCATGCGCGGCAGTCTGACC
>CAYQWK010000163.1:7565-12662 GCA_964420805.1 uncultured Bifidobacteriaceae bacterium | reverse complement strand
TCCAAGGGCCATTCCGCGCAAAACAAGCATCAGGCCGACAAGCAGGACGGCGATGGGAACGAGCTTTTGCAGGCGGGCGCGAAAGGTGGCTTGCACGCCGCGACCGGCCAGGCCGATGCCAAGCATCACCGGCAACGTGCCGATGCCGAAGGCCAGCATGTAGCCCACTGCCGTAGCCACGCCGCCCGTGGCGGCCGCGGAGCCGGCGGCTCCGGCCGCGACGTAAACCAGGCCGCACGGCAACAGTCCGTTGATGGCGCCAAGAATGAACAACGATCCGATGGTGCGTTGTTTGATCAGCGCGCCAAAGGCTTTCTTAAGCCAGGCGACCGTTTGCCATGCCGGCGCGTTAAGCGCGAAACGGGATGAGAGGAGCAGGCCCGCGAGAATGGCCAGACCGGCCCCGAGGGAAACCCATCGTTGCAAACCAGCCAGCGTAAGGGTCTGGCCGAGCAGCCCGAACACCGCGCCGATTGCCGCGTAGGTCGTGATGCGGCCCAGGTTGTTCACAGCGCGGCCGAAAGCAAACGAGAGTTGTGTGTTTCCGATCACCGGCAACGCCAGCGCCAACGGCCCGCACATGCCGGCGCAATGCAGGCTGCCGACCAAGCCGAGCAGCAGCGCTGTCCACAGCAGTTCCATTCAGGAGTCCGCCGAGCCGACAACAATCGACTGGTCGAAATAGTAGGCTTGTCCGTCGCTGGTCCAGTTCAGCCGCACTTTCCATTGGCCCGACTTGAGGCCGCGAGCGTCGATGCGCTGGGTGCCGTCGGCGGTCAATTCGAGGGGCAGTTCACGGTCCAGCTTTGCATCGGAAGGGCGGTAGAAGTGGATTTTGCCACCAGCGGCAGCCTTCACTGGCAACTGCACGGTCACGGTTTGCTGCGCGAAATCGTAGGTGACATTGACGCGGCCTTTGAATGCGGCGGCACGGACCGAGGCGTCGATCTGGTGCTGGAAGCGCATTTCGTGGTCGTAGTAGTCCTTGCGCACAAGGTCGTTGTTCTGGCGGACGGCATAAACTACCCAGGCAGCCATGGCGGAGCCGAAAATGATCAGCCAGGTGATAATGCCGAAAGCCCACCAGTTCCTGGGCGGACGGGATGCGGGTTCGTTGTTCATGTCGCCTTCAGTTATGGCGCGGCTTAGCGCGGGCCGACAAGAACCGTGTTGATGGTCTGGAGTTTCTTGCCCGTGGCATCATACACGCCGACGCGCACCTTGGTGGCCGGACCCTTCAATGACTTCGGATCGACGGCGATGAGCACGGAGGTCTGGGCGAGGGCGGCCTTGGGCACGTTCAATTCGCCGGTGCCCATGATGCTGACCTGGCCTTCCATGTCCTCGAGTTTGAGATGCAGCCCGATGTCGCGGGTGGTCTTGTTGACGATCTTGATGGTGTAGAGGTTCTCGATGCGACCGTCGGAGAGTTGCTGGAAGAGGGCGCCGGGCGCGCGGAGCAGCATGGTTTCCACGTCGGAACGTGTGAACACGAGTATGCCAAGCACGCCAGCTAGCGCCGACAGCGCGACGAGATACATCTTCATGCGCGCGGTGAATTTGAAGGCCTCGCCACGTTCGATGCTGTTAAGCGAGGCGAAGCGGACGAGACCGCGCGGCCGGCCGATCTTTTCCATCACGTTGTCGCAGGCGTCAATGCAGGCGGTGCAGTTGACGCATTCCATCTGGGTGCCGTTGCGGATGTCGATGCCAGTAGGGCAGACGGCCACGCAGGCGCGGCAGTTCACGCAGTCGCCATTACCTTCGGCGCGGCGCAGTTCGATGGGCTGGTTCCGTTTCCACGGCGCGCGGCCTTCGCCGCGTTTGTGGTCGTAGGCTACAACCATGGTGTTCTCGTCGAGAACGGTGGATTGGAGCCGGCCGTACGGTCAGATGAAGGTGCAGGCCTGTTCGCGGAACCGGGCGAAGATGGCATAGAACAAGAGCGTGAAGAGCACCATGAAGGTCAGGCCCACGGTGTGTTGGCGCGGGTCATCGGTGATGATTCGGATCAACTCGTCGCTGCCGATAATGTAGCTGAGAAGGGTGTTCCCGATGATGAAGGAAATGGCGAAGAAGATGCCGTGCTTCAGAAATTTCCTGAAGATTTTACCCAAGGTCCACGGTGCCGCGTGCAGGGCGCGTTGATTGAAGGAATCACCTTCAATGGCGTATTCGATCTTCCGGAAGACCATTTCCATCAAGAGCGTTTGCGGGCAGGTCCAGCCGCACCAAAGGCGGCCGAACGCGGTGGTGAAGACAATGATGCTGGTGACGAACAGCAACATTGCGACGGCGAAGATGATGTTGTCCTGCGGCCAGAAGATTTGTCCAAGGATCGAAAAGCGGCGCTCCACGATGTTGAACATGAAGTAGGGGTTGCCGTTGATGCGGATGAACGGCCCGGCAAAGAGGATGGCCAGCAGCCCGATGCTCAACCAGACGCGGCGGCGGTGCCAACGCCCGGAGGGTTTCTTGGGATAAACCCACTGACGGTGGCCCTCCTTGTCGGCGGTCGCGAGGTGGTCGCGGTAGTCCTGCCAGTCAACACGGTTGACATTTCCCTGCGGCGTCGGGGACTGGTCCTTTTTCTCTTCAGTGGGAGCGGTCATGTTTCAAAAAGGCACCGCGCGGGCCGGGCATCCCCAACCCGCGCGGTCCTGTGATTCAATTTCGACGAACTATTCGTATTCGTTTGGTTTGTTCGGCTGCTGCTGGTTTTCCGGTGGCTTCGGATTTGGCGGCTTGGTGCCGCGCAAGGTGTAGATGTAGCTGGCCACAGCCTGGATTTCGGCAGGCTTTAGTATGCCGCGCCACGTCAACATTCCTTTCTCCGGCACGCCGTTGATGATCGTCTTCACGTTGTCCACATAGTTGGAGCCGTGAATCCAATAATCGTCACAAAGATTCGGCCCCACGAGTCCGCCACCGTCCGGACGATGGCACGGCGCGCAGAGTTTGCCGAAAACTTCCTTGCCCTGGCCCAGCGTGGAGCCGTCCTTGATTGGTGTGAGCGTGGCGATCGAGGACTCGAATTTGGCCAGCGCCGCCTGCTTGATCTCATCACCGGCTTTCGCCTCCTTGGTGTAGGCGGCGATCTGAAGGTCGCCTTTGCCAAGGACGTGATAGTAGGTGAAGTAGAACACGGCGAAGATGGTCGTGAGATAGAACAACCAGACCCACCAACGGGGGAGAAGATTGTCCAGTTCACGAATGCCATCAGCCTCGTGATCCATCAGGCGTGGATCTTTGGGTTCCGGGGAAGGGTTTGATGCGTTATTCATGGGAGATGCTTCCTTTCTTTTCGCCGTCTTCGAGCGGCAGTTTGCTCACGGAGTTGTAGAACGACTTGCGGTGGCCGAGCGCGATAATGAGCGCGCCCGTGAACACGGCAAAGAACAGGCAGATCGAGACGGCGCCGTAGCCGCCGATGCCTCCAATTCTCTCAACGACATTCTGGATCATGGTCAGTTCCTCTCTTCGTTGCGGTTGATCAGTTGCGCCGTTGGCTTGGGGGCCTCGACGTTTTCTGCGGTCTTCGCAGGAGCGGCGGGCGCCGCGCCCTTGATGTCCGTGCCCAGTCGTTGCAGGTAGGCGATCAGTGCGATGATCTCGCGGTCCGGCGGGGCGTTGGTGATGACGCCTTCGCGAAGGTTCTTCACGACCTGGGCCGCCTGTTTCTTTAAGTCAGCTTCGGCGGTGGCTTCGAGCCCTGCGGGATAGGGCACGCCGACCTTGCGCAAGGCACCGATGCGCGCGGGCAGGGGTGAGGTGTCAAGCTTCTGCGTGAGCAGCCACGGGTAACGTGGCATGATCGAACCGGGCGATGTCGAGCGCGGGTCGTCCATGTGGTTGTAATGCCAGGCGTCCGGGTACTTGCCGCCGATGCGGTGCAGGTCCGGCCCCGTCCGCTTCGATCCCCAGAGGAATGGATGGTCGTTCACAAATTCACCGGCTTTGGAGTATTCGCCGTAGCGTTCGGTTTCCGAGCGGAAGGGACGGACCATTTGTGAATGGCAGCCCACGCAGCCCTCGCGGATGTAAATGTCGCGCCCGAGCACCTCGAGCGGCGTATAAGGTTTCACGCTCGAAATGGTGGGGACGTTTTCTTTCACGACCCACATGGGGACCATTTCCACGAGGCCGCCGATGGCCACCGCCACAAGGGCGAGAGCGGTGAGGATCATGGGTTTGCCCTCCAGCCAGCGATGCTTGTAAGGGTGATCGGGTTCGTGCGCGGCGGGTTGATCCTTGATGGCAACGGCCTGGGCTTCGGTGTTCGGGACGAATTGGCCGCTCTTGGCGGTCTTCCAGAGGTTATAGGCCATGAGCAGCGCGCCGACGATGAACAGCGTACCGCCAACGGCGCGCAGCATGTACATCGGGACGATTTGCAACACGGTTTCTAGGAAGTTCGGCCACTGGAGGAAGCCTTCGCTGGTGAACTGCTTCCACATCATGCCCTGGGTGATACCCGCCCAGTACATCGGGATGGCGTAGAACAGGATGCCAAGAACGCCGATCCAGAAATGCCAGTTGGCGAGTTTGATCGAGTAAAGCTTGGTGTTGTAGAGGCGCGGGAAGAGCCAGTAGAGCAGGGAGAAGGTCAGGAAACCGTTCCAACCCAGCGCGCCGGTGTGGACGTGTGCGATGGTCCAGTCCGTGTAATGCGAAAGCGAGTTCACGCTCTTGATCGAGAGCGTCGGGCCTTCCAGCGTGGCCATGCCGTAGGCGGTCACTGCGGCGACCATGAACTTGAGCATCGGCTCCTCGCGCAACTTGTGCCATGCGCCGCGCAGGGTGAGCAGGCCGTTCAACATGCCGCCCCAACTCGGGGCCACGAGCATCACGCTCAACACCATGCCCAATGACTGCGCCCAGTCCGGCAGTGCGGTGAAGAGCAGATGGTGCGGGCCGGCCCAGATGTAGAGGAAGATCAACGCCCAGAAGTGGATGATCGAAAGACGGTAGGAAAACACCGGGCGTTCGGCCGCCTTCGGCAGGAAGTAATACATCAGGCCGAGATAAGAAGTGGTGAGATAGAACGCCACGGCGTTGTGTCCGTACCACCATTGCACCAGCGCGTCCTGCACACCG
>CAYQWK010000163.1:0-7555 GCA_964420805.1 uncultured Bifidobacteriaceae bacterium | reverse complement strand
GGCGCCCGCCGGCATCTCCATCGAGTTGGTGATGTGCAGCATGGCCACCGTGATGATCGTTGAGATGTAGAACCAGATCGCCACGTAGATGTGCTTCTCGCGGCGCTTGATGATGGTGCCGAAGACATTGATCGCAAACACCACCCAGATGAGGGCGATGGCGATGTCGATTGGCCATTCCAGCTCCGCGTATTCCTTGCTGGTGGTGATGCCCAGCGGGAGTGTCACGGCGGCGGCCACAATGATGAGCTGCCAGCCCCAGAAGTTGATCCAGCTCAACGTGTCGCTGAACATGCGCGCCTTGCAGAGTCGTTGGATGGAGTAGTAGATGCCCATGAACATGCCGTTGCCCACAAAGGCGAAGATCACGGCGTTCGTGTGCAACGGACGCAGACGACCGAAGGTGGTGTATTGCAGGCTCAGGTTCAGGTCCGGCCAGAACAACTGGCAGGCGATGAGAAGACCCGCGGTGAATCCCACGAGGCCCCAGATGACGGTGACAATGGCAAACGCGCGGACAATCGCGTTGTCATAACTGAAGGTTTCCACACGAAGGCCCGATCCGGGGCCCGTGCGGGCTTGGTTGCTTTTGTTGTTCATTGGTTTTGAGGTTTGTTTGGTTCGGACTGGTTCATGTTGATCTTGGGTTTTGTTGTGTGCTCCTCCGTCAACAGGCGCATTGCCGGCGTGCAGGTGTCTTCATACTGGCCCGACTTCACGGCCCAGATGAAGGCGAGCAGAAATCCGCCCGCGACGAGGACGCTCAAGGGAATCAGGAGGAAAAGAATGCTCATGGACGGACCTCCTGAATGACGAATGTCGAACGACGAATGACGAATGTCGTGTTTAATCCGTTGGCGTGCCGGACATTCGCGCAAATGCCCGGCATGGGGAGCGGGAACAGCCGCAGCGTTTCGCCATGGGTCATTCCGTCATTCGTCATTTCAAATCTTCCTCCCCGCCCACGCGGTCATGCCGCAAGCGAACGCGACGACGGTGATCGAGCTGACCGGCATCAGGATGGCGCAAACGACCGGTGAGAGCAGGCCAGCCGCGGCGATACTGATGCCGACCACGTTGTATAGGCTCGAAATTCCAAAGCTCACGCGCACGATCCGTACGGCGCGTTTCGAGAAGCGCAGGACGCCGTGCAGACGTGACACCATGGCGGCGCCCATGATGATGTCGCTGGCCGGGGAGAAGGCGCTCACGTTCTCGACGACCGCCACACCCACGTTGCTCTGTTTGAGCGCGCCAGCGTCGTTCAATCCGTCCCCAACCATCATCACGGTGCGGCCCGCGCTTTGCATGTTCTCGATGAACTCGAACTTGCGCAGGGGCGACTGGTTGAACTCAAGGCGTGCCCTGTTGCCGAACAGTCCGGCGAACCGCGCCCGTTCGCGTTCGTTGTCGCCGGAAAGCAGCGCCAGTTCGTAGTTCGTTGAGAGGTTCTGGACCAACCGTTCCGTCTCCGGCCGCAGCGCGGAGGTGAGAAGAAAAGCCCCGCGGTAGTTACCATCCACCGCTACGCAAACGACTCCACCCGCGCCGGCTGCCGACGGATCGCAGGCGATGCCGCGTGAACGCAACCAGGCTGCTGAGCCAAGCAGAATTTCGTGTCCGCCGGTGATGCCTTCAATGCCGCACCCGGTGGTTTCGACGAACGAACGGACGGGCAGGGCGGGGTCCCGCTCCAGCGCGTCCGCGACGCGAACGGCCAGCGGATGCGTGGACTGCCGTGCCAGCGAATAAAGCCAGCGTCGCTCGTCGCCATTCAGCGCGGCGCCGCTGAAACTTACGGAGCCAGCCCCGGCCGCAGTCAGGGTTCCTGTCTTGTCGAACACGACTGCATCCACGCGGGCCAGCGTTTCGACCACATCGGGACTTTTCACAAAAACCTTGCGGCGTCCGAGTACGCGGATGGCGGTGCCGAGAGTGAACGGCGCCGCCAGCGCCAGCGCGCAAGGGCAGGCCACGATCAACACCGAGGTGAAGGCCTTGACCGCACGGACGCCATCACCGCGCACGGCCCAGAAAATCGCCGCGCCCAGCGCGATTCCGACGATGATCTTTGTGAAGCGGTAGCTGTAAACATTAGTAAGAGTGTGAATCATTCCACCCTTTTCCTTGCGGAACGTTTCCTGATTCCAAAGCGAGGTCAGGTAGCTTTGCGAGACGGCCTTGGTGGTTTCGATTTCTATCGCGGCCCCGATGTGCCGGCCGCCTGCGTAGAGTTGCTCACCCGTCGCCTTCGGCACCGGCTCTGATTCGCCGGTCACGAAGCTGTAATCAATCAGCGCCGCACCCGATAAGATTCGGGCATCCGCCGGCACCAACTGGCCGTTGCGAATGATAAGCCGATCCCCCACCTGCAACTGCGCCAGCGCCACTTCCTCCTCGCCGCTCGCGCCTCGCCGCGTTACCGAGAGCGGGAAGAACGACTTGTAATCGCGCTCAAATGAAAGGCGGTCAAAGGTCTTTTGTTGGAAGAGTCGTCCGCAAAGCAGGAAGAAGATCAGCCCGCACAATGAGTCGAAGTAGCCTTCTCCGCGGCCTGTCATCACGTCGAACGCGCTCTGCGCGAAAATGACCGCGATGCCGAGTGCGATAGGCACCTCGATGGAAAGGCGCTTTTGGCGGAGGCTGGTCCAAGCGTTGCGCCAGTAATCCAGCGCACTGTAGGTGACCACCGGTACGGCCAGGACAAGGCTGATCCAGCCGACCAGCCGCTGGAATGTCGGGCCGGTAAAAGAGTCCATCCCGAAATAGATCGAGAGGCTGAACATCATCAGATTCAGGAAGGCGAAGCCAGAGCAGCCAATCTGCATCCAAAGGCGGCGAGTGGCGGGGTTGGTCGCCCCGCGCGTCGCGTCCAGGTCGGCAAGTTTCAGATCCGGTTCGTAGCCCAGCGAGGTGAGCAGGGCTACAAGTTCACTGAGTTGAAGCTGCGTGTTCTCGAAACAAATGGAGACTTCCTTCCGCGCGAAATTTACCTGCGACGAGCCAATGCCCGGCCGGATCTGGAAGAGATTTTCGAGGAGCCACACGCATGCGACGCAGTGAATGGCCGGGAGGCGCAGTGTAACGCGGGTGAGGCGGTCGTCCTGGTAATCGACAATTCGTTCGCGGACTGCAGGGGCGTCGAGATAGCGGAAATGCTCCCTGCCTGTCACTTTGGCCCTCACTCCGGCAGAATCCGCCAGTTGGTAGAAATCGCCCAAGCCGTTCTCAGTGAGAAGTTCGAAGACAGTTAGGCAGCCCTGGCAGCAAAAGCACTTGCTCCCGTGATGATGCACCTCGCCAAAGCACGGTGTTCCACAATGAAAGCAAACTGTCCCCACCGCGTGTGTGGACGCAGCAGTAGCGTCCAAACGCGGCGAACCCAGTAGTGTTGCTCTGGCGGCGACTGTGCTCACGTTAAAAACAGGTGCGACGCGATTTTGTTCAGAGCGCTGGCGCATCGCTCACCGTATTTTGGTGTTTCTTGAACTCCATTGGCGGAAACACCCTGAGGTGCGCATTACGTTCGCGGTTCATCTCGAACGTGTGAAGAGTCCGTTGGCCCTCATCCATACGGGTCATTTCAAAATAGGGCCGAGCATTGCCAAGGCAGGTGTAGCCCGGCGGCGCCCGTCGGCAGAGATTAAAGAAAATCAAAGCACTGATCATGATTGCCATTGCTCGAATGCGGTTTTCGATTCCTATATGGGTTCGGGGGGCGTTGAGCTTGTTTCATGCAGGTGGCTTGATGGAAAGAGATTATGAACGCGCAAAATGTGATGTTGGAACCCGGCGTGCGCACCGGCACTCCTGTCATGAAACCATCGGCCCCCTTTTCCGAGGGCATCGCGAGACCTTCCGGTGAGACTCCAGGTAGGCGGCGCCAACAGCCTATGACCATCGAAACCGCCTTCGGTTGCCCAAGGGACTTCCTCGACAACCGCTACGTCTATGCCGTGATTTCGCCGCGGGCCCGTGGTCTCTCGATCGGCGTGAACCTGAATCCCGACAAGCGGTGTAATTTTAACTGCGTCTATTGTGAGGTGGACCGGACGACACCGGGCCGTGACGCAACGCTGGATCTTGATGTGGTGGCCGAAGAGCTTCACCGCACTTTGAATTTCGTGCGTGCCGGCGGATTGGCGATGCACCCGCGTTATTCAGGCCTTTCCGCGGACTTGCTGCAACCCCGGCATGTGACTCTGAGCGGTGACGGCGAGCCGACACTTTGCCCGCAGTTCCTTGAGGTTGTGCAGACGGTGGCGCATGTCCGTGCCATGGCCCGGGTGCAGTTCTTCAAGATCATTTTGATCACCAACGCATCACATCTCGATTCTCCGGTCGTGCAGCAAGGGTTGAAACTGTTTACCAGCCACGACGAGGTTTGGGCCAAGCTCGAGGCCGGCACGCAGGAATACATGGACAGGGTCAACGCTGGAGACGTGCCGCTGGAAAAGATTCTAGCCAACATCCTGCTCACCGCCAAACAACGTCCCGTGGTCATCCAAAGCCTTTTCCCGATGCTTAACGATGAACCACCGCCAGCGGCGGAGGTCGACGCTTTTGCGGCGCGGTTGAAGGCGCTGACTCAGGCGGGGGCGCAGATTCCGTTGGTGCAGATTTACTCGGCCACGCGTCCGACCACGCAACCTGGCTGCGGTCACCTGCCTCTCCGGCATTTGTCGCAGATCGCCCAGGCCATCCGCCTGACCACAGGCTTGCGTGCGGAGGTGTTTTGAGGGGGGGAAGCGGGCCAAAAGAAGTTGAGCAACCGGCAGTTAATGCGAAGCGAATTCGCGCTGCGCGACTAGCTTGCGTTGCCATGAAGGGATCGAGTTCAGTTGAGGATCAGGCCGCGATGCGGGAGCACATCGCAGGACACAGCGTTTTCAAGGGAATTGCACCACAATACCTCGAGTTGTTGACGCAAGTCGCAATGGCTAGAGAATTCAAGGCTGGGGATTACTTGTTGCGAGAGGGGGATCCTGCTAACCGCTTTTACCTGATAATCGAGGGTGAGGTGGCCTTGGAAAGCCACAACGGTGGCAACACCGTCATCCAAACAATTGGCGCGAATGAGGCATTGGGCTGGTCGTGGTTGTTTCCGCCGTTCACCTGGCATCTCAGTGCTCGGGCCGTGCAATCCACCAAGGCCATCTTCTTCTATGCCACATGGCTTCGCGAAAACTGCGATCGTGACCACGAATTTGGCTTCGAGATGATGCACCGCTTCGTGCCGGTACTCATTGGCCGTCTTCAGGCAACCCGGCAACAACTTGCCGAGGCGCGCCATGCACACACTCAGCAGGGCTAAGGGATTCCCTTAGAGCCATTAATTGCTTCCCGCTAATTAGATTTAGGCATGGCCTGAATTGTCCCCTTTGGCACCTCAACCGTAATTTGGTGCCGCTGAAACAAATCACGCAGCGCAAATTATGAACAACGACAAACAGAATCTGATTGAGGCACTGTGCGGCTCGAAAATTTACCAGGACTACGAAACCGCGTTCTTCGACGCTACCGGCCTGCCCGTCGCGTTGCGCGCCGTGGAGTCGTGGCAGCTTCCCCACCACGGGCATCGGAGCGAGAATGCCTTCTGTGGAATGCTTGCCACCAAGAGCCGCGCTTGCGCTGCGTGCCTCCAAACCCAGCAAAAACTTGCCGAAACCGCTTGCGCGGAACCGCAGAGCGTCACCTGCCAGGTGGGAATGTGTGATACCGCAGTGCCAGTGCGAATGGGCGACCAGTTGATCGGGTTTTTGCACACTGGACAGGTATTTCGCCGCAAGCCAACAGCCGCCCAGTTCGAAAAAGTGGCTAAGTTGGCGGAGAGTTGGGGTATCGCAGCAGACCGGGAGGCGTTGCGTGAGGCCTATTTCAATACTCGTGTACTCTCAAACTCGCAGCACGAGTCCGTTATTCAACTCCTTTCGATTTTCGCGCAGCACCTTTCCATGGTCAGCAACCAGATTCTTGTGCAGCAGGTCAATTCCGAGCCACCGGTTATCACCCGCGCCAAGGACTTCATTCGCCAACACCAGACCGAGGATCTCAGCCTTGGACAGGTCGCCAAGGCGGTGAACACCAGCACATTCTATTTTTGCAAGATGTTCAAGAAGGTCACGGGGCTCAACTTTACGGACTATCTTTCGCGCATTCGCATCGAGAATGCGAAGAACCTGCTGCTCAATCCAAACCTCCGCATCAGCGAGATCGCCTATGAAGTTGGTTTCCAGTCCCTGACCCATTTCAACCGCGTCTTCAAGCGCATTGTTGGTCAGTCGCCCACGGAGTATCGCGGCCAGCTCGCCCGCGCCTGAACCATCCCTTATTTGTCGCGCGGGCGGCTGGATTTGCCTAGGCTACCCGCGATGGATGATTTGTCACATTTGTCGCGCGATGAACTCATCGCCCGCCTTCAGTCTGCGGGTGGCAAGGCTGCGGACGCCGAGGTCGGCCCTGCTGCACGGCTGTTGCTTCAATACAAGGAAGCCATCGACGCCCACTCAATCGTCGCAATCACCGACCCGCGTGGGCGGATTACCTACGTCAACGACAAGTTCTGCGAGATCTCCAAGTTTACGCGCGACGAACTTCTCGGCCAGGACCACCGTATCATCAATTCCGGCCATCACTCCCGTGAATTCTTTCGCAACCTCTGGTCCAACATCGGCTCAGGCAAGATTTGGAAAGGTGAGATTCGCAATCGCGCCAAGGACGGTAGCTTCTACTGGGTTGACACCACCATCTACCCGTTTCGAGACGAATCCGGCAAACCAGTCCAGCACGTCTCCATCCGCACCGACATCACAAGGCGCAAATTATACGAGGCACGCCTTGAGGAGCTTGCCGCCAGCCTTTCTGAGAAGAACAAGGAACTGGAAACAATCGTCTATGTTGCCTCCCACGACCTGCGATCGCCTCTCGTCAACATCCAAGGATTCAGCCGCGAATTGGCACACGCATGTGGTTCTCTCCGGGAAATTCTGGCTGGCGGCCCAGGTGCAACTCCCGAACCTGCGCGCTTGGAGTCGCTTCTCAATGAGGACATGCCCGAGGCGTTGCAGTACATCCTTGCCGGTGTCACCAAGATTGATGTTCTGATCGCCGGACTCTTGCGTTTCTCCAGGCTAGGGCGTGCCGCTCTTCGGATTGAACCTCTCGACACCACGGCCATGGTCAGAGGGGTGCTCGACAGCTTCGAGTTCCAACTTCAGCAGTCCGCGGCCAAGGTCAGTCTTTCTCCCCTTCCGGCCGCTGTCGGTGACGCAACTCTCACTGCCCAAGTCTTTTCCAACCTCATTGACAACACACTCAAGTACCGTGACCCGGCCCGCCAGGTGGAGATCGCGATTAGCGGCGAGCTGGTCAATGGTGCCGCTGTCTTTGCTGTGCGCGATAACGGTATTGGCATTGCCCCGGCTCATCAGCAGAAGGTGTTCGAAATATTCCACCGCCTGAATCCCGGTTCCATCGAAGGCGAGGGATTGGGCCTTACAATCGCCCAACGCATCTTGGAACGTCAGCAAGGCCGCATCTGGGTAGAGTCGTCACC
>CAYQWK010000162.1:0-12724 GCA_964420805.1 uncultured Bifidobacteriaceae bacterium | reverse complement strand
GATTCACCATCTTGCGATGGGTGAACGGCTCGTGACCGTTGTTCGAGCGCAGGTCGCGCGCCGCCACCGTCATCAGCGGCGATTCCTCGCGCGGATCGTTGCCCTGATGGCAGAAGTTGCACTTCAGGTTCATCACCGCTTTCGCGTAGGCGCTGGTCAGATGGCGCTGATGAAAGGTCATCTGCTCGCCGTCATACGTCGCGACGGTCTGATACCAGGCGAGGGATTGATCGGCCCGCACGCCGGCGGGTGAGGCGGCGCGCACACGCGCATCGAGAACCTCGCGATGACAGACGAGGCACTCGCCGTCGGTCGCGGTGTCGATGGCGGGCTTGAAGTGCAGCGGATGATAGACGGCGCGCTGATAGTCGAGACCCGGCAGCGACGCACGCAGCGCGGCGACCGCGGCATCGGGTTCATCTGCCGCCGGCGCCGTGATCGCCAGAACGCTCGACAACAGCAGCGCGAGTCCGCAGGCCCGCATGCCGATCTGGAGAACTGTTACCGCGAGCGATCGCCGCATGTCCGTGTTCTTTCCTGTTCACAACAACTGAGGCGGTGGGTCAGGAGGCCGCCCGTGCGATCGTGGATGTCCTGCGCGATACGGGAGCGTTCCTCCCAGACCGCCTCGCGCTGCACGTTGCGCCGGAGGACGACCGTCTGCTGTTCAACGCGCCGCCGCAACATGGCGACCCACACGGCACCGAGTGCAACCACCAGGCCGAGCACGCCCACCAGTGCGAGGAGCCGGCCCGTGGTCCACCACCCGGGCTCGTGGAGGACCGTGACGTCGTTCACTCCCCGAACGAGTAATGACAACGAGAGCGGCCGCACGCCCCCACTCCAATCCGCAGCCCCGTGAACGCGCGCGATCCCTGTTATCGCCAGTTCCGAACCTGGACGCAGCCGCTGCACCTGCCGCACCGCTTCGGAACTGAGCGTCGCGGCGAACAACACCTCCACCAGTTGGCCGTCGGACTCGATCATGAGCACCCGATCCGTGCCCCGCAGGGTATTCTGGAAAAGCCGTCCGGTGATCTTGACCAGTTCGCAATCCGCGTAGCGCGCCAGCGTCTCGCTGCGGCTCAAAGTGAGCGGCAATGGAGGCGATCCGTTGGAAACAGACCTGAAGACGGCGTCCTGCAAACACACCCGGGCTTGCAACAAGGCCGGGTAGCCCACCACATCCAGCCATGCACCGGGTTTCAAATCGCCAAGGGGTTGGGGCGTCTGCACCTCGATGGCGCCGCTGGCGCTGCGAAGAAACAGACGAAAGCCCGGATGAACCATCGTCACCTGTCCATGCACCCGGACACGTTCTTCCTCCGAACGGGTGGCCGAGAAACGCAGAATGTCGCTCACGGATTGGAGCGGCAGGCCAAAGGGATCTGGCGCCGGCGGGCGCTCCACTTGCACCTCCGCCAATGATGGCACGAAGATCAGCACTCCCACCCACTGCCGCTGGCGATTGGCAATCGAACCCAAGACCCCGCGCACCCGGACGCGTGCCTCTACCAAATGCCCTGGAGGTGGACGTCCCGCCTGCCACGGGATGATCACCGTGAACCGACCGGCATGCGTGCCCAATTCAATGCTGATGCGCGTAGCCTTGCCGGCGGATGCGCCGAATACCGGTCCCGGAGAACGATCCGCGGCGGGGGCGAGCTCCTTCACTGCCAGTGAACGAACAATGCCTCGGAGTTCAATCCAACTCCCATCATGCGCCCCACGCGAAAGCTGTTCAGCCGCGAGCGTCAGCGGTTCAGGCAGCGCCGCGGCCCCCAGCACACGGATTCGAGGTTCCCCGCCATCCGCTCCGGCGATGGCCGGCGCAAACAATCCAGGTGCTGCGGCACCTTCAATCTCGACCATCACACCGGACTGCACGTTGGCTGGCAACCGGCTGGGCACACCCGCGGAAATCGCAACGCCTCCGGTCCCGTCCTGAACGTAAGTGATGCCCGATTCCGGCTCGTGGAAAGTGATCACTCCTCGCAGTTTCACCACTGTTTGTCGGGAGAACCCCTCTGCTGAAACTCCACGGACCTGCCCGGCGTTGGTCAGAACCCCGCCGGCAGCCTGCGCGACCAGCCTGCCTTCCTGCCCCGCCAACAGCAGCCCCAATGCGCAAAGCGACGGCGCAAGCAAATGCCAGCGGGCAAGTGGGGCGGCGAATGTCATGGTTTCGTTTAGCACAACTTGGACGAACCATGCCATTGCTTATGCAAGCTGCACCGAACGCCATCAGAACCTGCGGCCCATCAAGACCGCTGGGTTCTGCGAAAACCTGTCCGTCTAGTAGCGTGGGCGAATGCCGGGGCGCTTCGCCCCGCTGCCAAGCACTTGGAAGTTGAAAGCAGACTACAAGATAGGCTCAACCCGGCAGGGAAAACCGCCACACTTGCGGCGTCCAGCGCCCCGTCACCCACGCGTCTGTGGTCGCGAACTCGCGGATGCGCAATTCTTTCGCGTCGAGTTCCAGATGCAGAAATGCCTGCTTGAGATCGTGGTAGTGGCCGGCGTTGTCGGTGTTGATGGATGGAATGCCGTTGGCCGCGCGCATGTTCTTCGTGCCATCCCAGCGAAAAATGTTCCGGACATGCGTGTGGCCGTAAAGCGTGCCCGCAACCCGATACCCCTTCAGCAGGTCGTAAAACGCCAGCGCGTCGCCGTAGTCCCATTCGTGCTTCACCACCACGTCATCCGCCACCGGCACGGAATAACGAGCCACATCGACGTGATGCACAATCACTACCGGCCGTCCGCTGTTCCCGACGTTTTGTTTCAGGTCGCCCTCGAGAAACGGCAAACTGCCGAGCGGCGCATATCGACGGGTGCGGCTCACGGTCGCAGCGTCACCCACCACGATGCCGAGCGCGACGAAATGCACGCCGCCCCAATCCCAGGAGTAGTGCAAGCCGTTCGGCGAAATGTTCTTCAAACCCTTGCGACGCTGGTTGCGGGCCTTGATTTCTGAAATCACCGGTCCATCGCCGCGCGGGCTGTCATGGTTGCCATGAATCTCACGCACGGCCCATTTCAACTTTCCGTCGCCGCCATTCAGGCCCCAGTCGCTGATGAACGCCATCATCTCCGTTTCCGCCATGGGATGTTTGCCCGGCCCCTTGTCGCCATTATCCACGAGGTCCCCGGCATGGATGACACCGTGCGGAACCCCCACTGTTCCGCCGCCCGCCTCGTCCGAGACCGCCTGCCCCGGCAGCCGGTTCAACCAGCCGATGAGCCGGGCGTTGGTTTCGACGGAAGTGAACCTCATTGCAGAAATCTCCACCTCATCGGCGCAATAATGGGTATCGCCGATCAGGAAGAATGAGACGGTCGAATCCTTCGCCTCGGCCGCGCGCAACCCTGTGACGGCGGGCACGGCGGCCGTTGCCGTCAGAAAACGAGCCGTAGATTGGATGAACTCGCGTCGCGTTTGGGACATGCGAGAGCGATATGCCGCAGCGCTTGAAAACTCAAGCCGCCACGACTTTCGGCTTGGAGTTTCAACCACCCGGCACCGCCTGGCCCGGCTGTCATGCCAAATCACACAAGTGCGGTGCGTCCGACAAACAACCGAAGAAAGCTGCGGGCAAATTTAGCCGCCAGCAAACGCCGGGATGATGCTCACTTCATCGCCGTCCTTGAGCGGGGTACGCTCGTTCTGGAGGAAGCGGATGTCCTCGTCGTTCACGAAGATGAGCACGGAGCCACGGACGGCGCCGCGCGAGTCGCAGAGGCGGTCGCGGATGCCGTTGAAGCGCGCGTGCAGGCCGTCAATCAATTCCGCAACGTTGGCGGCGCTCAGTTCGACGGTTTCCTCGTGGCCGGTCAACCGGCGCAAAGTGAGAGGGATGCGGACCCGGACGGTCATGCCTTCACGATCTCCGTGTCGTGGGACAGCAGCGCCTCGAACTCGCGCAGGCTGGGCTTGATTTCGCGGGTCTGCCCCACATGGCCCACCACGGCGTCGAGCGTCTTGAGGCCGTTGCCGGTGATGCACAGCACGGCGGAGTCGCCGGATGGAATCTTGCCGGAGGCGATTAGCTTCTTCGCCACGCCCACGGTCACGCCGCCGGCGGTCTCGGAGAAGATGCCCTCGCACTCGGCGAGCATGCGGATGCCCTCGCGGATTTCGTCGTCGGTCACGTCCTCGGCGTGCGCGCCAGTTTCCTTCATCACCTTGAGCGCATAGAAACCGTCGGCGGGCGTGCCGATGGCAAGCGATTTGGCGATCGTGTTCGGCTTCACGGGTTTGAAGAAGTCGAGTCCCGCCTTTTGCGCCTGCGAGATGGGCGAGCAGCCGGTGGCTTGCGCGCCGTGAACCTTGTAGGGCGTCTCGGCAACGAGGCCGAGCTTGGTGAACTCCTGGTAGGACTTCTGAATCTTGGTGAGCAACGAACCCGAGGCCATCGGCACCACAGTGTGCTGCGGGACGCGCCACCCGAGTTGCTCGGCGATCTCGAAGCCCATGCTCTTCGAGCCTTCGGCGTAATAGGGCCGCATGTTCACGTTGACGAAGGCCCAGCCATATTTGCCGGCGATCTCGGCGCAAAGACGGTTCACCTCGTCGTAATGGCCGCGAATGCCAATGACGTTCGCGCCATAGACGAGCGAGTTGACGATCTTGCCTTGTTCGAGGTCGGCGGGGATGAAGACGTAAGACTTGAGGCCGGCAGAGGCGGCGTTGGCGGCCACGGAGTTGGCCAGGTTGCCTGTCGAGGCGCAGGCTACGATCTGGAAGCCAAGCTCTCGCGCGCGGCTCAATGCGACGCTCACCACGCGGTCTTTGAACGAAAGCGTGGGATAGTTCACGGTGTCGTTCTTAATCCACAGTTCGCGAATGCCGAGGCGCTCGGCGAGACGGGGCGCCTTGACCAGCGGCGTGTAACCGACCTGGAAGCCGACGGTCGGCTCGCCCGCCACCGGCAGCAGTTCGCGGTAGCGCCACATGGTCTGCGGGCGCGACTGGATGGCCGCCCGGGTCATTGACTTCTTGATGCGCTCGTAGTCGTAGGCAACTTCGAGCGGGCCGAAGTCAAATTCACACACGTGCGTGGCGGCGAGCGGGTACTCGCGTCCGCACTCGCGACACTTCAGCGCCTTCATGTAACCGGTCTTTTCCATAAATCATTTCCAATCGGGGCAACAAAAAACCCCTTCTCCATCGCGGAGAAGAGGCGGTCAAAACAGCGGCACGCTCTCCTCATCTTTTCCCGGGGCACCCGCCTCGGGCTGGATTTGGCACCTGCCGCTGGAGCTGCGCGCTCCCGCCGGTTGCCGTGGCTTCACAGGGCCAGTCCCTCTGCCACTCGCGATGAGTTCGTTGAATCAACGAATGCGGATAGATTGATTAACAGCAAGGAAGAGTCAACCCGTTTTTCCAGAGCAACCCGATCCGCCTCCCCTGCCCGACTATCGCAACTGCCCCGCCAAGTCGTCGCCGAGGTGGGCGGCATCGGCTGCGGGGCCGCTGGTTTCCCCGCGCACTGGCTTGGCGCCGAGAAACGAGATCGCGCGCATCTTGATTTGCCCGCCTTCAAGAACGGCGTGCGCCGCGACGGCAAGCTGGCACCCGCCACCCATGCCGCGCAGGAAGGCGCGCTCGGCCGTCACACAGGCCAGTGTCGCGGGATGATTGAGGGCGGCGCAAACGCGGTCCATGTCGGCGTCTTCCTCGCGGGTTTCGATGCCAATGGCCGCCTGCCCCACGCACGGAAGCATCTCGTTGAGCGGCAACGGCGTGGCCAGGAGTCCGGGCGGAAAGTCCGGACCGCAAAGCGTGTGTCCGTCGGCTCCGCGAAAACCCAGGCGGTTCAAGCCCGCAGCGGCGAGAATCGTGCCGTCGAGGTCGGGGTTCTCGGCGAGTTTGCGCAACCGCGTGCCGACGTTGCCGCGAATTTCGCTAATCCGCAGGTCGGGCCGCAGGGCGAGAAGCTGCGCGCGACGGCGTGTGCTGCTGGTGGCGATGTGGGCGCCTTGCGGCAGGCCGCTGACCGTCTGGCCAGCGGCATACTTTGCTCCCTGACCAGAGAACTGCGGACTCCGATGAATCAACACGTCGCGCACGTCCTCGCGTTCGCCGACCGCGCCTAGTTTCAAGCCGGCGGGCAGATCCACCGGCAGATCCTTGAGGCTGTGAACGGCGAAGTCCGTCTCGCGGGCCAGCATCGAGACTTCAAGTTCCTTGGTGAACAGCCCCTTGGGCAGCGCTGACGACACCATTGACGCGGTCTGCAATTTGTCGCCGGTGGTCTTGATGATGCGCAGGTCAAAGGCCTGGCCGGGAAAGGCCGCGCGGCATTGCGCGAGGATCATGTTCGATTGCGTCAAAGCCAGCGCGCTGCCGCGCGTGGCGATCAGCAGAGTGCGTCCGGTGGTTTGTATTTCGTTGCCCATGTTCATGTTGTTGTTCGCCGCAAGCAGAGCCTGCCAGATCATTGCCGGCCAAACGCCGGTTGCCTTTCCATTACCACCGGCGGCCTGCCGGCGCCCAGCACAGCGGCGGCCTTTTCGCGGATGATCGCCTCACAATGCGCGATCTCCTGCTGGCGTTGTTTGAGATAATCCGCGGCGATGGCCTGAAGGTCGTCGATGTTGTAGAGGAAGACTCCTTCAAGGAAGTTCACCTCGGGATCGATGTCGCGAGGCACGGCGATGTCGATCAAAAGGACCGGGTCACCGCGGCGGAGTTTGAGCAATGGCGCAAGCCTCGCGCGGTCGATGACGTAATTCGGGGCGGAAGTGCTGCTAATCACGATGTCGATCTTCGCGAACTCCGCGGCCCAGTCGTCGAATCCCACCGCGCGTCCGTTCAATTCCGCCGCCAGCGCCACGGCTTTCTCGTGCGAACGGTTTGTGACCACGATGCCCTTCGCCCCGCGCGAGAGCAGCGAGCGCGCGGTTTTCTCGCTGGTGTCACCGGCGCCAATGACCATCACGGTCCTTTCTTCGAGTGAACCAAAAATTTTCTCCGCCAGTTCAACGGCCGCCGATCCCACGGAAACACTGCCCCGTTGGATATTGGTCTCCGTGCGGATCTGTTTCGCCACATTGAATGCGCGCTGGAAAATTCTGTTCAACCGCCCTCCGGTGTGGCCGTGCTGAAGGGCGAGATCGTAGGCCTTCTTGAGCTGGCCGAGGATTTCCGTTTCACCGAGCACCAGCGAATCCAAGCCGCAGGCGACCTTGAAGAGATGCTCAACACTGTGCGGTTCCGCAAACCGGTAGAGCTCGTCATTGATCGGGTCACGGTATTCGTGGACTCGAACAAGGAAGCCTTGGATCTCCTCGAAAGCCTTCGCCGACTCAAGAGACGTGCTGGCGTAGATCTCAACGCGATTGCAGGTCGAAAGAATCACCACCTCCTCGACAATTCCAGCCGCGCGCATGGTCTCAAGCGCCGCAGGAATCTTCGCCTCGGCAAAAGCAAAACGCTCTCGCACCGTCACCGGCGCCGTGTGATGACTCAATCCGAGTGCAACGACGGGCATATCAGGGCCGATGTGACGGGGACATCAGGCTCGATCCCCAAAAGGTGAGCAAAACAAATGCGAATGCGCCGATCGCACCGATCGCGAAGCGTCGCCCTCTCCAAACCTTCCATCGCATGCCGATCAGTCCGAGATAGATCGCCCAAACGAACCCGGACCAGAGCACCTTGAAATCCCCCGGTGTCAGACTCGTCTCCTGTTGACGCACGAACAGAACGCTGACGAAGAGCGCAATGGTCAGCATGACGAAACCCGCCGCCAGCACACGGCCGGTTATCAGTTCCAGCCGTTGGATGGGCGGCATCAAGGAAAAGAGCGCGCGCATCCGCCGCAATTTGAGATCGCGCTCCTGGGCGAGATACATCGCTCCGGACAGCGCGCTGAGGCCGAAGGCAGCGTAGGCGAGGATGAACAGCGCCACGTGAAGCGAGAGCAAACCGCCTGTGAAGCTCGGCATGTTCTGCCCCACGTCCCTCGGCGTGATGACGGCAAAAACGCCCACCCCGAAAAGCAACGGCGCCGCGAATGCACCGAGAAAGCGCAGCTTCCGAGTCACTCCGACCACGAGATAGGCCAGAGCGATTATCCACGAGAGCAATGCCGTGGCCCCGAACAGGCTGTTGATCGGGCAACGATCCAGAGAGAAACCGTTCAGAATCATCGCGTAGGTGTGCGCGCCAAACGCGGCCAGGAGCAGCAAATAATTGAGCCGGTTGTCCCGCCGCTCCTCGCGCCGCAGCAGGAAAATGGAATACAGGGCGCTGATTCCGTAAAGAACCACCGCCACACCAAAGCATTGTCTGTCCGTGAGCCAGGACATGAGCGCGAGGTTAAGGCCGTGCCCCTTCGGTGCAAGCGGCAAACGCCTACTTCCGCCGATCAATCTCCGCGTCAAGCCATTCCAGCCGCGCGACCACCCATTCCTTCATCTGCGCCCAGTCCTGTTCGGGAGTGAGCCGGTCGGGATAGGGGCCATCAGGGGTTCGCCATCTTTTGGTGTTGCGCCGCGCCGCGCCGCCGAGGTCGCGGATGTTGCCGTCGATCAAGCGGTGAATGGCGGCAGCGGAGAACTCATTCGTGCGCAATTGCTTCCAACGCGCCGCAAATCTGGCCCGGAAGGCCGCGTCGCCGTGCAGGCGGTCGAAAAGATGATTCGAGAGCCACGCCGTCGGTTCCGTGCGCGAAGCGTCCCAGTTCCTGCCGAAGGTGCCGTCATAATCCCACGGCACGAAGAAAAAGCGCGGAGCGGGGTTGGCAGTAGTTACTGCGTCGCGGCCGAGAATGAAGTTCTTGGTGATGCCATCAAAGTTGCTGGTCAACAAAACGAGCAGATGGAAGTCGATGGCATTTTCGAGGTCCAGACGGGCAGCGATGCCCTTCTTCGGATCACGGAACGCGGCGGCGTCAGAACGGCAAATGAAGCGGGTAAATTCGTCCAGCGGTTCCCAATAAGTCCTGGCAGCCGGGTCCGGTTCACGTTGCTCGAAGCCTCCGTGGCCCGGTTGCGCGAAGTTCGCCGCGTGATCGATGGCCTTGTAAATGCAAGCGTGGCTCGGGGCGTTGCTGGAAAAAGGGCGCAGTTCCATCAACGCGCGATCCACGCGTTCCATGAGTAGATAGGCACCTTGAAATTCTCCATTGAGTCGCACCTCGACGAAGCGGCTGGAGGATGCGAACCGCGCTGCTGCGGGAACGGACAGCGAGCGAAACAGGTCGTAAGAGAGTTTATGCCGCATCAGCGAGCGATCCACGAACGCGGCGTTCAGCACCCAATGGCTGCTCTCGCGCATCCCGAGCAGCCGCGTCGGCGCGGTCAGCGTAATCGCGTAGGATTTCTTCGGATACCCCTGCGAACTAGCGCCGTGGATTCGCACCGCGCCGGACAATGCCCCCGTGGGTCGGGCCGAGCCCTCGGGCATGAGAAGGTTCACGGTGCAAGGAACCTTCTGAACGGGAACGATGGTGCCCTTTGCATCGACCAGGATGACGGGCACGTCGTTCGTGTTCGCGAACGCCGCCGGCTCCTGCGCCGCGACCGCGCGGGATATGGCGGCGGACAGCAGGGCAACAACAACGCGGCAAAACATCGACGTGGACACGCCAGGTTTTTAGGCGAAGCACAACGGGAAGCAAACTGCTTCCGTCACAAGAACGGCTGGCGGGAAGGCTTGAATCGCCAGGGCGCGCGGCACGTTGAAATCGGTCCTTGCGAGCCTTCCTGTGCGTGTCTTGACCGAAGATTTCCCAACTTGCCGCGTGCATTCAGTGGAGTCAGCCGCTACAAACTTCGCCGAGCCAAACTAACCATGAAAGCCATGCGTCCATTCCTGCGCTTCCTTCATTGTCACCTCCTCAGTCTCGCCATGTTGATGGTGTTACTGGTTTGCCCCGTCGCCCCGGCACAGACGATCAGCAACCCGAGTTTCGAGACCGACACCTTCACCGCCGCCCCCGGCTACATCAGCGTCAACACCGCCATCACCGGCTGGACCGCCGGCAACAACACCCGCGCGGGGCTTAACCCCGCCAGCGGCAGCCCGTTCGCCGACAACGGCGCCATTCCCGCCGGCAGCCAGGTCGCCTTCATCCAGAACGCGGCTGACTCTTCGTTGAGCACGGTCATCACCGGCCTGACTCCCGGCACCGCCTACCGCGTGTTGTTTCGCGCCAACGCCCGTGGCGGCAACCGACCTGCCCTCAAGATTCTTATCGACGCCACATCCATTGTGGACATGGAGGTCGATTCGGTGGGCGGGGCGAATCCCTACCGCTACGTGGCCTTCGACTTCACCGCCACCGCCGCATCGCACACGATGACGCTCAAGAACGACGCCGGTGGCGACAACACCGTGGTTGTGGACGACTTCCAAATCGCCGCTTCGAACGGCAGCTTCAGCTTCGCACCGTGGAGCAACAACGCCTCATCCGGCGTTGATGCCTCCTACAATTACACCCACGCCTACAACTTCGGCTCCGGCGCCAACGCCCTCGTCAACGGCGTCATCTTCACCGGCGTCGGCGGCGGCAATCCCGGCGTCTCGGGGCGCTTCTCCTCGTCGGGTTTCGGCGGCGTCTTCAACAACGACGGCAACAACGTGACCGACGCCGGCGGCAGCCGCACACTGGCCAATGACTTTGTCTATGGCGGCCCCGTCCATACCATCACGCTCAACGGCCTCGTGCCCGGCCGTGAATACCTTGCCACCATTTTCACTGTTGGCTGGGACGACGCGCCCGTGACCCGCTCTTCGACGTTCAATTCCGGCACCGATTACATGACCGCGAACGTCAACCAGAACGGCAACAACAACGGCACGCGCGTCTCTTACCGTTACATTGCCGACGGCAGCGGCAACGCCACCATTACCTACTCCAACCTGCGCGACACTTCCTTCCACACTTACGCCTTCTGCAACCGCGAGACCACGCCGCGCGCCTCGTGGAACCACGCGATGTGGACCTCGGATGGCAGCTCGGGCATCAGCGCGGTGTACACTTACACGCACGCCTACAACGTCGGCTCGGGTGCCGGCACCACGGTGAATGGCGTGGCCTTCACCGGCGTGCCCGGTGGCAATCCGTCGGTGTCCGGGCAGTTCTCGCTCTCGGGACCGGGCAACGTGTTTGGCTCCGACGGCGGGGCCGGCGTGAGTGGCAACGGCGGAGTTATCGCAAGTTCCTTCATCTACGGCGGCAATCCCGCCACCTTGACCATCCAGAACCTCACCCCCGGCGAGCAGTATTTACTGACGCTGTACACCTCGGCCTGGGATCCGCCAGGCAACCGCTGGCTGGAGTTCAGCGCCGGAAGCGACCGCCGGTCCATTGATCAGGACGTTTACGGCAACGCGCCCCGCACCGGCGTGACCATTACCTACGCCTATACCGCCGGCCCTTCCGGCACGTTGACGGTCGAGATGCGCCCGTTGGTCGGCGGCAACTCGATGCACATCTACGGCTTCAGCAACCGTGGCCTGAATCCCACGCCAGCCCCGCCCGTCATCACGCTGCAGCCCGTGGGCATCTGTGTCGCGCAAGGGCTGAACGTCACCCTCCGCACCGAAGGCTACGGCGAACCGACGCCCACCTATCAATGGCTCTCCAACGGCGTGCCGATCACCGACCAGACCAACACCACCCTCGTCCTCGCCCCGGCGGTGGCCGCGGATTATCTGTGCATCCTTTCCAACAGCTCGGCTTCCGTGACGAGCGTGGTCGCCACCGTGAAGGTCGGCCTGCCGATGACCAACCCCAGCTTCGAGGTGGACTCGTTCCCGAATTTCCCGGGCTACGTCAGCGGCAACGGCCCGATCACCGGCTGGACCTCCCTGCCCAACCATGGCGTCAACACCGCCGCCGGTCCGTTCGCAGACAACGGCGCCATTCCGCACGGTTCCCAAGTCGGCTTCATGCAGGGGGCTGGCGCGTTGAGCCAGACCGTCAGCGGCTTCACGCCGGGCAATGATTATTACGTCGAGTTCTACGAGAACGCCCGCACCGGTGGCGGCGGTGCCATCGCCGGCCTCTCGCTCACCGTCAGCGACGGCGTGACGCCGCTGACTATTGTCCCCACTCACAACGTCACCCCCGTCGGTGCCGCACCCTACGTCCGCGTCATCAGCTACGGCTTTGTTGCCAGCGCGGCCAGCCTCACGCTGACCTTCACCAAGAGCGACGCGGTGCCCGGTGACAGCACCGCGCTAATCGACAACGTGTGCATTCTTCCCCTGCCCCCCGGCACGCCGCCCGTCGTGCTCGTACCCCCGCAAAACACCTACGGCGACTTCGGCGGCAGCGCCTCCTTCAGCGCCGTGGTCTCCGGAAGCTCTCCGCTCTCCTTCCAATGGCTCAAGGAGGGGATCGCACTCTCCGGTGCGACCTCGCCGCTGCTCACGCTCAACAACCTCTCCCTCGCCGATGACGCCAACTACAGCCTCATCGTCAGCAACAGCAGCGCCTCCGCCACCAGCGCCGTCGCCCATCTCACCGTGCGCGTCCCGCTCACCAACCTCTTCAACACCGGCGTCGATGCCGCCGGTGCCCCGCTCACCGCGAGTTCCATTGACCCGCATTACGCGCTCGTCGTGAATGCCGACGGCGCGTCCCCGGACAGCATCGTCATCAACAATGGCTTCCCCATCTCGCCCGCCGGTCCGTGGCTCGCCAACAATGCCGTCTCCAAATGTATCGGCCCCCGCGCTGACGTCAGCGGCGCCGCTGGCGGTGAT
>CAYQWK010000161.1:8458-12734 GCA_964420805.1 uncultured Bifidobacteriaceae bacterium | reverse complement strand
AAAATATACAGTCTACATTGACGAGTCTTTCGACGGGTTCATGAACCTGGCGCGGGATGACGGTTACTTCTGCTACGCGTCGCTCATGGTGCCGACAGAGAAGTTGCCTGATCTGGAGCGGTTCTGGACGGCAAGTCGAAGCCGCCTCGTCGCCCAGTACAAGCAGTCGACCGGGTTTGAAATCCAGAGCGAATTCAAATCCGGTTACATAAAAAACTTGAGCTTTGAGGCTCGTCGGGAGTTTGGGGAACGCCTTGCGTACTTCCTCCGCAAGAATGACTGCTTCGTGGCGGGGTTCTACACGGTTGTGCGGAACATGCTCGCTTATCGGCTACGGACGGAACTGGCCAAAGACGATGAAGCTCAAGAACTACCGCCGAACTGGGAGGCCCTGTTGCCAGGCATCAAAGAACAGCTACTGGCCGATAAACCGAACCATCCAGGTGATGCACATCTGCTCATGGGCCTTTTTCATCAAACACTCAGCATCACACTGAACTGGCTGAACAATGCGGGAGCAGACTCGTTTGATGTGGTCTACGATCCACGCCAGAAGAAGGAAGACAGGTTTTTGATCCAACATGCCGATGGCTGGTTGAAAGGGGAGACCAAAGTCAAACAACTACGGGCCGCCTACAATGGCACAACTGCCCTAGTCGCGTCTTCCAACAGCCCTGGCCTGATGCTTGTTGATCTCATCCTGCGTGATGTCAGGCATCTCTTCGCAGACATACAGGAACTATTGAGCGAGCAGTCAGGAGTGAAGTTGATCTTGCCGGTGCCTCAGGATCATGAGCCGGTCGTTATCCAATTGGGAGGGATGCGATTAAAGTGGGGAGGCCGCCGTCCGATGACGGCTGAGTTACGGCAACGACTCGCCAAGCCCTCAGCAAACTCGATGCTACCGCTTTATCGCGACCGATTGGCGGGGGGTAAACTCTCCTGCGAAGCTGTGTTCGGTGAGTCACGCGTGGTGAACTTCGGCCTCGCTTGTTTTGAGGATATGGTGGACTAACCAAGATTCGCAATTCGTCGAAGCTGATCGACAATCTGCACCATACTCATCGTGTCCTGTTTGCAGTATTCGTGAAGGTATCCACGAACAACGGCACGTTCCTGCCCTGAGCACGCTCCAAACATGACTCGCACGAACTCACGGCTCGCCGTGCCACCGTCGCCGATCTCAAGCTCGTCATATCCTTCGCCACACATTGCTGGCAGCACTGCTTTGATCGACGCGCTACCTTTCTGCGTTGGGTGATAAAACGCGAAGGTGCGGAACGGGACGAGCAGGTCGACGATCCGGCGTTCAATGCCGCGCAGCCAATCAGTGATTTCAGGAAAACACTGGCAGCACTCGCGCAGCCGCGTCCGCTCAAATGCGGCGTTGTAGACAACGACAGAGCCTGCCTCACCCAAGACCGCCACCAACCTGTCGACGAAGGTGCGGCGAGGATCAGTCGCATGCTCGGCCAGAAACCCATGATGAACCGGTTCGCTGCCAGGTGCCTGTTGAACGTGCAGGCTGAACTGAAATGGCACCTGCTGGTATGGCCGCATACCGTCGAATAGCGGGATGGCCGTCGTGAACGACTCAAAGTCTAGGAAGTGCAGCGGGTATTCCAGGCGCGACAGGAAGTTCTTTACCGCATCGCCGTCGATGTGCGCCTTGCGGGTGACAGCCGCCCGGCGCTGAATCTGCTGGTTCGCGGTCAGTGCTTCATCGTCCGTGATGTCTGCCAGTCGAGTGACGCCACGCTTCAGCAGGTCGAAGCCCTTCGCCTTCCCGCGATAGAGTTCCAGCACGTTCCCCTCCGGTAAGAAGCTCCAGCAGGTGTCGTGGAGCGCGCAAGCGCACGGTGAATCACAATGTGGGCCGATATCCTGGATGGGTACAGTCGGGTGCGAAGCGATGTAACGCATCCGCTCCAAGCGCGTAGGCACTGTCGCGACCAGCGGCAACACCAGTGACGTGACATCAAGCTTCTTCAGCAACCGTCCGGCGTCTACATCGCCTCGCCGCACGTAACTGTTGTCGACGTGGAGCACGGAGCAGGCGCGGATGTTTAAGCCAGCGCCGAAGAAGACGTGATACTGGAACGCAATGTCCTCCAGGAACACGTCCTTGACCTCGGTTGAGCTTTTCACTTCAACGAGTTCCCATGCGTCATCGCCGACTGGGTTGAGGATGTCGGCGCGTGCGTAACCACCTTCGTGCTCCAGGGCCGCCTCGAAGAGCGGTCGGCGGAAGCGCAGCGCCTCACGCGTCCACTGAACGACCGCTCTTCGCTGCACGACGCCTTCGCCGATGTCCAGTCCACCAGGATAGAGCGTCTTCGCGAGCGCACCGATCTCATGTCCCTGGTTGAAGGTGGCCTTCGTCGCTGGATCAGTCGGCGGGAACTGCTCGGGCGTATTCACGGCGTGCCACAGGAGCTTTGGACATTGGAGGCCAGCCAAGAATCTCGATTTCGACATCAGCACTGGAGGCAACGAAGCCAAAGGCTTTTTACGCAGTGCTTGCATGAGACGATTCTAGCTCTCGCGTCAAGTACCTGGTGGAAAGAGGTTCATTTCAACGGTGGTGGTACGAGCATCCGCTCCTATTGAAAAAGTATCGTGGACGGCTGCATACGCTGATCGTACACCTGACGCATGAGCACATCCAAGTTGTTCCATATGGACATTTACACGCGCAGATGGAGTCATGATGACCGATATTCCATCGAAATGACTCCAACCGGGTGGCGGATTCGGCAAGGTATCGTCGGGGGAGACGCTGACTGCACTGGCTTTCCAGCGTTAAAGGAATGCTTCGACCAAGACAGCGTGAGCTATCCGGCGAACATCGGGAGCTACTTTGACCGGATTTGGGGGCTGTTACACAGCGGAAGTATTTCGGAACCTCAAGCTCAACGATACTTCGATGCAATGGCTCAATGGGTTTCAACATGCGAGAAGGCGACTCCAGGTTTGCCGGAATAACGATGCACGCATCGTCACACCGCTGAACGTTCAGCAACGTTCGCACCTTGAGTTGCACCCTCAGGCAAGCGAATGATTTTGTGCTCAAACTCTTCCAGCGGAGGGCAGGTTACGTGCGCGCCCTTGGCATACGCCTGATGAACCGCTCGGCTGTTGTGGCCGAGCGCCGACTGCGCCCAACGTTCAGGGTAAGCACAAGCCATAGCCCGCTCCGCCCAGGCGTAGCGGTACGAATGCAGTGAGACACCATTGAGTTTTAGTATGCGGCAGCGTCGCCGGAACTCGGCAGCCCGATCTTTGTTGCTCTCCACCGCAATTCGCGGGAAGAACAAGCCCTCTTTAGGCAACCGGGCGATCAACTTCTGAAGCTTTTTCCCGATGCGAAGACATGCTGTATGGCCGGTCTTCACGCGCGAATACTTCAAGGTGCGTGCCTTGCCGTTGATGTTGGCCCTGCTGAATTGAGCAGCATCCGACTGTGCGGCTCCGGTCTCCCACAACATCTCGTAATAGAGACGCCGCTCCAGGTTCCCTTCGGCAGCGATGATCCGGCAGTGCTCATCGAGCGTGATCCCTCGCTTCGCCTGCGGCTGAATTTTGGGCCAAAGCTTGGGGGTCAGCACGGGCGCAAGCAACCACCCCAAACCCAACGCAAGATTGTGGAGACGGCGCAGGCAATGGTTCGTAAAGGCTCCCTTTTCGGCCATCACGGCCAGAAGGTCTTCACTGGTGGTCTCCAACAAGGGCTTGTTGCGGATCGGATCAAATGCCGTGCTGCGCCATCCTCGCTCATTGCGCTCCCGCGTGGACTCCTTTCCGCGAGCGGAGTACTGCTTCATTACGTCGTTCCAGGTGCGTTGAACCAGGCGAGGATCATGGGCCGTCAGGTAGACCTTCGCCATTGCGAGATTTAGATGGGGGCTGCTGGAGGAATGGTTCTTGGCATGTAGAAGCTGCTCGGCTTCGGCTTCGTCCTTGGTGCGCAGGCTCTCCTGCTTCCCCGTCTCATTGTTGTGGACGTAGAAGACTCCTGCTCGACGGAACATCCGATACCGGTGCTTCATTGCGCTTCTCGACTTTCTGAGGATAGCGCCCGAAGCGAACTCCGGTTACGGAGTACTCTCGACCTTCATTCCAGCACGCACGAATCCGCCAAGGTTTCAGAACCCGCTGCCAGTTTGCTGACAGTTTTGCTGACAATGAGGGGTTTCTCCGACCTCTGGAGACAGGAAATGTGGCCGAAAACGGCCAGAAAACAGATTGGCTCCAGAGGTAGGACTCGAACCTACAA
>CAYQWK010000161.1:0-8448 GCA_964420805.1 uncultured Bifidobacteriaceae bacterium | reverse complement strand
CGACGCCTTTGCTGGCAAAAATCACCAAGAGGAGTGCTTCCTTGAAGAAAAGCCTCAAAGCAATGGCTTTTAAGATGGCTCCAGAGGAAGGACTCGAACCTACAACCACACGGTTAACAGCCGCGTGCTCTACCATTGAGCTACTCTGGAACTCTGAGAGCCGCGAAATCTACCGACTCGGCCCCTTGCGTCAACGGATTTTCCCGCAATGCAGAACTTTCCAGTGCATCCCTGAGTTGTTGGTGGGTTTGGTCGCGCTGTCCACCCTTCGCGGTAAGTGTCACGGAGGACGGGCGACCAAACCAACCCGCGCAGAGCGGGTGGTTCAGAGCCGGTCCAAACGTGTTTCCGTCCGTCCCTGCGCGGCGCGACGGCTCGCCCGCGCGAGCCGGTCCACCAATTTGATGCATCCGCCCTGGGTTCCAGCCCGGTTCTGGTTGTCACTTCGGAAGGCCCGATGGCACACTCGCGCCCGTGGGAACAGCGAGAGATTTGATTCGGGTCGCGGTGGTTGGCACCGGTTCATTGGGCCAGCATCACGCGCGCATTTACGCCGAAATGGCGGCCTCGGGCGCGGTGGAGTTCGCCGGCGTCTTTGATGTCAATCCGGAGGCGGCGCGGCTTCATGCCTCGAAGCACGGCGTGCGCGCCTTCGCTTCCGTGGCCGAGGTGGCCGCCGCCGCGGATGCCGTGAGCATTGTCACGCCCACGGTCACGCATTTCGCCATCGCCTCGGAGTTGATCGGGCAGGGGCGTCATGTGCTGGTCGAGAAGCCGATGACGGACAACGCGGCGGATGCCACCGCGCTGGTCGAACTGGCGCGGGCGAGGGGCTGCATTCTGCAAGTGGGGCACATTGAGCGGTTCAACCCGGTTTTCAGTTATCTGGATCGCGTGGCTGGCACGCCACGGTTCATCGAGGCGCAGCGGCTCTCGCCGTTTCCCGCCCGGAGCACGGACATCGGCGTGGTGCTGGACCTGATGATTCACGATCTGGACATCGTGCTGGCATTCGTGAAGTCGCCGGTGGCCGCCGTCGAGGCGGTGGGATTGCCGGTGTTGAGCCAGTCCGAGGACATCGCCAACGCGCGCATTCGCTTCGCCAATGGTTGCATTGCCAATCTCACCGCCAGCCGCGTGAGCGCCGAGCGTTGCCGGAAGATTCGTGTTTTCTGCGGCGGCGCCTCGCCGTGTTACATCACGCTCAATTACCAGGCGCAGGAAGGTTTCATTTACCGCGTCGCCCGCGATGGCGAGGCGGGGGGAGAGGCGGCGGGATTGGAGGCCGGTTTGGTGAGCGCGTTCGGCGGAAGGCGCATCCTGCGCGAGCCGGTTCCGGTGGCGAAGGAGGAGCCGCTCAAGTTGGAACTGCGGCATTTCGTCGAGTGCGTGCGGGAAGGCCGGCAGCCGCTCGTGGATGGCGAGGCCGCGAAGCGCGCGTTGGAACTGGCTTTCGAGATCACGCGGCAGGTCAGGGCGGCGGGGCAGGGGACCGCGCTCCCCGGCTGAGTGGCGTGGACGTTTCCAAGGGCGCACCGTGAAACCCAAGTCGATCATGGTCATCGCCGGAGAGGCGAGCGGCGACATGCTGGGCGCGGAACTGGTGACGGCGTTGCGTGGCGTGCTTTCGGAACGCCAGATGGAGGCGAAGTTTTTCGGCGTGGGCGGCGAAAGGCTCGCGGCGGCGGGCGTGGAGGTTCTCTTCGATTTCGCGCGCAACGCGGTCTTCGGCCTCGAGGTCTGGCGGCGGATTTTCGAGTTCAAGCAACGCTTCGACGCCCTGCTCAAGGTGGCCGTCGAGCGGCGGCCCGACTTGATCCTGTGTGTTGATTTCGGCGGGTTCAACCGGCGCTTCGCCCGCGCGGTGAAAAAGCACGTGCGCCGCGCCGGCGCGGGCTGGAATCCGAAGGTGGTGCAATATGTCTCTCCGCAAGTCTGGGCTTCGCGCCCCGGCCGCGCGGAGAAGATGGCGCGCGACGTGGATCTGCTGCTGGCGATCTTCCCCTTCGAGAAGGATTGGTACGCCCGGCGTGTTCCAGGATTCGCGGTTGAATTTGTCGGCCACCCGGTGGTGGATCGTTACGCGGGGCTGGTTCCGGATCGCGGCGGGGTCGTGGAAAAGGGCACGCGCCTGGTTGTTCTTCCCGGCAGCCGCCCTTCGGAATTGCGCCGCCACCTGCCCATTCTCGCCGACGCGCTGCGCGAGATTCGGGCCGCGGTTCCCGAGGTGAGCGTGGCGATGGTCATGCCGGAGTCGCTGGTGCCCGCCGCGCGGGCGATCGGCCTGCCGGAAGGCGTGGAACTGCGCGCGGACCTCGCCGCCACGCTGGCCGCCAGTGATGTCGCCATCGCCAAGAGCGGAACGATCACGCTCGAATGCGCGATGTTCGAGTTGCCGACGGTGGCGTTTTACCGGACCTCGGTGCTGACCTACGCCATCGCCAGCCGCATTGTGAATCTCAAGTGGATCGCCATGCCGAACATCCTCGCGAACGCGGAGGTGTTCCCGGAGTTCGTCCAGAGCGAGGCGACATCCGGAAACATTGCGCGGGCCGCGCTTGAATTCCTCAACGACGCGGCGCGTCGCAGAACGGTCCAAACGAAGCTGCGTGAAATCGTCGCGTCGCTGGGCGGCCCCGGCGCAAGCCGGCGCGCGGCGGAAGCCGTGGCGAAGCTGCTGCCCGATCCGCGTTCGGACCGGAAACAACACGAGTGAAAACACCGCCAAGTTCATTGTTGAGAATCTCGCTTGCCGCCGCCGCGTTCGCACTGGCCGCGCCGTTGCCGGCTGCGGACGCGGGCATTGAGTTCTTCGAGAAGAAAATCCGGCCCGTGCTGGTGGACACCTGTTACAAATGCCACAGCGCGCAGAGCGAGAAGGTGAAGGGCGGGCTGTTGCTGGACACGCGCGCCGGCCTGCTCAAGGGCGGCGACAGCGGCCCCGCCATCGTTCCCGGTGATCCGGACAAGAGCCTGCTAATCAAATCCATCCGCTACACAGACGAGAATCTGCAAATGCCGCCGAAGAACAAGAAGCTCACGGCGGAGCAGATCGGGGCGTTCGAGCAGTGGGTGAAGATGGGCGCGCCTGATCCGCGCAGCGGCACGAACAAGATTGCCGGCGCCATCGACATGGACGCGGCGCGCAAACATTGGGCGTTCCAACCTGTCCGCGCCGTGGCCGCGCCGGCGGTGAAGAACGAGAGATGGGTGCAGGCGCCGGTGGACCGATTCCTTCTCGCACGGATGGAGGAGAAGGGGTTGACGCCTTCGCCGCGCGCGGATCGTCGGACATTGATCCGGCGCGCGACCTACGATTTGACCGGGCTGCCGCCCACGGAGGCGGAGGTCGAGGCGTTCGTGGCGGATCAGTCCCCGGACGCCTTCGCAAAGCTGGTGGACCGGTTGCTGGCCTCGCCGCGTTACGGCGAGCGCTGGGCGCGTTACTGGCTGGACGTCGCGCGTTACGCGGACACGAAAGGATACGTTTTCGAGGAGGAACGCCGTTATCCGTTCGCGTGGACTTATCGCGACTATGTGATCCGCGCGTTGAACGAGGATTTGCCTTACGACCAGTTCGTCATCCAGCAAATCGCCGCGGATCTGCTGCCCTTGGGCGAGGACAAACGGCCTTTGGCCGCGATGGGCTTTCTCACCCTGGGCCGCCGGTTCCTGAACAACCAGCACGACATTATCGACGACCGTCTCGACGTGGTCGGGCGCGGGTTGATGGGGCTGACGGTGGGTTGCGCCCGTTGCCACGACCACAAATCGGACCCGGTGCCGATGAAGGATTATTATTCTCTCTACGGCGTGTTCGCGAGCAGCGAGGAACCGGGCGAGAAGCCAATGCTGGGCAACGCCGCGCTGCCAAAGGAACATCCGGCTTACGCCGCCGAAAAGAAGAAGCGTGAGGACGATCTGGCAAAATTCCTCGCCGGCAAGGAGGCGGAATTGCTGGAAAAGATGCGCGGGCAACTCGGTGATTATCTGCTCGTGGCGCGCGACGCGAAGGGCATCGCCGACAACGGCAAGCAGGATTCCTTCGTTCGCGAGCGCAAGCTGGCCCCGGTCATCGCGCGGCGGTGGATCGAGCGGTTGAGCGAGGCGAAACGAAAGCCTGATCCCATCCTCGGCGCGTGGACGCGGTTTGCCGCCCTCGGCGAGACGAATTTCGCCGAGCGCGCAAAGACGGTGGCAAAGAGCGTGGCCGCGAACGCGGACCCGGCGAACAAGTTGAATCCCCTGGTGGCCGCGCAGTTTGCCACTCCGCCGGAATCGATGAAGGAAGTTGCCGTGCGCTACACGAAGTTGTTCGCCCCGTACGCGGCGAAGCACGAACCGGTGAAGGACGCGGACGCGGAGGGGTTGCGGAAGTTTTTGCACGCGGAGGATTCGCCATTCCGCCTGGCGAAGGACGAATTGCGCCGACTTTTTGATACGCCGGCGCAGCAGAAGGAGCGCGCGCTCAAGCGCAAGATTGACGAGTTGGAAGCGACGCATCCCGGCGCGCCGCCCCGCGCAATGGCGCTGGCGGACCGGAAGACGCCGGTCGAGCCGGTGGTTTTTATCCGGGGCAATCCCGGCAATCGTGGCTCCAAGGTGCCGCGGCAGTTCCTGGAGATCCTTTCGCCGGAGAAACGCGAGCCGTTCAAGCAGGGCAGCGGACGTCTGGAACTGGCCCGTGCCATTGCCAGCACGAACAACCCGCTGACGGCGCGGGTGTTTGTGAACCGCGTATGGCGTCAGCATTTCGGCACGCCGCTGGTCCGCACGCCGAGCGACTTCGGCATGAAGGCGGACGCACCGTCGCATCCCGAGTTGCTCGATTACCTGGCCGCGCGGTTCATGGCGGAGGGCTGGTCGGTCAAGAAGCTGCACCGCGCGATGATGCTTTCGAGCGCGTATCAACAGACCAGCGTCGAGAACGACGCGAACGCGAAGATCGATCCGGCGAACGAGAGGTTCTGGCGCATGAACCGCCGCCGGCTCGATTTCGAGGCGATGCGCGACACGTTGCTCACCGCGGCGGGTCGGCTGGATTTGACCATGGGCGGCAACGCGGTGGACATCACCACGCAGCCTTTCGCCACGCGGCGAAGTGTGTATGCCTACATCGAGCGGCAGAACCTGCCGGGCGTGTTCCGCACCTTCGACTTCGCCAACCCGGACACAAGCAGCGGCGGGCGGTTCTCGACGACCGTGCCGCAACAGGCGTTGTTCCTGATGAACAGCCCGTTCGCAGTCGAGCAGGCGCAGGCGCTGGTCGCACGCAGCGAGGTCCGGCAGGCGGCGACGGACGAGGCGCGGGTGGACCGGTTGCACCGCGTCGTCTTTCAGCGTCCGGCGGAACCCGACGAGATCGCGCTGGCCAAGGGTTACGTTTCGGCCCCTGCGTCGTCGTCCACCGCGCCTGCGCCGCCGAATGCGTGGCGGTACGGCTTCGGGGAGTTCGACCCGATGACCAAACGCATCAATGGCTTCGCGACGCTGCCGCATTTCACCGGCTCGGGCTGGCAGGGCGGCCCGAAGCTGCCGGATGCGAAACTTGGCTGGACACTGTTGACGGCGGACGGCGGTCACACGGGCAACGATCTGAAACACGCCGCCGTGCGCCGATGGACGGCACCGGAGGATGGCACGGTGAAGATTCGCGCGCGTCTCGCGCACGGAACGGAAAAGGGCGACGGCGTGCGCGGACGCATCGTGTCGGGCCGGGCCGGATTGCTCGGCGAATGGGTGGTCCACAACTCGAGGGCGACGACGAACGTCGAGCGCGTGGAAGTGAAGCGCGGCGACACTATCGATTTCGCGGTCGATCTGCGCGGCGGTTTGGACTCGGATTCGTTCACCTGGGCGCCGGTGATTTCGTACACCACCTCGGTCTCAAGCCGCGCGGAGTGGAAAGCGAAGGAGGACTTCGGCGGCAAGGAACCGGAAAGGAAAACCCTCTCGCCCTGGGAGCGTTACGCGCAGGCGCTGTTGCTGGCGAACGAGACGGTGTTTGTGGATTGAATCTGGATTCCAAAGTTGAAGCCGCGAATCGACGCTAATGTTTGCGTGCTTTGCTGCCTTTGAAATTCGCGAGTTCTTTGCGGTTGCGGCATTGGCACAACGGCCCGCATCGCCCGGGATTCATTAGCGTGGATGAGTGTTCTGTTTAAGACTTTGGGTTGAAGCCGGCTTACTTCACGAGCGCGTAGTCCTCGTCTGGCGAGATCGGTTTGCGTTCCTGGCGGGTCATGGCTTCGCGGAACTCCTCGCGGGCGCGTTCGCGGGCGGAGCTTCCCCACATCCAGGAATTCAGCAACGCCACGAAGGTGAAGATGCCAAGCAAGAGGGCGCCGCTGTCATACCGCAAGCTGGTCATGAGAATTCCGAAGGCAGCCGCTGGGGCGAGGACCGTGGCACAAAAGGCCCTGGCCGCCGCGTTGAAAGGCCGCCGGGCGCGCATGGCCGAGTAGATGGCGCACCAGGTGATGGCCACTCCGCACGCCGCGAAACTGAGGATCAGGCAAACACCGCTTCCCACCGCTAAACCCATTTCATCCGGTTTGGAATGGACCGCCAGCATGATGAGCCAGAGCAGGTCGTAGGCGGCGAGTATGCAAAGCGACGGGCGGAACAGCCGGAGGATCGTCCGGAGGAAGCCGTTGAGAATGTCGGCATCGGTCAGTTCGGTGGAGAGAATGAGTTCCAGGCCGTTGTCGCGCCGGGCCTCGACGGGAAGGGAGGCGGCGTGAAAGGCCACGAGAAGAAAGAGCGTGGCGTGAACGAAGACGGCGCTGGCAATGGCCGGGGAGAACTGCACCCAAGCAAACGCGGGATGAAAATTGAGGGCGAACACGCCGCCTGCCAGGAACAGGGTGAAGACCGTGAGCGCGTCGCGGATGAGCTTGTCGCGGCTGTGCAGCCAGGTGATCGGGTTGATGTCCAACAGTTCGCGCCGGAGCGCGGCACGCGCGGGCATGTTGCCCTGCACAACATTACGGCGGAAGATTTGCCAGCGGAGCTTCAAGCCCGCAGCGGGCTTCGCCTGCCACGAGCGGCTGATGCGCGCGCTGGCCGCCCAGAGGAGGAACCAGCAGATTCCCTGCACCAGCACGACATTGACGAAGAACCGCGCAGGCTGGGCGGAGAATGTTTTTGCCGAGACGGCCTCCAGTGCCCGCGGCGGATAGAGGGCCGAGAACAGGGTGTTGTTGAACTGAAAGCGGGGAGCAAATTCGGCGAGCAGCGGTGGCCCGCACAGGATGAAGATTTGCGTAAGCACGCACAGCGCGCCGATGCCGCGTAATTCCATCGCGAAGACCGACATGAAGAGGCCCAGCGACAGTGAAAAGAATAGCGTGTTAAGCAGGACCACGACGGTGCGCCAGAACTCGCCGGCCGTGACGCCACCAAGCAGCAGCGGCACCGCGAGCATGGGCAGGATGGCGATGAGGCAGAAGAAACCGGTGAGCGATTTGGCCACGAGTTTGCCGAGGACGACGTCGTAGCCGCGCAGGTCGGTGAGGAAGAGCAAGCCGAGCGTGCCCTCGCGGCGTTCGACGGCCAGCGAATCAGCGGTGAGCATGGATCCGCCGAAGAAGGACGCCCAGAAACTCATCCACGCCAGCGTGCTGAAGATCGCCTTGCCGGCGCTGGCCCCCGTCGAGGGCGAGGCTCCGCTCCCAACGGCGAGCAGCACGACGAAAAAGGCGATGGCCGCCGCTGCGATGCGGGTCCAAAAGGTGTGCCACTTCCGGGAGGCGACGAGGAGTTCGCGTTGGACGACGGGGAGCATCGGTCAAGGGAAGGCGGGTGTTTGAGATAGGGCGCGATTGAGCCGTCGAGATTCTCCGCCCGCCCGCCCGCGGGACGCTTCACCTGAATGATCGGTAATCATTGCCTTGCTCATCCTCCACGCTCAGACCGGCATCGAGAGTTTTGGCGGCTCCGGCTTCTTCCACCATTCCGCGCGCGGCGGGGCGAAGCGGCCCACGGCCGCGGCGCGGAACTCATTGTCGAGTTTCGCCTGCGCCCAAGTGAGGAAAAAGATGCTCTTGGCCACCATCAGGCCCGGCCCAATGATGTTGCAGCACGGGGCGAAGACGAGCGGCAGGATCAGGACGAACAAGACGGTTTTGGTGAGCGCATGGGTCGGCTTCGGCGAGGTGAGCGCGAACCACATCGCGACGCGACTGACGGCCAGCAGGTCGGTGACGAACCACACCAGCGAGAACGCGACAACGAAGAAGATCATCACCGCCGAAAACGCCGCGGCTTGCGAGGCCAGCACGAACAATTGCGCGGTCAGGAGCACGGCTTCCACGGCGATGAGAACACACAAGGGTTTGAGGAAGAAACTTTTGATGGCGAGTTGCTGCCCGCGGACGATTTGCCGCGCTTCGAGCGGTGTGCAGAGGAGCAGTTCCATCGCGCCGGAGGAGCGCGCCTCCGCAAAGG